>NZ_JAPNMC010000003.1:0-454149 GCF_026627565.1 Enterobacter cloacae complex sp. 2022EL-00788 | reverse complement strand
AATTTGCCTGGCGGCTTTAGCGCGGTGGTCCCACCTGACCCCATGCCGAACTCAGAAGTGAAACGCCGTAGCGCCGATGGTAGTGTGGGGTCTCCCCATGTGAGAGTAGGGAACTGCCAGGCATCAATCAAGAAGAACCCCGTACCGTAAGGTGCGGGGTTTTTTGCTTTGTGCACGAGAAAGTGCCGGGTGGCGGCACAGCCTGACCGTGCCTACAATTGTTAAAACGATTCTTAACAATGGTGCCGCTTTGACACGTCCCTTTGATTACCAACAAGATTTTGCCGCCATTAATTTTCGCGAGCATCCCGAACTGTATCAGGTAGGTCGGGGTGAACAGGGCGTATTGATGGTCGAACCTTATAAAAGCGAAATCCTTCCGCACTGGCGCTACAAAAATGCTGAAGTCGCAGCGCGCTCGGCAAAAGCGATATATGCCCTGTTTGAAGAATACCGTCAGCAAAATGATTTTGTGGGGATGGATATGGCACGTAAGTTCATTCAGATGGGCTACACGCGCGCCCGGCGATATGCAAATCATAAAGGCGGTAAAAAGTATGATGAGAAACGCCAGGTCAAACCCCTCGACCACGATCCTGTAAAAGCTGAAGCCGCTGCGGTATTCAAAACCTGGTGGGATAAGATTCGGGCGGATGAAGATTATTTACAGCGAAAGAAGGCGCACCAGCAGGCGTGGGGCTAATTACTACGTTCGCTAATAATTCGATACCTGATCGACTTCACAAAACGCAATGAAACATATTAGAAACATTTTATTTACCTAACGATTCGTTTTAAATCCGGTTTTACTGTTTGTGGGCAATGGCCCGCAATGTGACACAGGGGATTTAAAATGACAGAAACCGTAGCCAGTGCAGATACGGATAATACAAATTTAGCAGACAAGGATACTCGCCGTCGGGTTTGGGCCATCGTTGGGGCCTCATCGGGGAACCTGGTAGAATGGTTTGATTTTTACGTCTATTCATTCTGCTCGCTCTACTTCGCGCATATCTTTTTCCCGTCCGGGAATACCACTACTCAGCTTCTGCAAACCGCTGGCGTTTTTGCTGCCGGGTTCCTGATGCGTCCTATTGGTGGGTGGCTGTTCGGCAGGATCGCGGACAGAAAAGGGCGCAAGACCTCCATGCTTATCTCTGTCTGTATGATGTGCGTCGGCTCGCTGGTAATTGCCTGCTTGCCAGGGTATGACGTTATCGGAACATGGGCACCCGCGCTGCTGCTATTGGCCCGTCTGTTCCAGGGGCTTTCAGTCGGTGGAGAATACGGCACCAGTGCGACATACATGAGTGAAGTGGCCGTAGAAGGACGAAAAGGTTTCTATGCGTCCTTCCAGTATGTGACCCTCATTGGCGGGCAGCTGCTGGCGTTACTGGTTGTGGTGATCCTTCAACAGATCCTTAGCGATGAAGATTTACGCGCCTGGGGCTGGCGTATCCCGTTTGCCATGGGGGCAGCCCTGGCGGTCGTGGCGCTATGGTTACGCCGTCAGCTTGATGAAACCTCTCAACAGGAGGTCAGGGCGCTGAAAGAAGCCGGTTCGATGAAAGGCCTCTGGCGAAACCGCAAAGCATTTTTGATGGTATTAGGTTTTACCGCCGCAGGCTCGTTGAGCTTCTATACCTTCACCACCTACATGCAAAAATATCTCGTTAACACGACGGGTATGCATGCCAACGTTGCGAGCGTCATCATGACGGTGGCGTTACTTGTCTTTATGCTGATCCAGCCGATTGTCGGTGCGCTGTCGGACAAAATAGGTCGCCGCACGTCAATGCTCATCTTTGGCGGCTTGCTTACCCTCGGCACCGTTCCGCTTCTTACCGCCCTCCAGCATACCACCTCTCCGTATGTCGCTTTTGCGCTGATCATGGTGGCACTGATTATTATCAGTTTTTACACGGCAATTAGCGGTATTTTGAAAGCAGAGATGTTTCCGGCACAGGTGAGGGCGCTAGGCGTTGGGCTCTCTTACGCAGTCGCTAACGCCCTGTTCGGCGGATCGGCTGAGTACGTCGCGCTTTCGCTTAAGTCATGGGGCAGTGAAACAACCTTCTTCTGGTATGTCACCGTAATGGGGGCGCTGGCATTCATTGTCTCGCTGATGCTGCATCGCAAAGGAAAAGGTATTCGCCTTTAATAATGCGCCATCTGCCAGACGGCGTAGCCGGTTGTTGCACCGGCTACGTCCCAGGCGAAATCTTTCCAGCTCCAGCCGCTTCCCGAGGGGCGGCTGTCCCATAGTTCTTTCGATGCCCCCAGGCTTACAGAGAACATCAGGCCAATTGCGGCACTTCGATCCCGGCTATATCCCTGATGCTGCGCATACTCATTGCCCGCTGCGGACAACATTGCAGAGGCCAGAAAGTGTTGAGCTTTATCCTGACCTGACCAGTTATCATTGGCCATATGGCTACAGCCGGTCAGGCAAAGGGGAATTAACAGGAGAGGGATACGCATAACAGGCTCCATAAAAAAGCCCCGTCGATGACAGGGCCCGTATATTACAGAATGCGGCTGATGAGGCGATCGATACGGATCCGGCGCAGACGGCGTATCAGCTTACGGACCTTAACCGGATAGTCAGCGATGCTTTGCAGATCGCGATAGTGACGAACAACGGTAGTATGGGTGCGTATAAGCTCCAGCTCACGATCGCGTTTCGCGGCCAGCGCATGCTGAGGATCGTGAATAAGAATGGCATTTTCCAGATCCAGACGCCAGGCGCGCGGGTTCAGGTTATTACCGGTCAGCAGCATCCACTCATCATCAACCCACATCCCCTTGAGGTGGTAGCTGTTGTCTTCGTCTTTCCAGAGACGTACAACCAGCTGGTCGGTGTTCACATAGTACTGCAAGCGGCTCAGGAAACGACGCAGGTTGATCTCATAAAGATAGGGTAGTGCGCCGATAATCTTGAAAGGCCGATCTTCCGGAATAAAGAAGTCATTTGCCGTTTTATCCCCAACAATGATTTCTACCTTTTTGCCATCACGCAGCAGCTGAATGATATTACGCACCAGAACGGCGGGAAGGTTGAAGTACGGCGTGCAGATAGTGAGCTTGTGCTCCGCGCACGGCATCAAATGGAAGATAGTCTTGTTCAGCAGGCTGGATTTTCCTAACCCTACCAGCGGCGTAACGGACAGCTCTTCGTTATTGGCATCACCCTGGAAGCGATAAACCGCGTCGCGCAGCTCCTGACGGAAGGAACGAACCTCATTTTTGATTTCCGGGCTTTTAGGGCGATGAGTATCGTCAAGGCGGTTAACACCGCGTCCATGCACCAGGTTTTTATCAACCCAGTTAAACATGATGTCAGCCATCTGCGGATTGCGGATCAGATGGTAGCGATCGTAACGGTATTTATCGAGCTGATGGAGGTAAACATCATTCAGGCTGGCGCCGCTGTAGAGGACGCTGTCATCAATGATAAATCCTTTGAAATGGAGTACGCCAAGCGCTTCACGGGTATTCACCGGCACGCCGTACACCGGGATATCAATACCCGGGTTTTCCTGGGCCGTGCGGCAATACCAGTCAGCGTTTGTGTTTGAAGCAGCCGCGCCAATACGGCCACGCTGCGCACGGTGCCAGTCAACCAGCACGCGAACGTCCAGTTCCGGACGCTGACGTTTCGCTTCATAGAGCGCGTTCAGGATCGCGCGCCCACCTTCATCCTGTTCAAGATAGAGCGCCACAATGCAGATGCGTCGCGTCGCGCTGGCAATCTTTTCCAGAAGCGTCTCCCGGAAGCGAGCGGGAGCATAAAAGAACTCTACATCATCAACTGACTGAGAAATCTTCGGTAGTTGAGCAAGGTGTTGTTGATGTTTGTTACGCTTAAATTTTGACAACATCACAGTGCGTTTCTTCTCTGTTCATTGAAGGGTTGTCTGTACCAGGCAAACAACATAAGCGGACAATGATACCCCAGTGCCGTGAAAAGTGGGTAACATTTCCAGCAGCTTACTTCTGTTTATCCGTGGAACTCAGGCTGAGCGAAAGGGAGACGATGCCTTCATCCAGCTGGATATCAACGTCAAAACCAAGTTTCCGCGCCAGGGTCACCATGCCCCGATTGTTTGGCATAGTAATGCCATTCAGGCGTAACAATCCGTGATCGCGCGTATAGCCAATAAGCTTTTCGAGCAGCCGCCTGCCCAACCCCAAACCTTTAAGATCGGAACGCACCAGCACGGCAAACTCCGCATCCACGTTGTCCGGGTCGGAAATGGCGCGGGTCACGCCAAGTATTTCATCTCCTTGCCCGGAACGGCGCACTGCCACGAACGCCATTTCTCGATCGTAGTCGATCTGGGTCATATTGGCTAAATCATCGTGGGTAAATTCGTTGATTTCGCTGAAATAGCGATAGTACAAATCTTCCTTTGTCACCTGCGAGATAAATTCCCGCAGCAGCGGCTCATCTTCCGGAAGGATAGGGCGAAACAGCGCCTGCTCGCCATTTTTCATCTCCACCCACTCTTCAAGCTGAAGAGGATAAGGACGGATGGCGAGACGGCTTTCCCGGTCTCCGACGAATGGCGCAATATCCAGCGTCACGTCCAGGGCGGTAAATTCATTCCCGGAGGCGAGGAGCGGGTGGATATCCAGGCGCTGGATCTCGGCGCAGTCGACAATCAGGTTAGAGACCTTCACCAGAAACTGACTTAACCCGGCGATATCAAGCGGCCTCAGGGCGCTTCGTCCGCGGATCTTTTTGCTTTTGATAGCCTGAATTATCAGATAACGCGCCAGGTTCATGTTAAGCGGCGGGAGAGCGACCACCGCCTGCTCTTCTGGACGCCATTCGACACCCCCTTCACCCAGCATAATGAGCGGACCAAAAACCGGATCGTGCTCCACAACTACCCGCAGTTCCTGCGCTCCCGCACGGTTAGCCATGCTCTGCACCAGCAGACCGTGGATCCTGGCCTGTGGCCATGTCATTTTAACGCGATCGATAATGGCGTCTGCAGCCTGCTGAACTTCCGTCGCGGTGCGCAGGTACAGCATCACGCCCTGAACATCAGACTTATGCGGAATATCGGGCGAGCGCAGCTTCAGCGCGACCGGATAGCCAATCTGTTCAGCGATATGCACCGCCTCAGCGCTATCGCTGGCAATCCAGGTTGGCAGGGTTTGCATTCCATAGCTGCCAAGAATGGGCTGCACCTCATGGGTATCAAGGGAAGTTGCGCCTTCTTCGATGGCCTGCTGCAACAGCCTGTGAACGTCCACGGAGTTTGCCGTCAGATTGCCCGGCAGGGCAGGCGTTTCACGCAGCTGCTTCTGGTTGCGTCGATACTCAACCATATGCATAAACGCCGTAATGGTGCCCTCCGGAGTACGATAGGTTGGCAACCCGGCTTCACTAAACAGACGTCGCGCTTCCTGCGAGGAGAACTCGCCGCACCAGTTGGTCAGTAAGGTGACATATTTACCGCGTGGATGGTTTCGGACGGCCTCAATCAGCGCACGCGCGCTTTCGCTGCCCGGCGCGACCGCGCTGGGTGAATGGATAATCATGAGTGCATCAAAATCCTGACTATCCAGCAAAAGCGATATCGCCTTTATGTAGCGGTCACTGCTGGCATCATCGCGTAAATCGAGCGGGTTACCGGGCGCAACGCTTCCCGGCAGTGCCTCGCCCAGGCGCTGAAGCGTCTCTTCTCCCAGCGTTGCCAGCTTGCCGTTGCGCAGCCACAGCTCGTCCAGCGCCAGAGCAGCGGGAGCGGCACCGTTGCTGACGATCATCAGCTTCTCGCCGCGCAAGGGGCGCATGTGGCTTAATGTTTCGACGGCGGAAAAAAGCTCGTGCGTATCCTGTACCCGCAGCAGACCGGCGCGCTGGATGGCGGCATCCCAGGCGGGATCCATCCCGGAATGGGAATGCAGCAGGCGCTGGGCCGCAGGACTACGGCCGCTTTTGATGACCAGAATCGGTTTATTACGCGACGCGCTACGAGAGGCGGACACAAAGCGGCGGGCGTCGCTCAAGTGCTCAAGGTAGAGAAGAATAGCGCTGGTTTTGCTGTCGCGCGCCAGGAAATCCAGCAGCTCATCGACGTCAATATCCAGGCTGTCGCCGAGGGCGATGAAGTAGGAAAAGCCCATCTCCCGCTGTTGCGCCCAGTCGAGGATCGTATTGGACACGGCCGCCGACTGCGAAATAAAGGCCAGCTTGCCTTTGCGGATCGGAACCGGGGAAAAACTGGCATTCAGCCCTTGCCAGGGCGCAAGCAGGCCGAGGCTATTCGGGCCCAGGATGCGCATCTGGTAGCGGCTGGCGCAGGCCAGTAGCTCAGGCTGCTGTTCAGGAGGCGATGAGAGAATAATACAGGTCTTGCAGCCTTTCTGGCCGAGCGATTCCAGCAGGTCGAGGTTTCGTCTGGCATTCGTACAGAGCACCGCGAGATCGGGAACAAAAGGTAAACTTTGCACGTCCGGCCACGCCAGCACGCCCTGTACCGCTTTATAGGCAGGGGTGACGGGCATCACCGGGCCGTTAAACCCGCCTGCCAGCAGGTTACGCATCATCAGATAGCCTGCGCGATCCGGCTTCATTGAAGCGCCAATAACGGCAATGGATTTCGGACGTAGTAGCGCTTCTAACCCTCTCTGGCTCATGCAGGCCTCCCGTGAATGCAAGCGACCTGATGATTTTAAACGCTTTCTGGCTCTGTTGCTGTGATACTGCCCTTATGAACGGTTTTTCCCGCAAGATAACGTTCGCGGAAGCAGGAGAAGTGGTTACCCAGCGCGCCTGCTGCCCGGGCGTCTCCCGCCAGGTCCAGAAGTGCAATGGCCACTTCGGCGGTACAGTATTGCCCGTCAGCATGGGCCTCACGCAGGCGATAGGCTGAAACGCGCGACAGATCGACGGAAATCACCGGCAGCGCGTCGAGATACGGGCTTTTGCGAAACATCTTTCTCGCTTCCGTCCAGGTGCCGTCAAGCATGATGAACAGCGGCGGCTTACCGGATGGCGGTTCCGAAAGCACCTGGCGATGTTCGCCTGCATACGATGCGGGAAAAACGACCATTGGCTGATAGTCCGGGCTTGCCACCAGGTCGAGCAGCGCCTGAGGTGGCTCGGTGCGTGACCACTGAAACGCGGCGGTGTCTGGCAAAATATCAGCGATCAGGCGGCCCGTATTGCTGGGCTTCATCGGTTCGGTATCGAACATGACCAGACAAAACCGGCTTCTCGCCGTACTCGGTGAAAGCGTTGCGCACAGGCAAACTTTCAGCGGCAACAGGCAGCGCTGGCAGCGGCGAATACGGTTGCCGCGTGCAAGAAAGGGGCGAGTTGCGCGCGCAAGGCGTTCGGCGCGTAGTTGAAGTACAGCGTTATCAGTCATGGGCGAAATGGCAGGGAAAACCCCATTTTCGCAGAGGAGAGAACGGGGCACAAGATGTGCCCCGTGAATGTTACAGGGATTCGTTTAACCAGCTTTCAAACGGCGCTTTTGGCACGGCACCGTTGAGCATGTCGATCACTTCACCATTTTTGAAAATCATAATGGTGGGGATGCTGCGAATGCGGAAACGGGCGCTCAGTTCGCGCTCTGCTTCGGTATTCACTTTCACAAAACGCATTTTCCCGCTGCGCTCTTCAGCCACGTCCTCAAAGACTGGCGCAAAGTTACGGCAGGGGCCGCACCACGGTGCCCAGAAATCGACCACAACAGGCAGATCGTCCTTGAGGAGTTTGTCCAGCGTAGCACCCGTCGCGTTAATCACCTCGCCGTCAAACAGTTCGTGACCACAACGCCCGCATTTGGCACCGTCATCCATCCGTTCGTCCGGAATGCGGTTTAAAGCCTGACAGTTGGCACATACGGTATTCATAACTAACCTCTGATAGAGCCGTGGAACAACGGCAAAACGCCGATAATGTTTCTGATATGTTACATATTATCAGTGAGCCTGTATGAAACGACAACGCGTTTTATTCGATGGGAACAATAGTCACAGGCTTTTGTACGAAATTATGGCTATGAGCTTGCACATCGGGTAATCTGCGCGCTTCGCGCAGCGCTGGTGGAGAAAAGCATGAACGACGAAATGAAAAACAAAAGCGGCAAGGTCAAAGTGATGTATGTCCGCAGTGATGATGACTCTGATAAACGCACCCAAAATCCGCGTACCGGAAAAGGTGGCGGGCGTCCGGCGTCTTCTCGTGCAGACGGTGGCCGTCGCCCCGCCCGCGATGACAGAAATAACCGCGGCGATGACCGCAAGCGCGACGATCGCAAACGCGATGATTATGTCCGCGACGGCGCATCCCCATGGCGCACCGTTTCGCGCGCGCCGGGTGAAGAGGCTCCTGAAAAAGCCGATCACGGCGGTATCAGCGGTAAAAGCTTTATCGATCCGGAAGTGCTGCGTCGTCAGCGCGCGGAAGAGACCCGCGTTTACGGCGAGAACGCCTGTCAGGCCCTGTTCCAGAGCCGCCCGGAATGTATCGTTCGCGCATGGTTTATCCAGAGCGTGACCCCGCGCTTTAAAGAAGCGCTGCGCTGGATGGCGGCGAACCGCAAAGCCTATCATGTGGTTGACGATGCCGAGCTGACAAAAGCGTCGGGTACCGAACACCACGGCGGCGTTTGCTTCCTGATCAAAAAACGTAACGGCACCACCGTTGAGCAGTGGGTCAGCCAGGCGGATGCCGATGACTGCGTGCTGGCGCTGGAGGACGTGGGCAACCCGCATAACCTGGGTGCCATGATGCGCAGCTGCGCGCACTTTGGCGTGAAAGGCGTACTGTTGCAGGATGCCGCGCTGCTGGAGTCCGGTGCGGCAATCCGTACTGCGGAAGGCGGTGCCGAGCATGTTCAGCCGATCACCGGCGACAGCGTGCTGGATGCACTTGAGCAGTTCCGTAAAGCGGGCTACACCATTGTCACCACCTCAAGCCGTGCCGCTACGCCGCTGTTTAAAGCAACGCTGCCGCGTAAAATGGTGCTGGTGTTAGGTCAGGAGCGCGATGGTCTGTCTGATGCGGCACTCTCCAGCGCGGATCTGAGCGTCTCTATCGACGGGACAGGCAACGTTGAAAGCCTGAACGTATCCGTTGCGACTGGCGTGCTGCTGGCGGAATGGTGGCGTCAGAATAAAGCATAAGCATTTGTACTTATTGAATGCCCGGTCCACCGGGCATTCAAACTCAAATTACTCACTTTCTGCCGGTAACACAGGCATCCAGTCAATTGGCTTTTCGCCACGCTTTTCCAGCCACTCATTCGTCAGAACAAAATGATTACTGCCAAAGAAACCGCGGTGTGCAGACAGCGGCGACGGGTGCGGTGCCTTCAGAACGTGATGTCGCTGACGATCGATAATCGCCCCTTTCTTCTGCGCATGCGAACCCCAGAGTAAAAATACGACGCCTTCACGGTGCTCATTAATCAGGCTAATTACCTTATCGGTAAACGTTTCCCATCCCAGGCTGGCGTGAGAGTGTGCCTGACCTGCCCGAACGGTTAACACGGTATTCAGCAGCAGCACGCCCTGGCGCGCCCAGCTTTCCAGGTAACCATGAGTAGGGCGGGTAAAGCCGGGGACCGTTCCTTCCAGCTCTTTATACATATTCAGCAGAGAAGGGGGGATAGCCACGCCAGGGCGAACGGAGAACGCCAGTCCGTGAGCCTGACCGGGGCCGTGGTAAGGATCCTGTCCCAGAATAACCACCTTCACATCGCTCAGTTCGGTGTAGCGAAAGGCGTTAAACACATCCTTCTGCGGCGGATAAATTGTCTGGCCGGCCTGCCGTTCAGCCGCAACGGTGCTGAGGGTCTGGATAAAATAGGGCTGCTGCTTCTCTTCTGCCAGCACGTCATGCCAGGTTAAAGGTGTGGTCATCTCGCTCTCCTGCGAATTTCATTCTGTGCCTAGCTTACCTGTTAAAGCCCGGTGAGCAAAATTACGCGCTGAAAAGTGGGCTAACTCGCTAAATTTATTTTAGAAAAGAGGCGGGACAAGTTGAATTGGCAAGATGTGAAAATTGATCTGAAACAATAAATCCTGACCACACTCTTTATGTGGTTAGTGTTTTTGTTGATTTAAATCAATAAATCGCCCGAGGCTGAATGTTATATATACACACAACAAACAATGGTTTTACCAATTGGCCGCAAAAGGCCAGCATCAGTTAATGTAGCCTAAGGGAGGCAACACATGATTACAGGTATCCAGATTACTAAAGCTGCAAACGACGACCTGCTGAACTCTTTCTGGCTGCTGGACAGCGAGAAAAACGAAGCGCGCTGTGTAGTAGCGAAAGCCGGTTTTGCGGAAGACGAAATCGTTCCGGTTAACAAGCTGGGCGAAATTGAATACCGTGAAATTCCAATGGAAGTGCAGCCAGAAGTGCGCGTAGAAGGCGGTCAGCACCTGAACGTTAACGTCCTGCGTCGCGAAACGCTGATGGATGCCGTTGAGCACCCTGAAAAATACCCACAGCTGACCATCCGCGTGTCTGGCTATGCGGTACGTTTCAACTCTCTGACCCCGGAACAGCAGCGCGACGTTATCGCCCGTACCTTTACTGAAAGCCTGTAAGGCTTCAGCCACGGGGGGGGAATAAAAAAGCCGGGACATGTCCCGGCTTTTTTTTACTCTTCAGTTTTTGTCTCTGGCGCAGCAGAGCTTGGCTTACGGCGCTTACCAATGTTTTTGGTATCGCGGTGGCGCTGCTTCACGCGCGGCTTCTCTTTTTCTTTCTCTTTTCTTTCTGCACGTTTCGCGAGCGCTTTCTTGGACGGTTTACCCGTCATTTTTTCACTCGGTGCACGCGTGGTCGGACGAAGCCCGTCAATGACGCGAGCTTTCAGTGGCTCATCAACGTAGCGGCCAATTTTCTGCAGCAGCAGATGGTCGTGCGCTTCTACCAGAGAAATGGCAATACCTTTGCGGCCCGCACGACCGGTACGGCCAATACGGTGCAGGTAGGTATCACCGCTGCGCGGCATGTCGAAGTTGATCACGTGGCTCACGTCCGGGATGTCGATCCCGCGTGCGGCAACGTCGGTGGCAACCAGCACGTTCACGCGACCATCGGTCAGGCGCTTAATCCCTTCGGTACGCTTAACCTGCGCCATTTCCCCTTCGAGATAGCAGTTATTGATGCCAGCGTTGCGCAGCATTTCAGCCAGCTCGTGCACGCGCTCGCGTTTACGTACGAATACGATGCTACGGGTCGCGTCTTCCTGCTTCAGCAGGTGTTTAAGCAATTCAACCTTGTGTTCAAGATTGTCCGCGCGGTAGTACCACTGGTGGATCTTCTTACGCTCACGCGTCGATGGCGTGGCGGAGACTTCCACCGGATCTTCCAGCAGACGTTCGGCGAAATCTTTAATGGCATCCCCTTCAAGGGTTGCCGAGAACAGCATGGTCTGGTTACGCCAGCGTGTTTCACCCGCGATGTGTTCGATATCCTGCGCAAAGCCCATGTCCAGCATGCGGTCGGCTTCGTCGAGGATTAACGTTTCAACCGCGCGGCAGTCGAAGTTCTCTTCTTTGATGTATTGCAGCAGGCGGCCGGTCGTCGCAACAACAATATCCTGGTTTTCGCTGAACACTTCGGCGTGGTTCATGTACGCAACGCCGCCGGTGATGGTGGCGATATCCAGATGGGTGTTCGCCGCCAGTTCACGCGCGTGTTCTGCAACCTGCATCGCCAGTTCACGGGTCGGCGTCAGGATCAAAATACGCGGCGGGCCGGATTTTTTACGCGGAAAATCGAGCAAATGCTGCAACACAGGCAGCAAGTAGGCTGCTGTCTTCCCCGTGCCGGTTGGCGCAGAACCGAGCACATCGCGGCCCTCAAGCGCAGGCGGAATGGCCGCGGCCTGAATGGCGGTCGGGCGTGTAAAGCCTTTGCTCTCAAGTGCATTGAGCAGGCTTTCATCGAGTTCAAGTTCGGAAAAAGTCGTTACAGTCATGTTCTACCTCTGTGTGGGGCGCTGATTATAGACGTTACGGCTGTAATCTTCATCTGTTTGTATGGATATCGCTTTTCGACCACTTCGCTTTCCCCTATGCTACTCCAGTTTCACTCAGAAGGTTGCCCTGACATGTCTCAACTCAAAGCGCAGCTGCGCCGCGATGGCTTTACGTTTAAACAATTTTTTGTGGCGCACGATCGCTGTGCGATGAAGGTCGGTACAGACGGTATTTTACTGGGCGCATGGGCACCTGTCGCAGGTGTAAAGCGTATTCTGGATATTGGTACGGGCAGCGGACTGCAGGCGCTGATGCTTGCACAGCGAACCGAAGAACACGTCACGATCGATGCCGTTGAGCTTGATCCTCAGGCGGCGGCGCAGGCAGGTGAAAATGCCGCTGAGTCGCCGTGGGCTGAACGCGTCAGGGTTATCTGTGCTGATGTCCTGGCCTGGGCGCCAGAGCAGACGGCGCGTTACGATTTAATTGTCAGCAACCCGCCGTATTTCGAGCCGGGCGTGGAGTGTGGAACGCCGGAGCGCGAGCAGGCACGCTACACCGCTTCGCTCGATCACAAGGCGCTGCTGACCAGCGCGGCTGAGCTAATCTCGGAAGAGGGATTTTTCTGCGTGGTCTTGCCGGAAAGCACGGGCAATACGTTTATTGAGATAGCTCGCGAGATCGGCTGGAAACTGCGGCTGCGTACCGATATTTCGGATACGGAAGGCCGCTTGCCGCATCGCGTGCTGCTGGCGCTTTCGCCAAAAGAGGGGGAGTGCTTTATCGACAGGATGGTCATTCGCGGGCCAGATCAGCGCTATTCCGAAGATTACACTGCCCTGACCCAGGCCTTTTATCTGTTTATGTGAACCTGCGGCGATAATACCGACGGGCCGGACGTTTCCAGCTGGTCGGGATAATCCAGGGTGTAATGCAGACCCCGGCTCTCTTTACGCATCATCGCGCAGCGCACAATCAGCTCGGCAACCTGCACAAGGTTGCGCAGCTCCAGCAGATTATTGGAGACGCGGAAGTTGGCGTAATAGTCATCAATTTCCTGCTGCAGCATCATGATGCGCCGTAACGCGCGCTCCAGACGCTTCGTCGTGCGTACAATCCCAACGTAATCCCACATAAAAAGACGCAGCTCGTGCCAGTTATGCTGGATAACCACCAGTTCGTCCGGGTTTTCTACCCGGCTTTCATCCCATGCCGGCAAGTGCGTTGTCGGACGCGCATAAGGCATGCGTCTGGTAATGTCTTCCGCAGCAGACCATCCGTACACCAGACACTCCAGCAGCGAGTTTGATGCCATGCGGTTTGCGCCGTGCAGGCCGGTATAGCTGACCTCACCAATCGCGTACAGACCATCCACGTCAGTCCGCCCATGATCGTCAACCATCACCCCGCCGCAGGTATAGTGGGCCGCGGGCACAATCGGTACCGGATCGCGGGTCAAATCAATGCCCAGGCCCAGCAGCTTTTCATAAATCATCGGGAAGTGCTGGCGAATAAAGTTTGCCGGCTTGTGGCTAATGTCCAGATACATACAGTCCACGCCAAGACGCTTCATCTCGTGGTCAATGGCCCGGGCCACGATATCGCGCGGTGCCAGTTCACCTCTGGCATCAAAATCCGGCATAAACCGGGTACCATCGGGGCGTTTCAGGTATGCGCCTTCGCCGCGCAGCGCCTCCGTCAGGAGGAAGTTTCGCGCCTGGGGATGGAACAGGGCAGTAGGATGGAACTGATTGAACTCCAGGTTCGCCACGCGGCAGCCCGCGCGCCAGGCCATGGCGATACCGTCTCCGGAGGCGATATCCGGGTTAGTCGTATATTGATAAACCTTCGAGGCTCCGCCGGTCGCCAGCACGACGGCTTTCGCCTGACAGGTTTCCACCTTCTCTTTATTGCGATTCCATACCCAGGCGCCCACAACCCGACGCGTACCGGGCAGGCCAATCTTGTCGGATATGATCAGGTCAACGGCGTTGCTGCGCTCCAGCACGCGAATATTGGGATGGCTGAGCGCTTTGCTGACCAGCGTAGTTTCCACCGCTTTTCCGGTTGCATCCGCTGCGTGCAAAATACGGCGATGGCTGTGTCCGCCTTCTCGGGTCAGGTGATAGCTCGCTTCACCGTTAGGCTGAACCTGCGTATCGAACAGCACGCCCTGGTCAATGAGCCACTGCACGCAGTGGCGGGCATTGCTGGCGACGAACTCTGCGGCATGCCTATCTACGATCCCGGCACCGGCAACCAGGGTATCTTCAACGTGTGAGGCGATGCTGTCAGCCTCATCAAACACGGCTGCAATACCGCCCTGAGCATAAAAGGTGGACCCTTCGCTCATCGGCCCTTTACTCAGCACGATTACGTTCTGATGTTCCGCCAGGCGCAGCGCGAGGGAGAGGCCGGCAGCACCGCTACCGATGATCAGTACATCACAATGAAGTTCAGGCGTAGTATTCATGATGTTTGTTTAATTTACTAAACATGGTTTGGGCAGAATAGCATTGTGATGCGAGATGTCGCACGTTTTTTTTAAAGCGTGTTGCAATGACTAAACGAAAGGCACGAAGTTAAATAAGCACTAAATACCAGGAAATATTTTGCGAAGCAGGTCGTTAGCTTCAGATTTTGTGGTGAAATAAAGCCTGTGTTGCGTTACTCTTCTGACGATAAAGTTGATGATTCTTGTCAGAAAGTGGGTGCGTATCGTGAACAGACTTATAATGAGAGAAAATGAACGGTCTGCGGCGCGATGAACAAAAACAAAGGCGTAACGGAACTTATTGAAGAACATACACTCTAATTCGGTGCTTGCTCAAAGTGCAATGTTGTTAGAGTGGCGTTTCGATAACGCGTGGAATTTAGGTTTGGGGAGACATTACCTCGGATGAGCGAGCAGTTAACGGACCAGGTCCTGGTTGAACGGGTCCAGAAGGGAGATCAGAAAGCCTTTAACCTACTGGTGGTGCGCTACCAGCATAAGGTGGCGAGTCTGGTTTCCCGCTATGTACCGTCAGGCGATGTGCCTGATGTTGTACAAGAGTCTTTTATTAAGGCCTATCGCGCGCTGGATTCATTCCGGGGGGATAGTGCTTTTTACACCTGGCTGTATCGTATTGCTGTCAATACGGCTAAGAATTATTTGGTTGCTCAGGGGCGTCGTCCACCGTCAAGCGACGTCGATGCTATCGACGCTGAAAACTTCGAAAGTGGCGGCGCGCTGAAAGAAATTTCGAACCCTGAGAACTTAATGTTGTCAGAAGAACTGAGACAAATCGTTTTTCGCACGATCGAGTCGCTCCCGGAAGATTTACGCATGGCAATTACGTTACGGGAGCTGGATGGCCTAAGCTATGAAGAGATAGCCGCCATCATGGATTGTCCGGTCGGCACGGTTCGTTCACGAATTTTCCGTGCGCGAGAAGCCATTGATAATAAAGTTCAACCGCTTATCAGGCGTTGACGATAGCGGGATACTGGAAAAGGTATTAGGCATGCAGAAAGAAAAACTTTCCGCTTTAATGGATGGTGAAACGCTGGATAGTGAGCTGCTCAATGAGTTGTCTCATTCTCCCGAAATGCAACAGACCTGGGAGAGCTATCATCTTATCCGCGACACGATGCGTGGTGATACCAGCGAGGTTCTCCATTTCGATATCTCAGCACGCGTAATGGCGGCCATTGAGAACGAACCTGTTCATCAGACCACGCCGCTGATTCCTGAAGCGCAGCCTGCACCACACCAGTGGCAAAAAATGCCGTTCTGGCACAAGGTGCGTCCGTGGGCCAGCCAGCTCACCCAGATGGGTGTCGCGGCGTGCGTATCGCTTGCAGTTATCGTTGGCGTCCAGCACTATAATACTCAGTCTGAAGCCAGTCAGCAGCCTGAAGCGCCAGTGTTCAATACGCTGCCGATGATGGGTAAAGCCAGCCCGGTTAGCCTGGGCGTGCCGGCAGATGCGTCCGCAAGCGGCGGTCAGCAACAGCAGGTACAGGAGCAGCGTCGTCGCATTAATGCGATGTTGCAGGATTACGAGCTGCAGCGTCGTCTGCACTCCGAGCAGCTTCAGTTTGAGCAGGCCCAGACCCAGCAGGCTGCTGTGCAGGTGCCAGGAAACCAAACTTTAGGAACGCAATCGCAGTAATGAAGCAACTTTGGTTCGCCATGTCTTTGATGGCGGGTAGCCTGTTCTTCTCTGCCAACGCCTCGGCTGATGTTTCATCCGGGGCGTTGTTGCAGCAAATGAATCTGGCCAGCCAGTCACTCAACTATGAGTTGGCATTTATCAGCATCAATAAGCAGGGTGTCGAGTCGTTACGCTATCGCCACGCCCGCCTTGATAATCAGCCGCTCGCCCAGCTTTTACAGATGGATGGCCCGCGTCGGGAAGTGGTCCAGCGAGGGAATGAAATCAGCTATTTCGAGCCGGGCCTTGAGCCGTTTACGCTCAATGGCGACTACATCGTTGACTCCCTGCCGTCGCTTATTTATACCGATTTCAAACGTCTCGCCCCTTACTATGACTTTATCTCAGTAGGACGCACGCGCATTGCTGACAGGCTGTGCGAAGTGATTCGCGTAGTCGCGCGGGATGGAACGCGCTACAGCTATATCGTCTGGATCGATGCGGAGACAAAACTGCCGATGCGCGTCGATCTGCTCGATCGCGACGGTGAAACGCTGGAACAGTTCCGCGTGATCTCTTTCGACGTGAACACGCAGGTCGGCAACAGCATGCAAAATCTGGCCAAGGCCAGCCTGCCGCCGTTGCTTTCCGTACCTGCCGGCGATTCAGTCAATTTCAACTGGGTACCCTCCTGGATCCCGCAAGGCTTTAGCGAAGTGTCCAGCAGCCGTCGCCAGTTACCTACCATTGAAACCCCGGTTGAGTCGCGACTCTATTCCGACGGTCTGTTCAGCTTCTCGGTGAACATTAACCGCGCCACGGCCAACAGCTCCGAGCAAATGCTCCGAACCGGACGCCGGACGGTCAGTACGACGGTGCGCGACGGTGCAGAAATTACCATAGTCGGCGAGTTACCGCCGCAAACGGCAAAACGCATTTCAGACAGCATTAAGTTCAGGGCTGCGCAATGATTAAAGAGTGGGCCACGGTGGTATCCTGGCAGGATGGGGTTGCGCTGGTCAGCTGTGACGTTAAAGCGTCATGCAACAGCTGCGCGTCGCGAGCCGGTTGCGGCAGCCGCGTGCTGAATAAGCTGGGGCCGCAGACGTCGCACACTATTGCTGTGCCGAGCGAGCAGCCGCTGGTGGCAGGGCAGAAAGTGGAGCTGGGCATCGCTGAAGGCAGCCTGCTCACCTCTGCCATGCTGGTTTACCTTTCTCCGCTTATTGGCCTGTTCGTCATGGGCGGCGTTTTCCAGATGCTCTTTGGCACCGATTTGGCCGCCATGTGCGGTGCCGCTTTAGGCGGCGTGGGTGGTTTTTGGCTTGCAAAAGGCGTTTCCCCGAGGCTTGCCGCCCACGAAGCGTGGCAGCCCGTCATCCTCAGCGTTGGGCTGGAACCCAACCAGCTTCGCGTTGAGACGCTCTCTTCTGAGGCCCGGTGATCTGCCGGGCTTTATTATTATTTACACCCCGATAAAGAAAACCTCGTCTCTACGCGCTATACCTGGCTCTAAGTGCATTTCCAGCGGACGAGGATGTAGTGTAGAATGCTGCGTTTTCGCACTGAAAAACGTCAGGCTAAGAACAGCGGCCTCCAGGAATTCGTAAGGCATAATTATTTAACTATATGAAGAACATACGTAACTTTTCGATCATTGCTCACATTGACCACGGTAAGTCGACGCTGTCTGACCGTATTATCCAGATTTGCGGTGGCCTGTCTGATCGTGAAATGGCAGCCCAGGTTCTGGACTCCATGGACCTGGAACGCGAACGCGGCATTACCATCAAGGCGCAGAGCGTCACGCTCGACTATAAGGCCTCCGATGGTGAAACCTATCAACTGAACTTTATCGACACCCCAGGGCACGTTGACTTCTCCTATGAAGTGTCACGCTCGCTGGCGGCCTGTGAAGGTGCGCTGCTGGTGGTGGATGCCGGGCAGGGCGTTGAGGCCCAGACGCTGGCAAACTGCTACACCGCCATGGAAATGGATCTCGAAGTCGTGCCGGTTCTGAATAAAATCGACCTGCCTGCCGCCGATCCAGAGCGCGTGGCGGAAGAGATTGAAGATATCGTCGGCATTGATGCCACCGATGCGGTGCGCTGCTCGGCGAAAACCGGCGTGGGTGTTCCGGACGTGCTGGAGCGTCTGGTGCGTGATATTCCGGCGCCGGAAGGTGACCCGGATGCACCGCTGCAGGCGCTGATCATCGACTCTTGGTTTGATAACTACCTGGGCGTGGTCTCGCTGGTGCGTATTAAAAACGGCACCATGCGTAAAGGCGATAAAATCAAGGTAATGAGCACCGGGCAGGTCTACAACGCTGACCGTCTGGGCATCTTCACGCCAAAACAGGTTGACCGTACCGAGCTGAAATGCGGCGAGGTGGGTTGGCTGGTCTGCGCAATTAAAGACATCCTCGGCGCGCCGGTGGGCGATACCCTGACCGGCGCACGTAACCCGGCGGATAAAGCGCTGCCGGGCTTCAAAAAGGTGAAGCCGCAGGTTTATGCAGGTCTGTTCCCGGTCAGCTCTGACGATTACGAAAACTTCCGCGATGCGCTCGGTAAGCTGAGCCTCAACGACGCCTCCCTGTTCTACGAGCCAGAAAGCTCAACGGCGCTGGGCTTCGGCTTCCGCTGTGGCTTCCTCGGTCTGCTGCACATGGAGATCATTCAGGAACGTCTGGAGCGTGAATACGATCTGGATCTGATCACCACGGCACCGACGGTAGTTTACGAAGTAGAAACCACGTCGAAAGAGGTGATCTACGTCGATAGCCCGTCCAAGCTTCCGCCGCTGAATAACATTCAGGAACTGCGTGAGCCAATCGCAGAGTGCCACATGCTGCTGCCGCAGGAGTTCCTCGGCAACGTGATCACCCTGTGTATTGAAAAGCGTGGCGTGCAGACCAACATGGTTTACCACGGTAACCAGGTGGCGCTGACCTATGAAATTCCGATGGCAGAAGTGGTGTTGGACTTCTTCGACCGCCTGAAGTCTACCTCCCGTGGCTATGCGTCGCTTGACTACAACTTCAAACGCTTCCAGGCCTCGAACATGGTCCGTGTGGACGTGTTGATTAACGGCGAGCGCGTTGACGCCCTCGCGCTGATCACCCACAACGACAACGCGCCGTACCGCGGTCGTGAACTGGTTGAGAAGATGAAAGACCTGATCCCGCGTCAGCAGTTTGACATTGCGATTCAGGCGGCCATCGGCAACCACATCATCGCCCGTTCAACCGTGAAGCAGCTGCGTAAAAACGTTCTGGCTAAGTGCTACGGCGGAGACGTCAGCCGTAAGAAAAAGCTGCTCCAGAAGCAGAAAGAAGGTAAGAAGCGTATGAAGCAGGTCGGTAACGTTGAGCTGCCGCAGGAAGCATTCCTTGCCATCCTTCACGTTGGTAAAGACGGTAACGGTAAATAACCCTAAGGAGCTGGCATGGCGAACATGTTTGCCTTGATCCTGGTCATCGCTACCCTGGTGACAGGTCTGCTGTGGTGTCTGGATAAGTTTATCTTCGCCCCAAAACGCCGTGAACGTCAGGCTGCCGCGCAGGCAGCCACTGGCGATGGTATTGACGCGAAAACCCTGAAAAAAGTGGGCCCCAAGCCGGGCTGGCTGGAAACCGGGGCATCGGTATTCCCGGTGCTGGCGATTGTTCTGGTGGTACGTTCATTTATCTATGAACCTTTCCAGATCCCGTCAGGTTCGATGATGCCAACGCTTCTGATCGGTGATTTTATTCTGGTTGAGAAGTTTGCCTACGGCATTAAAGATCCGATCTACCAGAAAACGCTGATCGAAACGGGTCATCCTAAGCGTGGCGACATCGTGGTGTTTAAATATCCGGAAGATCCGCGTCTGGATTACATTAAACGCGCGGTGGGTCTGCCGGGCGATAAAGTAACCTACGATCCGGTAGCGAAGGAAGTGAGGATTCAGCCAGGCTGCAGCTCTGGTACAGCGTGCGAGAATGCACTGCCGGTGACCTACTCCAACGTTGAGCCTGGTGACTTTGTGCAGACCTTTGCTCGTCGTAACGGCGGTGAAGCGACCAGCGGCTTCTTCCAGGTGCCAAAAGGGGAAACCAAAGAGAACGGTATTCGTCTGGATGAGCGCAAAGAGACGCTGGGCGATGTTACTCACCGCATTCTGACCGTGCCCATCGCGCAGGATCAGCTGGCAATGTACTACCAGCAGCCAGGACAGCAGCTGGCAACCTGGATTGTGCCGCCGGGACACTACTTCATGATGGGTGATAACCGCGATAATTCTGCGGACAGCCGTTACTGGGGCTTTGTGCCGGAAGCGAATCTGGTGGGTAAAGCAACTGCCATCTGGATGAGTTTCGAGAAGCAGGAAGGCGAGTGGCCGACCGGCGTTCGCCTGAATCGTATTGGCGGAATTCATTAATTCTCGTGAAAATAACGCGTAGCGGCTTTTATTCGCCGCTACGTGAATTATTTCAGCGATAAATCTCTTTGAACTAACGACATCCCCTGTCGTTGTGTATAGAATATTCCCCCGAAGTTTAAGGTTGGCCCTGCAAGGGTGCCACGGCACACGAAACCGCGTTGGTTTTCTCAGGTCGGTTTCGTGTGCTGCATTTTTGACGCATTCATTTATTGGTATCGCATGAACCCCATCGTAATTAATCGGCTTCAACGGAAGCTGGGCTACACTTTTCATCATCAGGAGTTGTTGCAACAGGCATTAACCCACCGCAGTGCCAGCAGCAAACATAATGAGCGTCTCGAATTTCTGGGCGACTCAATTTTAAGCTTTGTGATTGCGAATGCGCTTTATCATCGTTTCCCGCGCGTGGACGAAGGTGATATGAGCCGCATGCGCGCCACGCTGGTGCGCGGCAACACCCTTGCTGAGATCGCTCGCGAGTTTGAGCTGGGTGAATGCCTGCGTCTGGGGCCTGGTGAGCTGAAGAGTGGTGGATTCCGTCGCGAATCCATTCTTGCCGATACGGTCGAGGCGTTAATCGGTGGCGTGTTCCTGGACAGCGATATCCAGACCGTAGAAAAGCTGATCCTGAACTGGTATCAGACACGTCTGGACGAAATCAGCCCGGGCGATAAACAAAAAGACCCGAAAACGCGTCTGCAGGAGTATTTGCAGGGTCGTCACCTCCCGCTGCCTTCCTATCTGGTGGTGCAGGTGCGTGGCGAAGCGCACGATCAGGAATTTACCATCCATTGCCAGGTCAGTGGCCTGAGTGAACCGGTGGTCGGCACAGGTTCAAGCCGTCGTAAGGCTGAACAGGCTGCCGCCGAACAGGCGTTAAAAATGCTGGAGCTGGAATGAGCGAAGAAAAAACCTATTGCGGATTTATTGCTATCGTCGGACGTCCGAACGTTGGCAAATCCACCCTGCTGAATAATCTGCTTGGGCAGAAGATCTCCATCACCTCGCGTAAGGCGCAGACCACGCGTCACCGCATCGTTGGTATCCATACTGAAGGCGCGTATCAGGCGATTTACGTTGATACCCCAGGCCTGCACATGGAAGAGAAGCGTGCTATCAACCGCCTGATGAACAAGGCGGCAAGCAGCTCCATTGGTGACGTTGAGCTGGTGATTTTCGTGGTTGAAGGCACCCGCTGGACGCCGGACGACGAAATGGTTCTGAACAAACTGCGCGACGGCAAAACGCCGGTGATCCTCGCGGTTAACAAAGTGGACAACGTGCAGGAAAAAGCCGATCTGCTGCCGCACCTCCAGTGGCTGGGCAGCCAGATGAACTTCCTGGACATCGTCCCGCTGTCTGCGGAAACGGGTCTGAACGTCGATACCATCGCCGGCATCGTACGCAAGCATCTGCCGGAAGCGATTCATCACTTCCCGGAAGAATACATCACCGACCGCTCACAGCGCTTTATGGCCTCTGAGATCATCCGTGAAAAGCTGATGCGTTTCCTGGGCGCAGAGCTGCCGTACTCGGTAACGGTGGAGATCGAACGTTTCCAGTCTAACGAGCGTGGCGGTTACGATATCAACGGCCTGATCCTCGTTGAGCGTGAAGGGCAGAAGAAGATGGTGATCGGCAACAAAGGTGCCAAAATCAAAACCATCGGTATCGAAGCCCGTAAAGACATGCAGGACATGTTCGAAGCGCCCGTTCACCTGGAGCTGTGGGTGAAAGTGAAATCTGGCTGGGCCGATGATGAGCGTGCGCTGCGCAGCCTCGGTTACGGCGAAGATCAGTAACCTAAGACGACAAGCATATGGATGGATGGCAGCGCGCCTTTGTCCTGCATAGTCGTCCCTGGAGCGAAACCAGCCTGATGATGGACGTCTTCACGGAAGAGTCCGGTCGCGTGCGCCTTGTTGCCAAAGGCGCACGTTCAAAACGTTCTAATCTCAAAGGTGCCCTCCAGCCTTTCACGCCGCTGCTGGTCCGCTTTGGCGGGCGAGGGGAGGTCAAAACCCTGCGCAGTGCTGAAGCCGTCTCCCTGGCGCTTCCCCTTTCCGGCATCACGCTTTACAGCGGTCTGTACGTCAACGAACTCATCTCACGGGTTCTTGAACATGAGACCCGCTTCTCTGAACTTTTCTTTGATTACCTGCACTGTATTCAGTCGCTTGCGGGCGCAACCGGCACCCCTGAGCCTGCGCTGCGTCGTTTCGAGCTGGCGCTGCTCGGGCACCTTGGATACGGCGTCGATTTTCTGCACTGTGCGGGAAGCGGGGACGAGGTAGAAGATACCATGACCTATCGCTATCGTGAGGAAAAGGGCTTTATTGCCAGCGTCGTCGTTGATAACAGCACCTTCACCGGGCGCCAGCTCAGGGCACTGTATGAACGCGAGTTCCCGGACGCCGACACCCTGCGTGCGGCAAAACGCTTTACCCGAATTGCGCTCAAGCCGTATCTTGGGGGCAAGCCCCTGAAGAGCCGCGAATTGTTCAGGCAGTTTATGCCGAAACGTTAACGTTTTACCCCTCACCCCAGCCCTCTCCCGGAGGGAGAGGGGGAAGGGAAATGAATCAAAATACCGAGGATTGTCATGGCTGAATTACTGTTAGGCGTCAACATCGATCATATTGCCACGCTGCGTAATGCACGCGGTACGGCGTATCCCGATCCGGTTCAGGCGGCGTTTATCGCGGAGCAGGCGGGCGCGGACGGCATTACCGTTCACCTGCGCGAAGACCGCCGCCACATCACCGACCGTGACGTGCGTATCCTGCGCCAGACGCTGGACACCCGCATGAATCTGGAGATGGCGGTCACCGAAGAGATGCTGGCGATAGCCTGTGACACCAGGCCGCACTTCTGCTGCCTGGTACCGGAAAAGCGTCAGGAAGTCACTACTGAAGGTGGTCTGGACGTGGCAGGACAGCTCGACAAAATGCGCGATGCCTGCAGGCGTCTGGCGGATGCCGGTATCCTGGTTTCTCTGTTTATTGACGCTGATTTCAGCCAGATCAAAGCCGCTGCCGACGCGGGCGCGCCGTATATCGAAATTCATACCGGCTGCTATGCCGATGCTAAAAACGATGCAGAACAAGCCAAAGAGCTGGAGCGTATCGCAAAAGCGGCCACTTACGCGGCTGGTCTGGGACTGAAGGTTAACGCCGGACACGGCCTGACCTATCACAACGTGAAGGCCATCGCCGCGCTGCCGGAAATGCACGAGCTGAACATCGGCCACGCTATTATTGGCCGGGCGGTGATGAGCGGCCTGAAAGAGGCGGTTGCAGAGATGAAGCGCCTGATGCTGGAAGCGCGTCAGTAATGGCCATTCTGGGCTTAGGCACCGATATCGTTGAAATAGCCCGCATAGAAGCGGCGATCGCCCGCAGTGGCGATCGCCTTGCCCGACGGGTGCTGAGCGATAACGAATGGGCCATCTGGGAGGCGCATCAGCAGCCGGTGCGCTTTCTGGCAAAGCGCTTTGCGGTAAAAGAGGCAGCGGCGAAGGCGTTCGGCACGGGTATTCGAAACGGCCTGGCGTTTAACCAGTTCGAAGTCTTTAACGATGAGCTGGGCAAGCCGAGCCTTCGTCTGTGGGGCGAAGCGCAAAGGCTGGCGGAGAAGCTGGGCGTTAAACACATGCACGTGACGCTGGCGGATGAACGCCACTACGCCTGCGCGACGGTGATTATCGAAAGCTAGAGCTTGTCCGCATGATGCAGCAGGACAAACTTATCCCACAGCTGTTCTTCGCTCTCAGCGTGTGCCGGATCTTTTAAGATCGTATTGGGGATTGGGCACACTTTCTGGCAGGTTGGCGTGTCGTAGTGGCCGATACATTCGGTGCAGCGGTCGCTGTTAATCTCATAAATGCTGTCACCCATCGAAATGGCCTGGTTAGGACATTCCGGTTCGCACATATCGCAGTTGATGCATTTTTTGGTGATTAACAGCGCCATCAGGAAATTCTCAGAAACAACACAAACAGGGCGGGCATTATACGCCTAATCTGTGCTCAAACCAGTTTTTTTACCAGCTCTTCGCTGTGGCGTATACGCTCTGGCGCGCGCTCCAGATCCTGCTGAACCAGGGCCATAAACAGCAGGTCCGTCAGCATCATCTGCGCGCTCGTCGACGAGATTGCGGCGCTGCGCGTGGCCTGTTCCTCGGCTATGGTGTACAGGCAGCGCGTTGCCCGCTGCTGTAGCGCATTGGGGCTAAAGCCGGTAATGGCCAGAATTTTCCCCCCGACGCGCAGTGCTTCGTCGGTGGCCATAATAATTTCACGGCGCTCGCCGGAATAGGAGATGGCCAGCAGTAAATCATCAGGATCCATCGCCTGAACGGTCGCCAGCAGCGCGTGCATATCCTGCTCCACGATGGCGTTATAGCCGATCTTGGTCAGCTTCCAGCCAAAGTTACGCGCAACCAGCCCGGAGGCGCCAATCCCGGTCAACACAATGCGTCGGGCGTGACGAAGCATGGCTACGCTTTCCAGCAGCTTCTCTTCGGTGTTCACATCCAGGGTGGCATGCATTGCCGCCACGTTCTCTTTGATCAGCTTTTCCCCGACCAGACGCATCGGATCGTCGCCACGGATCTGGTTATGCACCGGCATGGACTGCGGATTAGGGTTGCTCGCCAGCGCTTCGCTGATCGCCAGCTTCAGCGCCGGAAAGCCCTTGAACCCTATCTTCTGGGCAAATTTCACCACGCTCGACTGGCTTACCCCGGCTTCGCCTGCCAGCTGCTGGGAGCTAAGGTGCCGCGCGCGATCGGGCTGAGAGAGTAAAAAGTCCGCCAGCTTCTTGTCACTCTGGGCAAAGCCTGCGTAGCGCTGACGAATGCGAATTAAACAGTTCATACGGTCTCCTGGCGAAAGTGTGATTGCCTGCGCAAATACGGATTTTGCTCGCCTGAATGAATTTTATATTCCATTATAGTGCGTTTATTATGAATTAAAAATTCCTGAGGTACTTAACATGAATCTTGGCTCACTTGTTTCTGAAACGCGTAACCCGCAAACCATGGATCTGGATGCACTCTCTACGCTCGAGCTGGTAACTCGCTTTAATCAACAGGATACCCTCGTCGCGCTGGCAGTCAAAGAGACATTGCCCGAGGTGGCAAAAGCGGTGGACGCCGCAGCCGATGCCCTGAAAGCGGGAGGACGCATCATTTATATGGGTGCCGGAACCAGCGGGCGCCTCGGCGTGCTGGATGCCTCGGAATGTCCGCCTACCTTTGGGGTTCCGCACGGCCTGGTCGTTGGCCTGATTGCCGGCGGCCCCGGTGCGCTGCTGAAAGCGGTAGAAGGGGCGGAAGACAACAAGCAGCTCGGTGAGGACGATCTCAGGGCCCTGAACCTGACCGCGCAGGATCTGGTCGTCGGGCTGGCGGCCTCCGGCCGTACCCCTTACGTCATTGGCGGTCTGGAATACGCCAGAAAAACGGGGTGTACCACGGTCGCCATCTCCTGTAACCCTGGCTCGCCGATTGCGCAGGTGGCGGCCATTGCCATCTCTCCGGTTGTCGGGCCTGAGGCGCTGACCGGATCGACGCGTCTGAAATCGGGCACCGCGCAGAAGCTGGTGCTCAATATGATCTCCACCGGCGCGATGGTGAAATTCGGCAAGGTCTACCAAAACCTGATGGTGGATATGCAGGCCACCAATATCAAGCTTGTGGACAGGGCGTGTCGTATGGTGATGGAGGCGACGGGAGCCAGCCGTGAAGAGGCTGAAAGAGTGCTTCAGCAAACCGATCATGATGTTAAACCGGCCATCCTGATGATATTAACCGGGCTGGATGCAGCCGCGGCCAGAGCCAGACTCGATGCCCATCACGGGTTCTTACGGGCGGCGTTAGAGAACGAATAAGAGGCGTTTATGGACAAAACAGCAGCGCTCGCCAGCGACATCCTGCTTGGGATCGGTGGGGAAGGAAATATACAGCGTCTGGAAAACTGCATGACGCGCGTGCGCGTCGAGGTGCACAGCGATGAAAAGCTTGATATCGCGCGCCTTAAGCAGCTCCCCGGCGTAAGCGGGTACGTTAAGCAGGGCCAACAGCACCAGCTGATTGTCGGTCCGGGCAAAGCGGCGCAGGTGGTTGATGCCATGCGCGCCCTGATGACGGGCGGCGAAACGTCTGCACCCTTTGACGACGCCGAACGCACCAAAGCGCAGGCGAAAGCCAAATATAAAGCCCCCATGAGCGATGCGCTGCGCCAGCTGGCAAACGTCTTTATTCCCCTGATCCCGGCGTTTATCGCCTCGGGCTTAATTACCGGCATCATTAATATCCTCAAGCGTCCGGATATCGTCGGGGATTTTGCGACGCAGTACCCAAACCTGCTGGGTATCCTCGCGATATTCGGCAGCGCGGTGTTTGCCATCATGAACATCCTGGTGGGGGTGAACACCGCCAAAGTGTTTGGCGGCTCGCTGGCGATGGGCGGCGTGATGGCGGGCATCCTCTCCAGCCCGCAGCTGGCAAACATTACGCTGTTCGGCGAGGCGCTTCAGCCTGGCCGTGGCGGGGTGATTGCCGTGCTGCTGGTGGTGATTCTGATGTGCTGGATCGAGAAAAAGCTACGTGCGGTCCTGCCCGGCTCCATTGAGCTTATCCTCAACCCGCTGCTTACCACACTGATTACCGGCAGCGTGGCGATTGTGGCGCTGCAGCCGTTAGGCGGGACGATCTCAGAAGCTATCGCCCACGGCGCGTCGCTGGCTATCGATCGCGGTGGATTACTGGTGGGGGCGGTGCTTTCCGGAACCTTCTTACCGCTGGTGCTGACAGGTTTGCATCAGGGTCTGGTGCCGATCCACGTCGAACTGGTGCAGGCGCACGGCTATAACGCGCTGCTGCCGATCCTGTCGATGGCCGGCGTGGGGCAGGTGGGCGCGGCTATCGCTGTACTGATGAAAACCCGCAACGCGCGTCTGAAAAAGGTCATTAAAGGGGGGCTGCCGGTCGGATTACTCGGCATCGGCGAGCCGCTCATTTTCGGCGTTACGCTGCCGCTCGGCAAGCCGTTCCTGGCAGCCTGTCTCGGCGGCGCGGTGGGCGGGGCGCTGATCAGCTACTGGAAAGTGGCGACCGTTATCACCTTTGGGATCTCCGGTTTACCGCTGGCATTAACCATCGTGACCGGAAAAGTGATGCTCTATCTGTTAGGCTATCTGGTAGCGGTGATCGCCGGGTTCCTGTTTACCTGGCTGTTAGGATTCAACGACCCAGAGGAGTAAGGTTTGGCAAATCACGAGCGTCGCGTTGTCTTTTTCGATCTGGATGGAACGCTGCATCAGCAGGATATGTTCGGCACCTTTATGCGCTACCTGCTGCGGCGCCAGCCCCTTAACGCGTTGCTGGTATTGCCCCTCTTACCCATTATTGGCATCGCGCTGCTGGTGAAGGGCCGTGCAGCGCGCTGGCCCATGAGCCTGTTGCTCTGGGGATGCACGTTTGGCCATAGCGACGCGCGCCTTAAACGGCTGGAGCAGGATTTTGCGCGCTGGTTTCGCGGTCATGTGGCCGCGTTCCCTGTTGTACAGGCGCGCCTCACCAGCTACCTCGACGCAAACGACGCCGATATCTGGTTAATCACCGGCTCGCCGCAGACGCTGGTGGAGCAGGTCTACTTTGACACGCCCTGGCTACCGCGCGTGAATCTCATCGCCACGCAGATTGGCCGTGGTTACGGCGGCTGGGTGCTGACGATGCGCTGCCTGGGGCATGAAAAAGTCGTGCAGCTGGAAAAACGCATCGGCACGCCGCTGCGTCTGTACAGCGGCTACAGCGACAGCAAGCAGGACAACCCGCTGCTCTATTTTTGCCAGCACCGCTGGCGCGTTACGCCACTGGGTGAACTTCAGCAACTCGAATAGTCTTATCTATTGAGGGTGTGTATAATGCCGCCCGCTTTTCGAGTGGAGTATTAGCCCTTGTCCAACCCTGAACACAATCATGAATACTGGATGCGCCATGCGCTGGCGCTGGCTCAGCGCGCCTGGGAAGAGGGCGAAGTGCCCGTGGGTGCGGTGCTGGTTCATAACAATCAGGTGATTGGCGAAGGGTGGAACCGTCCAATTGGCCGTCACGATCCTACCGCACATGCCGAAATCATGGCACTACGCCAGGGTGGGCTGGTGCTGCAAAACTATCGTCTGCTGGATACCACCCTGTACGTCACGCTTGAACCGTGCGTGATGTGTTCCGGCGCGATGGTGCACAGCCGAATCGGTACGCTGGTGTTTGGTGCGCGAGATGAAAAGACCGGGGCCGCCGGTTCGCTGATGGACGTGCTTGGACACCCGGGAATGAACCACCAGGTGAAAACTATCGGTGGGGTACTTGCACCGGAATGTTCGGGTCTGTTAAGTGACTTTTTTCGAATGCGTCGGCAGCAGAAAAAGCAACAAAAGGCAGAATTGAAGCCGCAGGGTGACTAAGCTCATCCGGTGCGACTACCGGATAGCTTTCAGCCAGCTGCTGCGCTTCTGTCGCCTCTTTTTCTTTCTCCAGCAGATATCCCACCAGGCTTATCTGATACTTACGAATGTTCTCCACGTAGGCATAGGCTTCGTGCCCGCGCGCATAGCCGTACGTCAGCTTTTTGTACCACTGTTTCTGGCTGAGCAGCGGCAGACGCTGTTTTACATCAGACCAGCTGTCCGGATTACCTTTAGTTTTTGCCGTCAGCGCTCGCGCGTCGAGCATATGCGCGTAGCCCATGTTATAGGCGGCGAGCGCAAACCAGATCCGTTCCCCTTCCGGTACCGTCTCCGGCACTTTAGCCATCATATCCTGTAAGTACTGCGCGCCGCCGCTGATGCTCTGTTCCGCATCGGTACGATCGCTGATGCCGAGACTCTGGGCGGTGTTTTTGGTCAGCATCATCAGGCCGCGCACGCCCGTCGGCGAGGTGGCCTGGGCATCCCAGTGCGATTCCTGGTACGAAATGGCCGCCAGCAGCTTCCAGTCAATTTCCCGGGCGTACTTCTCAAACAGCGGTTGCAGCTCCGGCAGCACGCTATCCACCGCGCGCAGGAAGCTGCGGGTATCAACGTAGTCAAAGTCATCCCCGTGACCAAGATATTTCTCTTCCAGGCGCGCCAGGGTGCCGTCTTCATTGATGGAGTTAAAGAAATCGAGCATGGCCGCAGAGACGGTCTGATCGTCGTCCAGCTGGGTAAACCAGGTCACAGGCTGTTCATCGGTGACATCCAGCGCCACGGCGATTTCAGGGTGGACTCGCTGGAAAAGGCTGATCGCCACCGAATCAGCAATGGTATAGGCCAGCTTCTTATCTTTTACCTGCTCCAGCAGCGCATTGGTGCCCAGCTTCGGGTCTACCTTCCAGCTGAGGTTCGGGTATTTTTTCTCTTTTAATTCCCGCAGGTCGTCGATCACCACGTGACCGGGGGCGATGGTTAACTGCTGAGCGGTGACGTCGGCCAGCGAGCGCGGGCGCAGGCTACCCACACGATAAACCACCTGCTGCGAAACGGAGTAGTAGGTTGGGCCGGGCTGATAGTTTTTGCTCCGCTCGCTGTTGTAAACCAGCCCGGCGGCGAGGATATCGGCGCGGTTATGATCCAGGTCGTCAAACAGCTGGTTGATGTTCTGACGTACGGTTACGTTCAGCTTCACTCCCAGGTAGTCCGCGAACAGCTGAGCCAGCTCATAGTCCAGACCAATGGTTTTGCCGTTGATGTCGCCGTAAATCAGCGGGGAGGAAAGGGTACTGACGCGCAGCTCCCCCCGCTCCTTAATGGCGGCGATACGGTTTTCGGCTTTGCCGAACCAGGGGATAGAAGGCCAGAGGGCCACTGCCAGCAGCAACGTAACAATGCCGATGAGCAGATAATTAATCTTTAATTTTTTCAATTAGTTAATTCTCTGCGACGCCGGATGCCTCAGTGTGCTGTAGTCATGTTATGAAGAAGGTTTGCCATTGATTGAGCGGCATTTTGCGCAAAGTAGCGCCAGTTGGCAACCAATTAGAGAGACAGGTCACATCTATTGTTAAACATAAAGGTTGATTTTATTTCGACGCAAACGGTTTCGTCGGCGCTCAGGATTCTCTATAATGACGCCCGTTTTCCCCCCTTGCGCACACTGTAAGCGCCCCGGCGCTTCGAAGACGAGAGACTTATGATGGAAATTCTGCGTGGTTCGCCTGCACTGTCTGCCTTCCGTATTAACAAACTGCTGGCACGTTTTCAGGCGGCCGACCTTCCGGTAAGCAATATTTACGCTGAGTATGTCCATTTTGCTGACCTGAATGCCCCCCTGAATGCAGAGGAGCGCGTACAGCTGGAACGCCTGCTCAAGTATGGACCAAGCCTGAGCAGCCATACGCCGACCGGCAAACTGATCCTTACCACGCCGCGTCCGGGCACCATCTCCCCCTGGTCTTCCAAAGCCACCGATATCGCGCACAACTGCGGCCTGAGCCAGATTAACCGTCTGGAGCGCGGCGTGGCGTACTATGTTGAAGCGTCCACCCTGAGCGACGCGCAGTGGCAGGCCGTGGCGGCCGGGCTGCACGATCGTATGATGGAGAGCGTGTTTGCCTCTCTGGATGATGCGCAGAAGCTGTTCGCCCACCATCAGCCTGCGCCGGTACAGAGCGTGGATCTGCTGGGGCAGGGCCGTCAGGCGCTGATCGACGCTAACCTGCGTCTTGGTCTGGCGCTCGCAGAAGATGAAATCGACTACCTTCAGGATGCGTTCGTTAAGCTGAACCGCAACCCGAACGATATTGAACTGTACATGTTCGCGCAGGCCAACTCAGAGCATTGCCGCCATAAAATCTTCAACGCCGACTGGATTATCGACGGCGAACAGCAGCCGAAATCGCTGTTTAAGATGATCAAAAACACCATGGAGCAAACCCCTGACCACGTGCTGTCTGCCTATAAAGACAACGCGGCGGTAATGGAAGGTTCCGAGGTAGGCCGCTTCTTCGCCGACCGCGAAGCAGGGCGCTATGACTTCCATCAGGAGCCTGCGCATATCCTGATGAAGGTAGAAACCCACAACCACCCGACGGCAATTTCGCCGTGGCCGGGCGCAGCGACCGGTTCCGGCGGTGAAATCCGTGATGAAGGGGCAACCGGCCGTGGCGCTAAGCCAAAAGCGGGCCTGGTCGGTTTTTCCGTTTCCAACCTGCGCATCCCGGGCTTTGAGCAGCCGTGGGAAGAGGATTTCGGCAAGCCAGAGCGCATCGTGACCGCGCTGGATATCATGACCGAAGGCCCTCTGGGCGGCGCGGCATTCAACAACGAATTTGGTCGTCCGGCGCTGAACGGTTACTTCCGTACCTATGAAGAGAAAGTGGACAGCCACAACGGCGAAGAGCTGCGCGGCTACCACAAACCGATCATGCTGGCGGGCGGGATCGGCAACATCCGCGCCGATCACGTGCAGAAGGGCGAGATCGTGGTTGGCGCGAAGCTGATCGTACTGGGCGGCCCGGCGATGAACATCGGTCTGGGCGGCGGTGCGGCGTCTTCTATGGCGTCCGGCCAGTCTGACGCGGATCTTGATTTCGCCTCCGTGCAGCGCGACAACCCGGAAATGGAGCGTCGCTGTCAGGAAGTGATCGACCGCTGCTGGCAGCTCGGCGACGCTAACCCGATCCTCTTCATCCATGACGTGGGCGCGGGCGGTCTTTCGAACGCCATGCCGGAGCTGGTGAGCGACGGCGGTCGCGGCGGCCGTTTCAACCTGCGCGACATCCTGAGCGATGAGCCAGGCATGAGCCCGCTGGAAATCTGGTGTAACGAATCTCAGGAACGCTACGTGCTGGCGGTTGCCGCCGACCAGCTGCCGCTGTTTGACGAGCTGTGCCGCCGCGAGCGCGCGCCGTATGCCGTCATCGGTGAAGCGACCGAAGAGCAGCATCTCTCCTTAAGCGACACCCACTTCGACAACCAGCCTATCGATCTGCCGCTGGACGTGCTGCTGGGCAAAACGCCGAAGATGACCCGCGACGTGCAGACCCGTAAGGTGGCGGGCAAAGCGCTGGATCGTCAGGACATCACCGTTGCCGACGCGGTAAACCGCGTACTGCATCTGCCGGCCGTGGCAGAGAAAACCTTCCTGGTGACCATCGGCGACCGTACCGTCACCGGTATGGTGTCACGCGATCAGATGGTCGGCCCGTGGCAGATCCCGGTCGCTAACTGCGCCGTCACCACCGCGAGCCTCGACAGCTACTACGGCGAAGCGATGGCGCTGGGCGAACGTACCCCGGTGGCGCTGCTGGACTTCGCCGCGTCTGCCCGTCTGGCGGTCGGTGAAGCGCTGACTAACATCGCCGCGACGCAGATTGGCGACATCAAACGCATTAAACTTTCCGCAAACTGGATGGCCGCAGCCGGACACCCTGGCGAAGATGCTGGCCTGTACGAAGCGGTGAAAGCGGTAGGTGAAGAGCTGTGTCCTGCGCTCGGCCTGACCATTCCGGTGGGTAAAGACTCTATGTCGATGAAAACCCGCTGGCAGGAAGGTAACGAGCAGCGCGAGATGACCTCTCCGCTGTCGCTGGTGATCACCGCGTTTGCGCGCGTGGAGGACGTGCGTCATACCGTCACGCCGCAGCTGTCGACCAACGACAACGCCCTGCTGCTGATTGACCTGGGTCTTGGCCACAACGCGCTGGGCGCGACCGCGCTGGCGCAGGTTTACCGTCAGCTCGGCGATAAGCCAGCCGACGTGCGCGACGTGGCGCAGCTGAAAGGCTTCTACGACGCGATACAGGCGCTGGTGGCTCAGCGTAAGCTGCTGGCCTACCACGACCGTTCCGACGGCGGCCTGCTGGTTACCCTGGCGGAGATGGCCTTTACCGGCCACTGTGGCGTGGAGGCAAACATTGCTTCTCTGGGCGAAGACCGCCTGGCGGCGCTGTTTAACGAAGAGCTGGGGGCGGTTATTCAGGTGCGTGCGGCAGATCGCGATGCGGTTGAAGCCGTGCTGGCGCAGCATGGCCTGGCAGACTGCGTGCACTATCTGGGTAAAGCCGTTCAGGGCGACCGCTTCGTCATTGAAGCCGACGGCCACGCGGTGTTCAGCGAAAGCCGCACCACGCTGCGTATGTGGTGGGCGGAAACCACCTGGCAGATGCAGCGCCTGCGCGACAACCCGGAATGTGCCGACCAGGAGCATAACGCGAAGGCGAACGACAGCGATCCTGGCCTGAACGTGAAGCTCTCCTTCGACATCAGCGAAGACGTTGCCGCGCCGTACATCGCGACCGGCGCGCGTCCGAAGGTGGCCGTGCTGCGCGAGCAGGGCGTTAACTCCCACGTTGAGATGGCGGCAGCCTTCCACCGTGCGGGCTTTGACGCCATCGACGTTCACATGAGCGACCTGCTGGCAGGGCGCACCGGCCTGGATGATTTCCAGGCGCTGGTGGCGTGCGGCGGATTCTCCTACGGCGACGTGCTGGGCGCGGGTGAGGGCTGGGCGAAGTCCATCCTGTTCAACAGTCGCGTGCGTGACGAGTTCGAAACCTTCTTCCACCGTCCGCAAACGCTGGCGCTGGGCGTGTGTAACGGCTGCCAGATGATGTCTAACCTGCGCGAGCTGATCCCGGGCAGTGAAGCGTGGCCGCGCTTTGTGCGTAACCACTCCGACCGCTTCGAAGCGCGTTTCAGCCTGGTTGAAGTAACCCAAAGCCCTTCACTGCTGCTGCAGGGCATGGTGGGGTCCCGGATGCCAATCGCCGTTTCTCACGGTGAAGGTCAGGTTGAGGTGCGCGACGCGGCGCATCTGGCTCAGCTTGAAAGCAAAGGCCTCGTGGCGCTGCGCTTTGTCGATAACTTCGGCAAGGTCACCGAAACCTACCCGGCTAACCCGAACGGTTCAGCTAACGGTATTACGGCGGTGACCAGCGAAAGCGGCCGTGCGACCATCATGATGCCGCACCCGGAGCGCGTCTTCCGCACCGTGAGCAACTCCTGGCACCCGGAAAACTGGGGCGAGGACGGCCCGTGGATGCGTATTTTCCGCAACGCGCGTAAACAGCTGGGTTAATCGGTAGTGCTCTTCCAGGCCCGGTAGGCGTTATCGCCACCGGGCTTTTTTATTTGTGTCACAAATTCGCGACAAACCGTTAATGCCACTGTCTCCAAATGGAGACATATAACTATTTGTTTTATATAAGCAATGAGATGCCGCTGCTAAGGTGTTGTTAATTTGCGACACTTAGCCTGGAAATCATTCAGCAGACATACAACGGGCTGAATGCATAAAAGTATTGCTATTCAGTAAGTTAATATATTGTTTTGCATTGTGGCACGCCTGTTGCATAATATTAACCAGTGGCTCATTCACCTTCTTATGTCAGCCCCTTCGGGACGTGCTACATAAACTTCGAATGACGCACAAAAAGGTGCCTGCCGTCCAACTACTGATTATTGCATTGCTTTATCAGGCCAGGGCGAAACGTCGAGTTAGGCACCGCCTTATTCCACAACAAAGCCGGGTTTTTACCCGGCTTTGTTGTATCTGAAGGGCAGACTCAGTTACGCTCTCCTCAAACCCGGATGAAGAGAGTAATGTGTTGAAACGCTGGCCCGCTTTCCCTCGCTCCCTGCGACAGCTCGTTATGATGGCCTTCCTGCTGATCCTGCTGCCTTTGCTGGTCCTGGCGTGGCAGGCGTGGCAAAGCCTCAATGCGCTCAGCGCCCAGGCAGCCCTGACTAACCGCACTACGCTGATTGATGCCCGCCGTAGCGAGGCCATGACTAACGCCGCGCTGGAGATGGAGCGGAGCTATCGGCAGTACTGCGTGCTGGACGACCGTACGCTGGAAAGGGTGTACCAGAATCAGCGCAAGCGCTACAGCGAAATGCTGGACGCCCACGCGGGGGTATTGCCGGATGACAAACTCTATCAGGCGCTACGTCAGGATCTAAACGACCTGGCGCAGCTACAGTGCAAAAACAGTGGTCCCGATGCCGCCGCGGCCGCCCGGCTTGAAGCCTTCGCGAATGCCAATACGGAGATGGTTCAGTCCACCCGTACGGTTATCTTTTCCCGCGGGCAGCAGCTTCAGCAGGAAATTGCCGAGCGCGGCCAGTTCTTCGGCTGGCAGGCCCTGGTGCTGTTCATGGTCAGCCTGGGGCTGGTACTGCTCTTTACCCGTATGATCATCGGTCCCGTGAAGGGGATCCAGCGGATGATTAACCGGCTGGGGGAGGGCAAATCCCTCGGCGATACGGTTATTTTTAAAGGCCCGCGCGAGCTGCGTTCGGTAGGCCAGCGCATCATCTGGCTTTCAGAGCGCCTGGCGTGGCTGGAATCGCAGCGCCATCAGTTTCTGCGCCATATCTCCCACGAGCTGAAAACGCCGCTGGCGAGTATGCGTGAAGGGACGGAACTGCTGGCAGACGAAGTGGCGGGGGCGTTAACCCCCGAGCAAAAAGAGATCGTCGCGATTCTGGATGCCAGCAGCCGCAATTTACAAAAACTTATTGAACAACTGCTGGACTATAACCGCAAGCTGGCGGATGGTGCTGTGGTGCTTGAGCGCGTGGAGATTGAACCGATAGTGGACATGGTCATCTCCGCCCATAGCCTTCCAGCAAGAGCTAAAATGATGCATACCCAGGTGGAACTCAACGTGTCGTCCTGCCTGGCAGAGCCGATGCTGTTCATGAGCGTGCTGGATAATCTCTATTCCAATGCAGTGCACTATGGTACTGAATCCGGTACCATTTATATCAGAAGCAATAGCAACGGTTCGCGGGTATTTATTGACGTAGCGAATACGGGAAGCCCGATTCCGGATGAAGAAAAAACGATGATATTTGAACCCTTCTTCCAGGGGAGTCATCAGCGAAAAGGTGCGGTAAAAGGAAGTGGTCTGGGGCTGAGTATTGCCCGCGACTGCATACGACGCATGCAGGGGGAGCTTAACATCGTTAGTGACGAACGCTCCGATGTCTGTTTTCGTATCGAACTGCCTCTTGAGCCGGAAAAATCAATGAAATGAATAACAACCTGGTGAGTATGTCACACGTCTTTTACCGCGCACTGCGCGCGGTGTTTTCCTGCAAAAATGTGCGCCTGAGCCTGCCCTGCTTACTGCTGGCAGGGTGTGTTTCACATGCACCGCAAAGTGCAATAAGCCATAAACAAGAAGATAAGTGGCCCCAGAAGCAGCTGGCCGATTTCCTTTCAACGGGCTGCGATGATATCTGGAATTTATCGGGACACGATGTCGAATCAAACCCGCTGTTCTGGCTGCGCGGAATCGACTGCGCCCAGCGGCTGGCGCCAGCCGAAGCGCGTGCGCAGGCGGCGATGCTGGTGGACGATACCTGGCAGGACGCGTTTAAGCGCGGCATCGTAATGGCCGATGCCAGAATCACGCCCGTCGAACGGCGCGCCAACGTCACGCGGCTGGATACCTTTGTTATTAACATTCCGCCCCAGGTGCGCCCGATTTATCAGCTCTGGCGGGACGGACAAACCCTGCAGCTACAGCTGTCTGAAGAGCGTTTTCGCTACAGCAAGCTGCAGCAGTCAAGCGACAGCGAGCTTGATGCGCTTCGCCAGCAGCAGGAATCGCTGCGCGAGCAGCTTGAGACCACCACGCGCAAGCTTGAAAATCTGACCGATATTGAAAGACAGCTCTCGACGCGTAAACCGGCCGGCAGTTATCTGCCTGATGGTTCGAAAGGCAACCCTGCCACGACGCCAGACGGTGAGATGCCGAAACAAGAGGATGTGAAGCATGACGAGCCGTAAACCTGCCCATCTTTTACTGGTGGATGACGATCCCGGGCTGTTAAAGCTGCTGGGGATGCGTCTGGTCAGCGAAGGCTACAGCGTGGTCACCGCGGAAAGCGGGCAGGAGGGGCTGAAGGTGCTCAGCCGCGAGAAAATCGATCTGGTGATCAGCGACCTGCGAATGGATGAAATGGATGGCCTGCAGCTGTTCACGGAGATCCAGAAGCAGCAGCCCGGCATGCCGGTCATCATCCTCACCGCTCACGGATCGATTCCGGATGCGGTTGCCGCGACCCAGCAGGGGGTGTTCAGCTTCCTCACCAAACCGGTGGATAAAGACGCCCTTTATAAAGCGATCGACAGCGCGCTTGAGCACGCGGCGCCGTCCGGTGACGACGCCTGGCGCGAATCCATCGTCACGCGCAGCCCTGCCATGCTGCGCCTGCTGGAACAGGCGCGGATGGTGGCCCAATCAGACGTTAGCGTGCTGATTAACGGCCAGAGCGGGACCGGGAAAGAGATCCTTGCCCAGGCGATCCACAACGCCAGCCCGCGCAGTAAAAATGCCTTTATCGCGATTAACTGTGGCGCGCTGCCGGAACAGCTGCTTGAGTCTGAGCTCTTCGGGCATGCCCGCGGCGCCTTTACCGGCGCGGTAAGCAGCCGTGAAGGGCTGTTCCAGGCGGCTGAGGGCGGCACGCTGTTCCTCGATGAAATTGGCGATATGCCCGCGCCGCTGCAGGTCAAGCTGCTGCGCGTATTGCAGGAGCGAAAAGTGCGTCCGCTCGGCAGCAACCGCGATATTGACATCAACGTGCGTATTATTTCCGCCACCCACCGTGATTTGCCCAAGGTGATGGCGCGCAACGAGTTTCGTGAAGATCTCTACTATCGCCTTAATGTCGTAAACCTGAAAATCCCGGCGCTGGCCGAGCGCGCGGAAGATATCCCGCTGCTGGCAAACCATCTTTTGCGCCAGGCCGCAGACCGCCACAAGCCGTTTGTGCGCGCGTTCTCCACCGATGCGATGAAGCGCCTGATGACGGCGAGCTGGCCGGGCAACGTGCGCCAGCTGGTTAACGTGATTGAGCAGTGCGTGGCGCTCACCTCATCGCCGGTGATCGGCGATGCGCTGGTGGAGCAGGCGCTGGAAGGGGAAAACACGGCCTTACCGACTTTTGCAGAAGCGCGAAACCAGTTCGAGCTGAACTATCTGCGCAAGCTGCTGCAAATCACCAAAGGCAACGTGACCCACGCGGCGCGCATGGCCGGGCGTAACCGCACCGAGTTCTACAAGTTACTCTCGCGCCACGAGCTGGAAGCGAACGATTTTAAAGAGTAGTACCGCAAAATTCGCCTGAATATGATACTGTGAGCAATCGATTACGAGGCAGCTTACAGGCATGAGTTTAAGGACACACCATGAAAAAGATTGATGCGATTATTAAACCTTTCAAACTGGATGATGTACGTGAAGCGCTGGCAGAAGTGGGCATCACCGGGATGACCGTAACTGAAGTGAAAGGTTTTGGTCGTCAGAAGGGCCACACCGAGCTATACCGTGGCGCAGAGTACATGGTGGACTTCCTGCCGAAAGTGAAAATCGAGATCGTGGTGAGCGATGATATCGTCGATACCTGTGTGGACACCATTATCCGCACGGCGCAGACCGGTAAAATTGGCGACGGGAAAATCTTCGTCTTTGACGTGGCGCGCGTGATCCGCATCCGTACCGGCGAAGAAGACGACGCGGCGATTTAAGCAGCGTTCCCTGATCGGGCGTGGCGCGCCCACGCCCGACAAAAAAAGCCCCTCGAAAGAGGGGCTTTTTGCGTTACAGCACCTTATGCGGGCCAAAACATTCGTAATGAATGTTGTCTTTATTTACGCCCAGCTCAACCAGCTGCTTCGCGGCATACTGCATAAACGCCACCGGACCACAAACGTAGAACTGCATTTCCGGCGCGCTGAACGCCCCTTCATGCTCGCCTAAATTCATCAGGCCTTCGCTGTCAAAACGTGCCGCCGCGCGGTCAGCTTCCGTCGGTAGACGATACCAGGTATGGGCGGTAAAGTGGGGCAAACCCGCCGCCAGCGCTTTCACTTCATCCGCAAAGGCGTGAACATCGCCGTTCTCTGCCGCGTGGAACCAGTTTACCTGCGCGCTGTGGTTTGATTTTGCCAGCGTATCCAGCATTGCCAGCATCGGCGTTTGACCAACGCCTGCGGAGATCAGCGTCACCGGGGTAGTGGCCTCAACCGCCATAAAGAAGTCGCCTGCCGGCGCGGCCAGATGGACGATATCACCCACGCGGGCGACGTTATGCAGCCAGTTTGAGACCTGGCCACCGTCCTCGCGTTTCACCGCAATGCGATAGCCTTTGCCGTTTGGCTTACGGGTCAGGGAGTACTGGCGGATCTCCTGGTGCGGGAAACCTTCCGGCTTCAGCCACACGCCCAGATACTGGCCGGGCTGATAATCGGCAACCGGCTGACCGTCAACCGGCTCAAGCTCAAAGCTGGTGATAAGCGCGCTGCGCGGCGTTTTCTCTACGATACGGAACGCGCGCGTGCCTTCCCAGCCGCCGTTCTTGCTGGCGTTTTCGCTGTAGATTTGCGCTTCACGGTTGATGAAGACGTTTGCCAGCACGCCGTAGGCTTTACCCCAGGCGTCCAGCACCTCCTGGCCCGGGCTGAACATTTCGTCCAGCGTGGCGAGCAGGTGGCTACCGACGATGTTGTACTGGTCTGGTTTGATCTGGAAGCTGGTGTGCTTCTGCGCGATTTTTTCCACCGCGGGCAGCAGGGCGGGCAGGTTGTCGATGTTGCTGGCATAGGCGGCAATGGCGTTGAACAGCGCTTCACGCTGATCGCCGTTACGCTGGTTGCTCATGTTGAAAATCTCTTTGAGCTCCGGGTTATGCGTAAACATGCGATCGTAAAAATGAGCGGTCAGCTTAGGACCCGTTTCAACGAGCAGGGGAATAGTGGCCTTCACGGTAGCGATGGTTTGGGCGTCGAGCATAGCAGCTTCCTTCTGATGTTACTTTAATGATGTATTTTATATGCATCTTATAAAAATAACCCTGCAATGTAAATGGTTCTTTGCATCGTGAAAAATATGCATCACAAACCTGAAAAGAAATCCGTTCAACGCAGCGCACGCTTTATTCCTCAAACCCTTGCGTGGCGCGAAGGAAAACGTTTGCGTAAAATCGTTTGTCAAGACCTGTTATCACAGAACGATTCAGTTATACTGTTGCCCGTTGTCCAACAGGACTGCCTTTTCAGGCCAAAATTTACTTGTTAGCTGAGTCAGGAGATGCGGATGTTAAAGCGTGAAATGAACATTGCCGATTATGATGCCGAACTGTGGCAGGCTATGGAGCAGGAAAAAGTACGTCAGGAAGAGCACATCGAACTGATCGCCTCCGAAAACTACACCAGCCCGCGCGTGATGCAGGCGCAGGGTTCTCAGCTGACCAACAAATATGCTGAAGGTTATCCGGGCAAGCGCTACTACGGCGGTTGCGAATACGTTGATATCGTTGAGCAGCTGGCCATTGACCGTGCGAAAGCACTCTTTGGCGCTGACTACGCTAACGTCCAGCCGCACTCTGGCTCCCAGGCTAACTTCGCTGTATACACCGCGCTGCTGCAGCCGGGCGATACCGTTCTGGGTATGAACCTGGCACAGGGCGGCCACCTGACTCACGGCTCCCCGGTTAACTTCTCCGGCAAACTGTACAACATCATTCCTTACGGTATCGATGAGTCCGGTAAAATTGACTACGAAGACATGGCGAAGCAGGCCAAAGAGCACAAGCCGAAGATGATCATCGGCGGCTTCTCCGCATACTCCGGTATCGTTGACTGGGCTAAAATGCGTGAAATCGCAGACAGCATCGGCGCATACCTGTTTGTTGACATGGCGCACGTTGCCGGTCTGATTGCCGCGGGCGTTTACCCTAACCCGGTTCCACACGCTCACGTTGTGACCACCACCACCCACAAAACCCTGGCAGGCCCGCGCGGCGGCCTGATCCTGGCGAAAGGCGGTGACGAAGAGCTGTACAAGAAACTGAACTCCGCTGTGTTCCCAAGCGCACAGGGCGGCCCGCTGATGCACGTTATTGCTGCGAAAGCGGTAGCGCTGAAGGAAGCGATGGAGCCTGAGTTTAAGGTTTACCAGCAGCAGGTTGCCAAAAACGCCAAAGCGATGGTGGAAGTGTTCCTGAACCGTGGCTACAAGGTGGTATCCGGCGGTACTGAAAACCACCTGTTCCTGCTGGATCTGGTTGATAAGAACCTGACCGGTAAAGAAGCTGACGCCGCCCTCGGCCGCGCCAACATCACCGTGAACAAAAACAGCGTGCCAAACGATCCGAAGAGCCCGTTCGTGACCTCCGGTATCCGTATCGGTTCTCCGGCCGTAACGCGCCGCGGCTTTAAAGAAGCGGAAGTGAAAGAGCTGGCGGGCTGGATGTGCGACGTTCTGGACAACATCAACGACGATGCGGTTATCGAGCGCGTTAAAGGTAAAGTTCTGGATATCTGCGCGCGCTTCCCGGTATACGCGTAATACCTCTGCTTTGCAGAAATAAAAAAGGCCGCATCCGCGGCCTTTTTTTATGGGCTAACGCCGGTCGAGAGAGAGTGCTCCCGGACCCACGATGGCCAGCAGTATAAATGCCCCCGCTATGCTGACGTTCTTGTAGAAATTGATCATGTTCGGCACAACCGCATCCCCGGTCATATCCCAGTAATGGTGACCAATAACCGCCGTGCCCAGCGTGTAGAACACAAACAGTACCGCGAGTGGGCGGGTAAAGAAGCCCAGCACAATCAGGAACGCGGCAGGAACCTCCATCACAACGGCAATAATGGCCGCCAGCGTGGGCATGGGGGCGCCAAGCGAGGCCATATACTGTACGGTGCCGCTAAAGCCCGTCAGCTTTGGATAACCGAAAATAATAAACAGAACAACGATGGCAATACGGGCAATCAAAAGCAGGAGAGAACGGGAGGAGCCGAAATCGAAATAACGTAAGCTGTTCATGGTAAACAACCTCTTCAGGCGATGTACTTTAAACGTAATACAGATTTACCGCTCCCGCCATACGCCGTCCGGCTAGCGATGATGTTAATTTTTCGTTAATTTATAGCGCGCTAACGGCTTGCTAAAGCGCCGGATAAACGCGAGACTATCGCCTCCATTTCGGGAGGGATTCATGGTCTTGCATTCCACGCGCTGGCTGGCGCTCAGCTATTTCACCTATTTCTTTAGCTACGGTATTTTTCTGCCTTTCTGGAGCGTCTGGCTCAAAGGAATCGGCCTTACGCCAGAAACTATCGGCATCCTGCTGGGCGCGGGGCTGGTGGCACGTTTCCTCGGTAGCCTGCTGATTGCGCCTCGCGTCAGCGATCCCTCTCTGTTGATTAAAGCCGTGCGTATTCTGGCCCTGCTGACGCTGGTCTTTGCGGCGTGTTTCTGGGTCAGCCACCAGTTTGCCTGGCTGATGGTGGTGATGGTTGGCTTTAACCTGTTCTTCTCCCCGCTGGTTCCCCTGACGGATGCGCTGGCGAACACCTGGCAAAAGCAGATCACCATGGACTATGGCCGCGTGCGCCTGTGGGGATCGATTGCCTTTGTTATCGGCTCTGCGCTGGTGGGCAAGCTGGTCAGCCTCTACGATTACCGCGCGATCCTGGCATTGCTGAGCATCGGGATCGCCTCCATGCTGCTGGGGATGCTGCTGCGCCCGTCGGTGATGCCGCAAGGGGAAAGCCGTCATCAGGAAAGCGCGGGCTGGCCCGCCTGGCGAAGCCTCGTGGCGCAAAGCTGGCGTTTTCTGGCCTGCGTCTGCCTGCTTCAGGGAGCGCACGCGGCGTATTACGGCTTCAGCGCCATCTACTGGCAAGGCGCGGGGTATTCCGCTTCCGCCGTCGGCTATTTATGGTCCCTTGGCGTAGTGGCCGAAGTGATTATCTTTGCGCTCAGCAAAAAACTGTTCAGCCGTTTCGGGGCGCGGGATCTGCTGCTGCTTTCCGCCGTATGCGGCGTGGCGCGCTGGGGCATTATGGGCTGGACGACCGAATTACCGTGGCTGATTGTGGCGCAGATCCTGCACTGCGGCACCTTCACCGTGTGCCACCTGGCGGCGATGCGCTATATTGCCGCGCGAGAGGGCGGGGACGTCATCCGGTTGCAGGCTGTTTATTCAGCGGTGGCGATGGGCGGCAGCATTGCGATAATGACCGTTTTTGCTGGTTTCCTCTATCAGCATCTCGGCCACGGCGTGTTCTGGGTGATGGCGCTGGTCGCTTTACCGGCGATCGTCATCCGCCCAAAAGTAACTGCTCGCACTTGATTACGATTCAAGCATAACCCGAATATGTTCCTGCTGCTGCGCGTTCAGGGTCTCAACGGCATGAATGAGCGGCGGCGAGAACAGCGGCAGCGCGGTTGGGTAAGGCGTAATGACCAGCGCCGCCTCGCGGGGCGCGCCTTCTTTCCTGAAGGCCTCCAGGCTGAGATAGCGAATATTGAGCGGCAGCAGCGTTAACTCGCGCAGCTGCTGTTCAATCACCTCCTCACAGGATTTATCCTCCCCGGTTAATAACACCACCTGTTTTTCGTGCAGATCGGTCTCCTGCATCAGCCATGCACCAAAAATTACCGCCACGAGCGCCATCTCTTCATCGGAGAATTGCAGCTCAAACTCGGCTTCCAGCTCGGCCAGCGCCGCTTTGGTGGTGCGAAGTAGCCGGGGATAAAGGCGGTGAACCTCTTCCGGAAGGCTGTTGTCGATGCCAATTTCAAATAAGGAACGATCCAGCGCCTGGGCCAGATGGATGTAAAGCTGATCGGTCAGCCCTTGCTCATCGCTGAACTTCATGCCGGTTTGCGAGCGAAAACGGGCCACCATGCGCACAATGGCGCGGCGCAAACGCTGGTCCTGCTGGTGCTTGTCAAGCACCGGGTCCGGCGTGCGCAGCATCATAAACAGCAGCGCCAGGAACAGCTGTTCTTCGCTGTGCGTGCCCTGGGGAACGCGCCGCTTCCAGTGGCGGACAATGTCCTGCGCCGTAAAATACTCCCCTCTGGACTGCGTCCAGCTGCGCTGAGCGGGGGAGAATTGCGGCGTATTGCCCAGATGATGCTGAATCAGACAGTATTGCAGGTAGAGCTGTAAAAACTGCACGTCCCGGGGCTCAAACTGACGCTGCAGCTTGCGCGAACAGAAGCTGATAAGCGCCCGAAGATTCGCATCGTCATAAAGCGGGCGGGAAACGCCGTGCTGTTTAAGCGCGGTTTTTAAGGCCGGGGTAAACTGTTGTGAAACAAAATGCGGACACAGCCGGAGCGCCCTGCGCAGCCAGTGCAACAGGCACAAGCGCTGGTTCAGGGCGGTACCCTCTATTCGGTAGCAGCCATCGAGGTGCGTGACGATATCGAGCCGGTGATAGCGCTGGATTTCATCGCGCGTCTCGGCTATATCTTGCCGTGCCACGACGTCATCCACGCCGTTGGCAGCGATTATGCTCTGTGCGGTGACGGCAGCGTCGGGCAGGTAAAGCATCAAAAGCACCTGGCAGCGGCGCTGCGAACTGGAAAGCACAGATGGAATTTCAAGCGTCGGCATCATCTGTCGGGTATCCAGTGTGAATGTTTGATAAGAATAGCTAAAGGATGGGCGCTGAAAAGCGCACCGGCGGGCCTTTCACTCAGGATTGCGGGCGAACATCACAGAATTTTTGACGTGAGGAATTGATGCAAATAGTTAAACAAAGCGCGGTAGCGTTATTTTTGGCGGTTTTCACTTTCACCGCCACCGCGCACCCTCACAGCTTTATCAGCCTGAAAACGGAGCTGGTAACGGACGGTACGCAGCTCAGCGGCCTTAAAATGCGCTGGACGATGGATGAAATGACCTCCGCCGATCTGCTGTACGATGCCGGAGACGCAAAGCCCGGCGATGAGATCTGGAAAAAACTGGCGGCGGAAGTGATGGCCAACGTGCTCGGCCAACACTACTTCACCGAGTTCTGGCACAACGGGCAAAAGGTCAAATTTCTTAACCGCCCCACGGAGTACGGCATGACCCGCGACGGCCATCAGGCGGTGCTGACGTTTATCCTTCCGCTGGCGCACCCGCAGCCGCTGGCAGGGCAGAAGTACACCTTCTCCACCTTCGATCCCACGTACTACGTCGACATGAGCTACGCCGGGGATAGCGACGTTCAGCTACCGGCGGCACTGCAAAAGAGCTGCAAAATTACCCTGCGCACGCCGACGCCCAGCGAAGAAACGCTGAATTTTGCCGTTTCCCTCGATAAAGAAGATGCTCCCCCTGAGGATATGGAGTTAGGTAAACAGTTTGCGCAGGAGGTGACGTTGCAATGTCAGTGATCGCTTCCCCCGTCAGAACATCACGCCGCTGGCTTCAGCTCTGGCCGCTGGCGCTCTTTTTGCTGTTAGCCGCGGGCGGCGCGCTCTGGCTATGGCAGGCCTGGCCGCAGGTGATGATGAAAAGCATCCTCTGGCAGCGCGAGGTTAACCAGCAGATGAGCGGGCTGCTGAAGGCGGTGGCGGAAAACCCGACCAAAGCGGGCGGCTCCCTGCTGGCGTTCAGCTTTATCTATGGCGTGCTGCACGCGCTGGGGCCGGGGCACGGCAAAATCGTTATCACCACCTGGCTTGCCACTCACCCGTCAAAGCTGAAATCGAGCATTGGCCTCACGCTGGCCTCTTCGCTGCTTCAGGGCGGCGTGGCGATTGCGCTGGTAGCGGTTGTGCTTTTGCTGCTACGGCTACCTGCCCGACAGCTGCACATGAGCAGCTTCTGGCTGGAGAAGGGCAGTTACGCGCTGGTGGGCGTGCTCGGGCTGCTCCTCTGCTGGCGGGCGTTGAAAAAGCTGCGCGCGCTGCTGCAAAAGCCGAAATTTAAAGCCTTTACGCCGCATCACGTTCACGATGAAAGCTGCGGTTGCGGGCATCAGCATCTGCCGCCGCAGGAACAGTTGCAGAGCGGTGACGACTGGCGCGCGCGCCTGGCTATCGTGCTCTCTATGGGGATGCGCCCGTGCTCGGGGGCAATCGTGGTGCTGCTGTTCAGCAAGGTGATTGGCGTATTCGGCTGGGGCATGCTCTCGGCGCTGGCGATGGCGGCAGGAACGTCCGTCACCATTTCGTCTTTGGCTTTGCTGGTGCACAGCTTCCGTCAGCTGGCGGTAAAACTCAGCGGCAGCAAAACGCCGGTGCTGTGGCGACAGATAGGGTGGGCAACGCTTGCGCTGGCGGGGGGCATGATTCTGCTGGGAGCGGCGGTGACGATGTGGATGAGCGCGGTGCCGTTTAACACCCTCTCCCCGTTTGGGAGAGGGCTGGGGTGAGGGACTAGCGCTTCAGCGCGTCGCTCAGTTCGTCACGCATGTTGGCCAGCATGGCTTTAACAACGCGTGGGTTACCTGCAACGATGTTGCCGGTGGTCATGTAGTTGTGGCCGCCGGTAAAGTCGCACACGATGGCGCCCGCTTCACGCGCGATTAGCTCGCCCGCCGCAAAGTCCCACGGCTTCAGCGACAGCTCGAAGTAACCGTCAACGCGACCGGTCGCAACGTAGGCCAGATCCAGTGCAGCAGAGCCGGTGCGGCGGAAGTCCGCGCATTCGGTGAACAGTTTGCCCAGAATATTCATATAGGTGGTCGCGTGCTGCTTCGCCTTGAACGGGAAGCCGGTCGCCAGAATGGTGCCGTCCAGATCGCGCGCGTTGCTGCAGCGCAGACGGTAGCCGTTCAGCTGAGCGCCCTGACCGCGGGTAGCGGTAAACAGTTCGTTACGCATTGGATCGTACACAACGGCGACTTCAGTACGGCCTTTGATGCGTACGGCAATAGATACGGAGAAGTGCGGCAGGCGTTTAACGAAGTTGGTGGTGCCATCCAGTGGATCGATAACCCATTGAACATCCTGATCGGTACCTTCATGTTCACCGCTTTCTTCGGTGATGATGGTGTGCTGCGGGTAAGATTTGCGGATCGTTTCGATAATAATCGCTTCTGCGGCTTTATCGACGTTAGTCACGAAATCATTGCTGCCTTTCTGGCTGGTTTCTACGGAGTCTGGGGTTTCGTAGTGTTTGGCAATTACATTACCCGCCTTGCGCGCTGCGCGCACGGCGATGGTCAGCATCGGATGCATCGGTCTCTCTCACTGGATGTTAAAGAACAGGAAAATCGGCGCAGAGTATAGCAGCGGGATCGGATTATGTCTCTCGTTTATGATAATATGCCTGAATATTCTTCAGACACTGAATCCAGACATCTAAAAATTATGCTGCAAAACATTCGAATCGTGCTGGTCGAAACATCGCACACCGGCAACATGGGCTCCGTGGCCCGCGCTATGAAAACCATGGGCTTAACAAACCTGTGGCTGGTTAATCCTCTGGTGAAACCAGACTCTCAGGCTATTGCTCTGGCGGCCGGTGCCAGCGACGTGATCGGCAATGCGCAAATTGTTGACACTCTGGATGAAGCCCTGGCCGGTTGCAGCCTGGTGGTGGGCACCAGCGCGCGCTCCCGCACGCTGCCGTGGCCGATGCTGGATCCGCGCGAATGCGGCCTGAAAAGCGTCTCAGAAGCCGAACAGGCGCCGGTGGCGCTGGTGTTTGGTCGCGAGCGCGTTGGCCTGACCAATGACGAACTACAGAAGTGCCACTACCACGTCGCAATTGCCGCGAACCCGGAATACAGTTCGCTGAACCTGGCGATGGCGGTACAGGTTATCGCCTACGAAGTGCGTATGGCGTGGCTGGCGACGCAGGAAAAACCGGTAGAACCGAAAGAGGAGACGGCCTACCCGCTGGTGGACGATCTTGAGCGCTTCTACGGTCACCTGGAGCAGACGCTGCTCTCAACCGGCTTTATCCGTGAAGGTCATCCGGGCCAGGTCATGAACAAGCTGCGCCGAATGTTCACCCGCGCCCGCCCGGAAAGCCAGGAGCTGAATATCCTGCGAGGGATCCTGGCGTCGATTGAGCAGAAGCATAAAGAGTAGTGCAGCGTGTTTTCTCCCTCTCCCTGTGGGAGAGGGCCGGGTGAGGGCATTAGGCCGCACCTTTGTTATGAAGGCACAGAAGGTTAAATACCTGACTAAAACAGTCAAGTAAATAGTTGACCAATTTAGTCAGGAATGTCAGACTTGGCCCTGCTATGCAATACCCCCATTTTACAATAAAAAACCCCGGGCAGGGGCGAGTTTGAGGTTAAGTAAGACATGAGACTGACATCTAAAGGGCGTTATGCCGTGACCGCGATGCTGGACGTTGCGCTCAACTCCGAAGCGGGCCCGGTTCCGTTGGCTGATATTTCTGAACGACAGGGGATCTCCCTCTCTTACCTGGAACAGCTGTTCTCCAGACTGCGTAAAAATGGACTGGTGTCCAGCGTTCGTGGCCCGGGCGGCGGTTATCTGCTGGGTAAAGACGCGGGCAGTATTGCGGTTGGCGAAGTCATTAGCGCAGTTGACGAATCCGTTGACGCGACCCGTTGCCAGGGTAAAGGCGGCTGTCAGGGCGGCGATAAATGCCTGACCCACGCGCTGTGGCGCGATCTGAGCGACCGTCTGACCGGCTTCCTGAACAACATCACCCTGGGTGAGCTGGTAAATAACCAGGAAGTTCTGGACGTCTCTGGTCGTCAGCACAGTCAGGATTCACAACGCAGCACCCGTTCGCAGGACGCCATCGACGTTAAGCTGCGCGCGTAACTAAAAAGATAAGTATTCTGAATCAGGCCGGGGTGGTCACACCCCGCGTACTCGGTCGTACATCCAGCCGGTTGCCTGATTCCTTGCATTGAAGCGATGTACGGAGTTTATAGAGCAATGAAATTACCGATTTATCTCGACTACTCCGCAACCACGCCGGTGGACCCGCGTGTTGCCGAGAAAATGATGCAGTGTCTGACCCTGGACGGAAACTTTGGTAACCCAGCTTCCCGTTCACACCGTTTTGGCTGGCATGCTGAAGAGGCGGTTGATATCGCCCGTAATCAGATTGCTGACCTGGTGGGCGCCGACCCGCGTGAAATTGTTTTCACCTCCGGTGCGACCGAATCCGACAACCTGGCGATTAAAGGTGCAGCCAACTTTTATCAGAAAAAAGGCAAGCACATCATCACCAGCAAAACCGAACACAAAGCCGTGCTTGACACCTGCCGTCAGCTGGAGCGTGAAGGGTTCGAAGTGACTTACCTGGCGCCACAGAGCAACGGTATTATTGACCTGAAAGAGCTCGAAGCGGCGATGCGTGATGACACCATTCTGGTTTCCATCATGCACGTTAACAACGAAATCGGCGTGGTACAGGACATTGCGACCATCGGCGAAATGTGCCGCGCGCGCGGTATCATCTACCACGTGGACGCGACTCAGAGCGTGGGCAAACTGCCAATCGACCTGAGCCAGCTGAAGGTGGATCTGATGTCCTTCTCCGGCCACAAAATCTATGGCCCGAAAGGCATCGGCGCGCTGTACGTTCGTCGTAAGCCGCGTATCCGCATCGAAGCACAGATGCACGGCGGCGGTCACGAGCGCGGCATGCGTTCCGGTACGCTGCCTGTTCACCAGATCGTGGGCATGGGCGAAGCGTATCGCATTGCGAAAGAAGAGATGGAAACCGAGATGGCACGCCTGCGCACGCTGCGTAACCGTCTGTGGGACGGCGTGAAGGATATGGAAGAAGTCTATCTGAACGGCGATCTCGAGCAGGGCGCACCAAACATTCTCAACGTCAGCTTCAACTATGTTGAAGGCGAATCGCTGATCATGGCGCTGAAGGACCTGGCCGTTTCTTCCGGTTCTGCCTGTACGTCCGCAAGCCTGGAGCCATCCTACGTGCTGCGCGCGCTGGGTATGACTGACGAGCTGGCACACAGCTCCATCCGTTTCTCTTTAGGTCGTTTCACTACCGAAGAAGAGATTGACTACACCATCAAGCTGGTTCGTAACTCCATCGGCCGTCTGCGCGACCTTTCTCCGCTGTGGGAAATGTTCAAGCAGGGCGTGGATCTGAACAGCATTGAATGGTCACATCACTAATCGGTACATAAGGAGAATTCAATCATGGCATACAGCGAAAAAGTTATCGATCATTACGAGAACCCGCGCAACGTTGGCTCTTTTGACAACAGCGACGAATCTGTCGGTAGCGGTATGGTTGGCGCACCGGCGTGTGGCGACGTGATGAAGTTGCAGATTAAAGTCAACAATGAAGGTATCATTGAAGACGCGCGCTTCAAGACCTACGGCTGCGGTTCCGCTATCGCCTCCAGCTCCCTGGTCACCGAGTGGGTGAAGGGCAAGTCTCTGGACGAAGCACAGGCAATTAAGAACACGGATATTGCTGAAGAACTCGAACTGCCGCCGGTGAAAATTCACTGTTCTATCCTGGCAGAAGACGCGATCAAAGCCGCCATTGCGGATTACAAAAGCAAACGTGAAGCAAAATAATTGAGGTTTGAGTATGTCGATTACCCTTAGCGACAGCGCTGCCGCGCGAGTAAGCTCTTTTCTGGCGAACCGTGGTAAAGGCTTTGGCCTGCGACTGGGCGTACGTACCTCCGGCTGTTCTGGTATGGCTTACGTACTGGAGTTTGTTGACGAGCCGGCGTCTGATGACACCGTGTTTGAAGACAAGGGCGTGAAGGTGGTGGTCGATGGCAAAAGCCTGCAATTCCTCAACGGCACTCAGCTGGACTTCGTAAAGGAAGGCCTGAACGAAGGGTTCAAATTCACGAACCCGAACGTTAAAGACGAGTGTGGTTGCGGCGAAAGCTTCCACGTTTAACCGCGCGTCATCCGAAACCCCACCGTGGCTTTGCTGCGCGTGGGGTTTGTTCTAACAGGCTACCCCTGAGATTGTTATGGATTACTTCACTCTCTTCGGACTACCCGCTCAATACCCGATCGATCTGCAGGCGCTGACGGTCCGTTTTCAGGATCTGCAGCGTCAGTACCATCCGGATAAATTCGCCAGCGGGACGCAGGCAGAGCAGCTGGCCGCGGTGTCGCACTCCGCGACCATCAACCAGGCCTGGCAGACGCTGCGCCATCCGCTGGCGCGTGCCGAATATCTGCTCTCACTCCACGGTTTTGATCTGGCGAGCGAACAGCATACCGTGCGCGATACCGCGTTTCTGATGGAACAGCTGGAGCTTCGCGAAGAGCTGGATGAGATTGAACAGGCCAAAGACGAGGCGCGTCTGGAAAGCTTCATCGCGCGCGTGAAGGGCATGTTTGATACCCGCCATCAGCAGATGGTGGAGCAACTGAACAACGAGACCTGGGACGTGGCGGCAGACACTGTGCGCAAACTCCGTTTTCTCGATAAACTGCGAAGCAGTGCTGAACAACTCGAAGAAAAGCTGCTCGATTTTTAATTTCGGAAGCAATTATGGCCTTATTACAAATTAGTGAGCCCGGTTTAAGTGCCGCACCGCACCAGCGTCGTCTGGCGGTAGGTATTGATCTCGGCACCACCAATTCCCTCGTGGCGACCGTGCGCAGCGGCCAGGCGGAAACGCTGGCTGACGAGCAGGGCCGCCATCTGCTGCCTTCCGTGGTCCACTACCAGCAGCAGGGTCACGCGGTTGGGTTTGATGCCCGCGCTAACGCCTCCCGCGATCCGGCGAACACCATCAGCTCTGTTAAGCGCATGATGGGCCGCTCGCTGGCCGATATCCAGACCCGTTACCCGCATCTGCCGTATCAGCTGCAGGCCAGTGAAAACGGCCTGCCGATGATTGCCACGGCTGCCGGTCTGCTGAATCCGATTCGCGTTTCCGCGGACATTCTCAAGGCGCTGGCGGCGCGCGCTACGGCGACGCTCGGCGGCGATCTGGACGGGGTTGTGATCACCGTTCCGGCCTATTTTGACGACGCACAGCGTCAGGGCACCAAAGACGCCGCGCGTCTGGCGGGCCTGCACGTGCTGCGCCTGCTGAACGAACCGACGGCGGCGGCGATTGCCTACGGCCTCGACTCCGGTCAGGAAGGGGTGATTGCAGTTTACGACCTCGGCGGCGGCACCTTTGATATCTCCATTCTGCGCCTGAGCCGCGGCGTGTTCGAAGTTCTAGCGACCGGCGGGGACTCCGCGCTTGGCGGCGATGACTTCGACCATCTGCTGGCCGATTACATCCGCGAGCAGGCGGGCATCAGCGATCGCAGCGATGCCCGCGTACAGCGTGAGCTGCTGGACGCTGCCGTTGAGGCAAAAATCGCGCTGAGCGATGCGCAGTCCGTCAGCATTAACGTCGCGGGCTGGCAGGGTGACATCACCCGCGCCCGGTTCGATGAACTTATTGCCCCGCTGGTGAAACGCACGCTGATGGCCTGCCGTCGCGCATTGAAGGATGCGGGCGTTGAAGCCAGCGAGGTGCTGGAAGTGGTCATGGTGGGTGGCTCAACGCGCGTGCCGCTGGTGCGCGAACGCGTGGGCGAATTCTTTGGCCGCACGCCGCTGACCTCCATCGACCCGGATAAAGTCGTTGCCGTTGGCGCGGCCATCCAGGCCGATATTCTGGTGGGCAACAAGCCGGACAGCGAAATGCTGCTGCTGGACGTTATCCCGCTGTCGCTTGGTTTAGAAACCATGGGCGGCCTGGTGGAGAAGGTTATCCCGCGCAACACGACCATTCCGGTGGCGCGCGCGCAGGAGTTTACCACCTTCAAAGACGGCCAGACCGCGATGTCCATTCACGTGATGCAGGGCGAACGCGAACTGGTGCAGGACTGCCGCTCCCTGGCGCGCTTTGCGCTGCGCGGCATTCCGGCGCTGCCCGCGGGCGGGGCGCATATTCGCGTCACCTTCCAGGTTGATGCGGACGGTCTGCTTAGCGTGACGGCGATGGAAAAATCCACCGGCGTCGAATCGTCCATTCAGGTGAAGCCGTCCTACGGCCTGACCGATGGCGAAATCGCCTCCATGATTCAGGACTCAATGAGCTACGCCGAGCAGGATGTGAAGGCGCGTATGCTGGCCGAACAAAAAGTTGAAGCCGCACGCGTGCTGGAAAGCCTGAACGGCGCGCTCGCTGCCGATGCCGCGCTGTTAAGCGCCGCCGAGCGCCAGGTGATTGACGAGGCTGCCGCGCGCTTAAGCGCAGTAGCAGAAGGCAATGATGCTGACGCAATAGAAGAAGCCATTAAAAACGTTGATAAACAAACCCAGGACTTCGCTGCTCGCCGCATGGACAAATCTGTCCGCGTCGCGCTGAAAGGCCAGTCCGTGGACGAGGTTTAATATGCCAAAGATTGTTATTTTGCCTCATGCGGACCTCTGTCCGGATGGCGCTGTTCTGGAAGCGAAGACCGGTGAAACCATTCTCGACGTTGCCCTGCGTAACGGTATCGAAGTGGAACACGCCTGTGAAAAATCCTGTGCCTGCACAACGTGCCACTGCATCGTGCGTGAAGGTTTCGACTCTCTCGCCGAGAGCACCGAAGATGAAGACGACATGCTGGATAAAGCATGGGGTCTGGAGCCGGACAGCCGCTTAAGCTGCCAGGCCGCGGTGACCGATGAAGATCTGGTCGTGGAGTTCCCACGCTATACTATCAACCACGCACGCGAGCATTGATATGGGACTGAAGTGGACCGACAGCCGCGAGATCGGCGAAGCGCTGTACGACGCGAACCCGGATCTCGATCCGAAGACCGTGCGATTCACCGATATGCATCAGTGGATCTGCGATCTGGAAGATTTTGACGACGATCCAAACGCATCCAATGAAAAAATTCTGGAGGCGATTCTGTTAGTCTGGTTAGATGAAGCAGAGTAAATCACTTAACGGGCTGCCTTCTGGCGGCCCGTTTGCTAATAAGGATAAATAAAATGACCGAAGCGATGAAGATTACGCTCACCACGCAGCCTGCCGACGCGCGCTGGGGCGAGAAAGCCACCTGGAGCATCAATAACGACGGTATTACCCTGCACCTTACCGGCAAAGATGATTTAGGGCTGATCCAGCGCGCCGCGCGTAAAATTGACGGCCTGGGCATTAAGCATGTGTCTCTGGAAGGTGAAGGCTGGGACACCGACCGCAGCTGGGCGTTCTGGGCCGGTTACAAAGGCCCGAAAGGAACCCGCAAAGTTGAGTGGGCCAGCCTCGACGAAGCCGGGCAGAAAGAGCTGGAAAGCCGCCTGCAAATCATCGACTGGGTACGCGATACCATCAACGCCCCGGCGGAAGAGTTAGGCCCGGAGCAGCTGGCGCAGCGCGCCGTTGACCTGCTGTCCGGCGTGGCGGGGGACAGCATGTCCTACCGCATCACCAAAGGTGAAGATCTGCGCGAGCAGAACTATATGGGCATCCACACCGTGGGCCGCGGTTCTGAACGTCCTCCTGTATTGCTGGCGCTGGACTACAACCCAACCGGCGACAAGCAGGCCCCAGTGTTTGCCTGCCTGGTCGGTAAAGGCATCACCTTCGACACCGGCGGCTACAGCCTGAAGCAGAGCGCGTTCATGGACTCCATGAAGTCCGACATGGGCGGCGCGGCAACGATTACCGGCGCGCTGGCGTTCGCCATCACCCGCGGTCTTAAAAAGCGCGTGAAGCTGTACCTGTGCTGCGCGGACAACATGGTAAGCGGTAACGCCTTCAAGCTGGGCGACATCATTCGCTACCGCAACGGTAAAAACGTCGAAGTGATGAACACCGACGCCGAAGGCCGCCTGGTTCTGGCCGATGGCCTGATCGACGCGTCAGCCCAGAAGCCGGAGCTCATTATCGACATGGCAACCCTGACCGGTGCGGCGAAGACTGCCCTGGGTAACGACTACCATGCGCTGTTCAGCTTCGACGACAGGCTGGCCGCGCGCCTGCTGGCAAGCGCCACGGCGGAAAACGAGCCGTTCTGGCGCCTGCCGCTGGCCGAGTTCCACCGCAGCCAGCTGCCGTCTAACTTTGCCGAGCTGAACAACACCGCAAGCGCGGCGTACCCGGCGGGGGCAAGCACCGCAGCAGGCTTCCTGTCCCACTTCGTCGAGAACTATCAGGAAGGCTGGCTGCACATCGACTGCTCCGCAACGTACCGTAAGGCGGCGGTTGAGCAGTGGTCCGCGGGCGCGACCGGTCTGGGCGTGCGTACCGTGGCGAACCTGCTGACGGCTGAGTAATTATTGGCCCCTCACCCCGGCCCTCTCCCCACAGGGGAGAGGGGGTTCAAATTCCCTCTCCCCTGTGGGGAGAGGGTTAGGGTGAGGGGAAATGCATTATCTGGAACTGTTATGTCCGAAACCAAAAATGAATTAGAAACTCTGCTGGAGCAGGCGGCTACCGAGCCCGCCCACCGTCCGGCATTTTTCCGCACGCTGCTGGAATCCACCGTCTGGGTGCCGGGCACGGCGGCGGAAGGCGAGCAGGTTGTCGAAGACAGCGCGCTGGATCTGCTCCACTGGGAGAAGGACGACGGCACTTCGGTGATCCCGTTCTTTACCTCGCTGGAAGCGTTACAGGAAGCGGTCGAAGAGGAACAGGCGTTCGTGGTGATGCCGGTGCGCACGCTGTTCGAAATGACGCTGGGGCAGACGCTGTTCCTTAACGCGAAGCTGCCGACAGGAAAAGAGTTCACCCCGCGCGAAATCAGCCATCTGATTGGCGAAGAGGGTAACCCGCTCAGCACCCAGGAGGTGCTGGAAGGGGGCGAAACGCTGCTGCTCTCTGAAGTGGCCGAACCGCCCGCGCAGATGATTGATTCCCTGACCACGCTGTTTAAAACCATCAAGCCGGTAAAGCGCGCGTTTCTCTGCTCCATCAAAGAGCAGGCTGACGAACAGCCGGTGCTGCTGATTGGTATTGAAGCGGACGGGGATATCGACGACATCATTCAGGCGGCGGGAAGCGTTGCTACCGACACGCTGCCTGGCGATGAGCCCATTGATATCTGTCAGGTCAAGAAAGGGGAGAAGGGCATCAGCCACTTTATTACCGAGCACATTACCCCGTTCTACGAGCGTCGCTGGGGCGGCTTCCTGCGCGATCTCAAAACCAACCGCATTATCTGATTACAGCGGGGTGAGTTTCACCCCGTTGCTTCCAGCAGCAGTAAATCCATCAGCAGGACCAGATTCGACTCAAACGACGTCACGCCTGCGGCTTCGGCAGCGAAGTGTACCGCCTCGTCATACAGCGCGAAATGCAGATCCGCCATGCCCGCCAGCGTATTGGCGGAGGCACGGGTAAAGGCGACGACCGTCATACCCACGTTTTTGGCGATCCGCGCTTTATCCAGCACCTGCTCCGTTTCACCGCTGCGGGAGACGGCAATAAATACCTGATAGCGTGCGGCGTTGCTGAGGAAAATATTCCGGCTGTCCCCCGGCCCGGAGATAAACCCCGTTTTACCCAGCACCTGCAGTTTCTTGGTCAGGTACTCGGCAAAAAGATAGGAAAACCCGGCGCCGTAGAGAAAAAAGCTCTCTTTCTGGCGCAGCAGGCTGGAAAACTGCTGGCGTTTCTTCTGCGTAACCCACTGAAAGGTTTGCTGATAGTTGGCAATAAACTGATTAAAAAGCGCCGGTAATTCTGCATGCTGCTCGGGCTGTACGGCGATATGCGGCGTGTCTGTAAGCAGCTGCTTGCAGTGCCAGATGAACTCGCTGAAGCCGCTGAATCCCAGCTTCTGGCACAGCCGCATAATGGTCGCGGTGGAGACAAACGTCGCCTGCGCCAGCTCGCGCACCGTGATGTTGCCCACCAGCAGCGGATGCTCCGTGAGGTGGGCGAGAACGCGATACTCCGCGCGGGTCAGGGACGCCCCGCGCGTTAACAGCGTGGCCAGGCGGTTATCCATTATTTCGCCGGTTCAACCGGCAGATCGTCTCGCGCACCCCATTCGCTCCAGGCGCCGTCGTACAGCGTGACGTCATTCACGCCCAGGGTCGCCAGCGCAAGGATCGCCACGCAGGCCGTCACGCCGGAACCGCAGCTGGCGATGATCGGACGATGCAAATCAACACCCGCACGGTCAAAAATTGCCTTTAGCTCGTCGGTGGTTTTCAGCTCCCCCTCGAACACCAGATCGCCCCACGGCACGTTCAGCGCGCCAGGAATATGGCCACGCTTCAGCCCCGGACGCGGTTCATCCGCTTCGGCGTTAAAACGTGGCGCAGGGCGGGCGTCGACGATTTGCGCTGTTCTTTCGTGGCTAACAACCAGAACGTCAGTCAGTCGCTTCACCACGTGCGCGTCAAACGTCGCGTCGAAATCGCCTTCCGGCAGCGTCACGTCACCCTGCTGGAGCGGCAGCGCATCGCGCTTCCAGCCCGCAAGGCCGCCTGCCAGAATCGAAACGTTTTCCACGCCGAAAGTTTTCAGCATCCACCACGCGCGCGGTGCCGAGAAGAGGTTACCTTCATCGTAAACAACAAGGTGTTTATCTTTGCTGACGCCAAGCTCGCGCATCGCGACGGAAAACGCTTCCGGGCGCGGCAACATGTGCGGCAGGGGAGAGGTGTGATCGGAAAGGGCTTCGATATCAAAAAATACCGCGCCGGGCAGATGTCCGGCACGGTATTCACCGGGAACGTCACGATGCTCCTGGCCCGGAGGAGCCATGCGCGCGTCAATAATCTGGACTTCCGGATCGTCGCCGTGCTCAATCAGCCAGTCGGCGGCGACAAAATATGAGGTGGACATGGGTTGCCTCCATTCTTTTCCGTAAAAAAGGATTGTCGGTGTTTTTTCTGACACCGACAAGCAAACCGCGTTCAACTCGCGAGCAAGCCCCTATTTTTTCACCGTTTCGCCGTCCTGCCAGGCTTTTTGCAGCGCAGGCCAGTAGTCGCGGTTGGCTTCAATCATGTCATCCAGAATCGCTTTCGCGTGCGCCATGGTCGGCACGGTACGGTTCAGGGTGAACGCCTGCAGCGCTTTCTCATAACTGCCTTCGATGGTTGCCTCCACCAGCAGCTGTTCAGACGCGAGCTGCTGTTGCAGGAGGGTCTGATGGAACAGCGGCACCTGGCCCACGCGGACGGGCTCCGGTCCTTCGGAGGTGATATAGGCGGGCACTTCCACTACCGCGTCGTACGGCAGATTGGTTATCGCGCCGCGGTTTTCCACCATCACCAGATGGCGGCTCCGCAGGTTAAAGGCCAGCGAGCAGGCGACATCGACGATAAACTCACCGTGGACGCCTACGTGGAAGGCATCCGGTAAAATCCCGGTGCGCTTGTACTCTTCCGCGGCGGCGAAAAGTTTTTTCTCACGCCCGTTCATCACTTCGTTAGCGCGGGTGTACTCCGGGTCCTGATGCTCCACAATCTGGTTCGGCATCAGGTAGTACTGCAAATACGGGTTCGGCAGGTACTCCGGGAAGTTATCCATAATCGGCTTGATGTTGCGCCAGGTTTTCACCCACGACGGATCAGAATGCTGCGGATCCGTTTTGGCGGCATCTTCCGTCAGAAGGCCAAACTTCGCGATATGCTTACGCAGCTCCGGCAGCCTGTCTACGCCGTCCACCAGCACGCGGGTAAACCAGCCGAAGTGATTCAGACCAAAGTAGTCCACCTCCAGCTTGCGGCGATCCACGCCCAGAATGGCGCCCATATTACGCATCGCGGCAACCGGCATATCGCAGATGTTCAGCACGCGCGCATTCGGGCGCAGACGACGTACGCCTTCAGCGACGATAGCCGCCGGGTTGGAGTAGTTAACGATCCACGCTTTCTCATGCGCGTAGCGATCCACCAGATCGATAAGCTCCACCATCGGCAGGATCGTACGCAGCCCGTACGCCAGCCCGCCGGGGCCGCAGGTTTCCTGGCCAACCACGCCGTGACGCAGCGGGATCTTCTCATCCTGCTCGCGCATCCTGTACTGACCAACGCGCATCTGGGCAAACACAAAATGCGCGCCGCTGAAGGCCACTTCCGGGTCGCTGGTGACGGTGAATTTGATGCTCTGGCTGTGGTCGCGAATAACCTTTTCCACCACCGGCGCAATAGTGTCCTGACGCGCCTCGTCGATGTCATAAAGGCGAATCTCCGCCAGCGGGAAATCCTGCAGGCGCACCATCAGGCTTTTCACAATACCCGGCGTATAGGTGCTGCCGCCGCCGGCAATGGACAGAATGAATGGGGGTGTAAACATCTTTAGCTCCTTTCAGAGAAACGTCTCAACGGCTTCTCGCATTTTTTTGACATGCAGCCCGTAGACCACCTGAACGTTGTTGCCTTGTTTGATAACCCCTTTCGCGCCGGTCGCTTTCAGGCGCGGTTCGTCGATGATGGCGACGTCCTTCACCGTGACGCGTAAGCGGGTGTAGCAGTTATCAACGACTTCAATATTTTCCCGGCCGCCCAGACCCACCACGATGGATTCGCCCAGCCCGTCGTTATTCCCCTTTGCCTGGTACTCCTGCTTGCTGTAAAGGCGCGTCTCCTGCTCCTCATCTTCACGGCCCGGCGTTTTCATGCTGAAGCGCAGGATCAGGAAGCGGAACACCACGAAGTAAAGGGCGAACATAATCAGTCCGACCACGATGTACATCGGCCAGTTGGACTTCTCCGTGCCCAGCGGCAGGTTGTAGAGAATGAAGTCGATAACCCCGTTGGCACCGATGACGTGAACGCCGAACAGGGAGAACAGCATCATGCCGATGCCGGTCAGCACCGCATGCACCACGAACAGCAGCGGGGCGACAAACAGGAAGGAGAACTCAATCGGCTCGGTGACGCCCACCAGCAGCGAGGTTAGCGCCGCCGGGATCAGAATGGCTTTCGCAATGGCTTTACGCTCCGGCTTTGCGGTCATGTACATCGCCAGCGCGGCGGCAGGCAGGCCGAACATTTTGCTGATGCCGCGCGCATCCCACACTACGGTGCTGCTCAATTGCTTCACGTCCGGGCAGGCCATCTCGGCGAAGTAAATGTTGCGCGCGCCCTGGTAAACCGTGCCGCACACCTCCTGCGTACCGCCCAGTTCGGTATAGAGGAACGGGGTGTAGACCAGATGATGCAGGCCCGTCGGCACCAGGATGCGCTCAAGGAAGCCGTAGATCGCCACGCCGAACGGACCGGAGCCTTTGATCGCCAGCGCCAGCGCGCTAATGCCGTGCTGAGCGTATGGCCACAGCTCGCTCATCACCACGCCGAGCAGCATTGAGACGGGCAGCATCACAATGGCAACAAAGCAGTGGCCGGAATAGATCGCCATCGCGCCGTTAAACTGCACGCCGGAGTATTTGTTGTACAGATAACCGGAGAGCGCCCCGGTCAGGATCCCGGCGAACACGCCCATCTCCAGTACCTGAACGCCAAGCACCATGCTTTGACCCGCGGCTTTCATCTGGTCAACTGGGGCCAGTTCACCCTGAAGCTGTAGCGTCACGTTCATGGCGTTGATAAATACCACAAAGGTCACCAGCCCAATCAGCGCCGCGTAGCCTTTGTCCCGCGTGGCCAGGCCAATGGGGATCCCGACGGCAAACACCAGCGCCAGGTTAACCAGCACCGACACGGCAGATTTGGCGATCAGCTGGCCAACATTCTGGATCAGCGGATGGCCGAGAAACGGCAGGTACTCGGCCAGATTACCGTTGCCCAGCACGTTGCCAAAGGCAATAAACAGACCGACGATAGGTAATATAAGTACCGGTCCGTAAAGTGATTTACCGAAATTTTGTAGGGCGTTCACGGCTCGTTTCATGGCTTTCTCTCTTATTGAACCGCGCACTCGGCGTGCGTCATGGTCATAAAACTAGCAGGCCCGGAAGGATCTTATCCAGCTATCTTCTTGTTTTAAAAACAAATGACGTGAAAGGTAACATGTTACGTTAAGGGCTGTGATCGTGGTTCCAACACCGTATGGCAGGGTGATGTCATTCTGCGAGGTGCTTTCCACAATACTAAATTGGACTTTTTGTATTAACGAAACTTGCGGATAATACTTATCCGGACGACGACCAACAGGCCTCACAGGCCAGGGACTAAGGATGAAACCGTTTCGCTTAGCCGCGATTTCTCTCGCGCTGCTCACCACGTTTACGCTTGTCGGCTGCGATAACAGCGACGACAAAACACAGGCTGCTGCGCCCGCAGCGTCAACCGCTTCAGAAAAGAAAGCACCGGAAAAACCGGACCCGAAAACGCTGGCTGCGCTGGCTGCACAGAGCCAGGGTAAGGCGCTGACGCTGCTGGATGCCTCAGAGGTACAGCTAGACGGTGCTGCGACGCTGGTGCTGACCTTTTCGGTGCCGCTGAAGCCGGATCAGGACTTCGCCAAAACCGTGCACGTGGTGGATAAGAAAAGCGGCAAGGTGGACGGCGCCTGGGAGCTGGCGCCCAATCTGAAAGAGCTGCGCCTGCGCCACCTGGAGCCAAATCGTAACCTGGTCGTCACCGTCGAACGTGGTCTGGAGGCGCTGAACAGCGCGACGTTTGGCATTGATTATGAAAAAGCCATCACCACCCGGGATGTTGAACCGACGGTCGGATTTGCCAGCCGCGGTTCGCTGCTGCCGGGCAGCGTGGTGGAAGGGCTGCCGGTGATGGCGCTTAACGTTAACAGCGTGGACGTGAACTTCTACCGCATTAAGCCGGAGTCGCTGGCCTCGTTTGTCAGCCAGTGGGAGTACCGTAACTCACTGACCAACTGGGAGTCCGACACGCTGCTGAAGATGGCGGAACTGGTTTATACCGGCCGCTTTGACCTCAACCCGGCGCGCAACACCCGCGAGAAACTGCTGCTGCCGCTGAAGGATATTAAGCCGCTCCAGCAGTCGGGCGTTTACATAGCCGTCATGAATCAGGCCGGGCACTACAACTACAGCAATGCCGCGACGCTTTTCACCTTAAGTGATATTGGGCTCTCCGCTCACCGCTATCATAACCGCCTGGACATCTTCACCCAGAGCCTGGAAAACGGTGCGGCGCAGTCAGGCGTTACCCTTACCCTTCTGAACGATAAAGGCCAGACCCTGGCCGAGGCGAACAGCGACGCGGACGGTCATGCGAAGCTGGAGACGGATAAAGAAGCCGCGCTGATCCTCGCCAGCAAAGACGGGCAGACCACGCTGCTCGATCTCAAACTTCCGGCGCTCGACCTGGCGGAGTTTGATATCGCCGGCAAGCCGGGTTATAGCAAACAATTCTTTATGTTTGGCCCGCGCGATCTCTATCGTCCGGGTGAAACGGTGCTCCTCAACGGCCTGCTGCGCGACAGCGACGGAAAACCGCTTTCCGATCAGCCTGTGAAGCTTGACGTATTGCGCCCGGACGGTCAGGTGGCGCGCACGGTTGTTGTGCAGCCCGAGAACGGACTTTACCGCTTCAACTACCCGCTTGATAGCGGCGCGCAGACCGGCATGTGGCATGTTCGCGCGAATACGGGAGACAACCAGCAGCGCATGTGGGATTTCCACGTTGAAGATTTCATGCCTGAACGCATGGCGCTGAATCTGACGGGGCAAAAAACACCGGTTTCTCCACGGGATGATGTGGACTTTAACGTAGTGGGTTATTACCTGTATGGCGCACCGGCTAACGGCAACGCCCTGCAAGGCCAGCTTTTCCTGCGCCCGCTGCGTGAGGCGGTAACTGCGCTGCCGGGATTCCAGTTCGGTGATATTGCGGAAGAGAACCTGAGCCGTAGCCTGGACGAAGTGCAGCTTACGCTTGATGAGCAGGGGCGCGGACAGGTGACCACTGAAAGCCAGTGGAAAGAGGTGCACTCGCCGCTGCAGCTGATTTTGCAGGCCAGCCTGCTTGAGTCGGGCGGTCGCCCGGTGACGCGTCGCGCCGAGCAGGCTATCTGGCCGGCGGCCACGCTACCGGGGATTCGTCCTCAGTTCGCCAGTAAGGCCGTTTACGATTACCGTACCGATACCACCGTCAACCAGCCGATTGTCGATGAAAACGGCAACGCCAGCTTTGACATCGTTTATGCCGATGCCGGCGGGGCGAAAAAAGCGGTGTCCGGTTTGCAGGTGCGCCTGATCCGCGAGCGCCGGGACTATTTCTGGAACTGGTCAGAGAGTGAGGGCTGGCAGTCGCAGTTTGACCAGAAAGATCTTGTTGAGGGCGAGCAGGAACTTAACCTCAAGGCTGATGAAACCGGCAAAGTCACTTTCCCGGTGGAGTGGGGCTCATACCGTCTGGAAGTGAAAGCGCCTGATGACATGGTCAGCAGCGTGCGCTTCTGGGCAGGCTACAGCTGGCAGGATAACAGCGACGGCACGGGGGCGGCGCGCCCGGACCGCGTGACGATGAAGCTTGATAAGCCAGCTTATCAGCCTGGCGATACCATCAACCTGCATATCGCCGCACCGGCCGCGGGCAAAGGCTATGCCATGATTGAATCCAGCGAAGGGCCGCTGTGGTGGAAAGAGATCGACGTCCCGGCAAACGGTCTGGATCTCTCCATTCCGGTGGATAAAGCCTGGAAGCGTCACGATCTCTACCTCAGCACGCTGGTGGTACGTCCCGGCGATAAATCTAAATCCGCCACGCCAAAGCGCGCGGTCGGGCTGCTGCATTTGCCAATGGGTGACGAAAATCGCCGCCTGAACATTGCGCTTGATAATCCGCAGAAAATGCGTCCTAACCAGACGCTTTCTGTGAAAGTGAAAGCCAGCGTGAAGGAGGGCGCGGTACCACAAAAGGTGAACGTGCTGGTTTCGGCTGTTGATAGCGGCGTGCTGAACATTACCGACTACGTTACGCCGGATCCGTGGGAAGCCTTCTTCGGTCAGAAGCGTTATGGCGCGGATATTTATGATATCTACGGCCAGGTCATTGAAGGCCAGGGGCGCATGGCCGCACTGCGCTTCGGCGGTGACGGCGATGAGCTGAAGCGTGGCGGTAAGCCACCGGTTAATCACGTCACTATTATTGCCCAGCAGGCGCAGCCGGTTACGCTGGATGCTAACGGTGAAGGCACCGTTACGTTGCCGATTGGTGATTTTAACGGCGAGCTGCGTCTGATGGCGCAGGCGTGGACGGAAGACGATTTCGGCAGCAGCGAGAGCAAGATCGTTGTAGCCGCGCCGGTCATTACCGAACTTAACACGCCGCGTTTCCTGGCAAGCGGTGACACCTCCCGCCTGACGCTGGACCTGACTAACCTCACCGATCGGCCGCAAACGCTGAACGTCACGCTAACCTCAACCGGCAAGCTGTCGCTGGAAGGCGCTCAGCCAGCGCCGGTTCAGCTGCCGCCTGGCGCACGCAGCACCCTGTTTATTCCGGTGCGGGCGCTGGAAGGATACGGTGATGGCGAAATTACCGCTCAGATTGCCGGACTACAGCTTCCGGGCGAGACGTATATTCCCCAGCAGAAGAGCTGGAAAATTGGCGTGCGTCCCGCATTCCCGGCGCAAACGGTGAATACGGGCACGATGCTCAACCCTGGCGAATCCTGGACTGCCCCAGCGCAGCACATTGCCGGTTTCTCTCCTGCGACGCTACAGGGGCAGCTGCTGCTCAGCGGAAAAGCGCCACTGAACCTGGCGCGCTACATCCGTGAGCTGCAGGCTTATCCGTACGGGTGTCTGGAGCAAACCACCAGCGGCCTCTTCCCGTCGCTATACACCAATTCCGCGCAGCTCAAGGCTCTCGGCATTAAGGGTGATACTGACGACAAGCGCCGTGCGGCTATCGATCTCGGTATCTCCCGCCTGCTGCAAATGCAGCGTGACGACGGGGGGTTTGCGCTCTGGGATAAAAACGGTCCGGAAGAGTACTGGCTGACCGCGTACGTTACTGACTTCCTCGTGCGCGCAGGGGAACAGGGCTATAGCGTTCCTGCCGATGCGGTAAATAAGGCGAATAACCGCCTGCTGCGTTACTTACAGGATCCGGGCATGATGTCTGTCCGCTACAGCGACAACGCTCAGGCCAGTAAGTTTGCCGTACAGGCTTATGCCTCGCTGGTGCTGGCGCGTCAGCAAAAAGCGCCGCTCGGCGCGCTGCGTGAAGTCTGGGAGCGCCACGCTCAGGCTGCTTCCGGGCTGCCGCTGATGCAGCTGGGGATGGCGCTGAAGCTGATGGGGGATGCGCCGCGCAGCCAGCAGGCGCTGGATCTGGCTATCAAAACGCCGCGTACTGACGGCCGAAGCTGGATGGCGGATTACGGTAGCCAGCTTCGCGATAATGCCCTGATGCTCTCCCTTCTGGAAGAGTACAAGCTGCTGCCGGATGCGCAAAATACGCTGCTGAACGCCTTGTCGCAGGAAGCCTTTAGCCAGCGCTGGCTCTCAACCCAGGAAAGCAACGCCCTGTTCATGGCCGGACGTTCGCTGCAAACGCTCTCCGGAGCATGGCAGGCGACCACGAGCCTTTCTGAGCAGGCACAAAGTAGTGACAAACCGCGGGTAGAAAACCTGAACGGCGCCCAGCTTAGCGCGCTGCAGGTTACCAATACCGGCACTACGCCGCTGTGGGTTCGTCTGGACAGTACGGGGTATCCGGAGTATGCGCCTCAGCGATCCTCAAACGTATTGCAGATTGAACGCCACGTTCTGGCGACAGACGGCAGCAGCAAGTCACTCTCTTCCCTGAAGAGTGGTGAGCTGGTGCTGGTGTGGCTTGAAGTGAAGGCCAGCCAGAACGTGCCGGATGCGCTGGTGGTGGATCTGCTCCCGGCAGGTCTGGAACTTGAAAACCAGAATCTGGCGAGCAGCAGCGCCAGCCTCCAGGACAGCGGCAGCGAAGTGCAGAATCTGCTGAATCAGATGCAGCAGTCTGATATTCAGCATATGGAATTCCGCGACGATCGCTTTGTGGCCGCTGTGCCGGTCAATGAAGGTCAGCCGGTTACGCTGGTCTACCTGGCCCGAGCCGTCACGCCGGGAACCTACCAGGTGCCGGTTCCGATGGTGGAATCCATGTACGTTCCGCAGTGGCGGGCAACAGGGGCGGCCAGTGGCCCGCTGATCGTTGTTCCTTAAGATGCAGCCAGAACGACTGATACGCTCCCGCTGGCTATGGCTGGCGGGAGCGCTTTTCGTTTCAGTGGCGCTGATTGTCGCCGCCGACCGCCTGTGGCCGCTGCCTCTGAAAGAGGTTAACCCCTCGCGCGTGGTTGTGGATGAGCAGGGCGTACCGCTGTGGCGTTTTGCCGACAGCGAGGGCATCTGGCGCTATCCGGTTACCATTGAGGAGGTTTCACCGCGCTATCTCGAGGCCCTGATCCAGTATGAAGACCGCTGGTTCTGGGAGCACCCGGGCGTCAATCCGCTCTCTGTACTGCGCGCTGCCTGGCAGGATCTTACCTCCGGGAGAGTCGTTTCTGGCGGAAGCACGCTTACCATGCAGGTGGCGCGCCTTCTGGATCCGCATCCGCGCACTTTTGGCGGTAAAATTCGTCAGCTGTGGCGGGCAATGCAGCTGGAGTGGCATCTCTCCAAGCGTGAAATTCTCACGCTGTATCTCAACCGGGCCCCGTTTGGCGGCACCCTGCAGGGAGTGGGGGCAGCAAGCTGGACCTACCTTGGAAAGCCGCCATCACGGCTGAGCTATTCCGACGCGGCGCTGCTGGCGGTGCTGCCGCAGGCACCAAGCCGCCTGCGCCCGGACCGCTGGCCGGAACGCGCGGAGGCGGCGCGTAACAAAGTCCTCGACCGCATGATGGCTCAGGGCGTCTGGTCAGAAAAGCAGGTGAAAGAGTCCCGGGAAGAACCGGTGTGGCTGGCTCCCCGCCAGATGCCGCAGCTGGCACCGCTCTTTTCGCGCATGATGCTCGGTAAAAGCCGCGAGACAAAAATAGCCACCACGCTTGATGCCACGCTGCAGCGACAGCTTGAAGAGCTGGCGATGAACTGGAAGTCTCGCCTGCCTGCCCGCAGTTCGCTGGCAATGATCGTGGTAGATCACACGGATATGAAAGTGCGCGGCTGGGTCGGCTCGGTGGATATCAACGATGACAGCCGTTTTAGCCACGTGGATATGGTCAATGCAATTCGATCCCCGGGATCGGTTCTCAAGCCCTTCGTCTACGGGATGGCGCTGGACGATGGGCTGATCCATCCCGCCTCCTTGCTTCAGGATGTGCCAAGAAAAACCGGGGATTATCGCCCCGGCAACTTTGACAGCGGCTTTCATGGGCCGGTCAGCATGAGTGAAGCCCTCGTACGCTCCCTCAATCTGCCTGCGGTGCAGGTGCTGGAGGCGTACGGCCCTAAACGTTTTGCCGGGATGCTGGGCAATGCGGGGTTACCGCTGATTCTCCCGGCGGGCGCGCAGCCCAACCTCTCCCTGATTCTGGGGGGCGCAGGCGCACGTCTGGCTGATATAGCTGCCGCGTATAGCGCCTTTGCAAGGCAGGGTAAGGCCGGTCGGCTGCGTTTACAGCCGGGCGATCCGCTAGTTGAACGTCCGCTGTTGTCGCAGGGCGCTGCGTGGATTATTCGTCGCATTCTCGCCGGTGAAGCCCAGCCCCTGCCGGACAGCGCGCTGCCGCAGGTTGCGCCGCTGGCGTGGAAAACCGGCACCAGCTACGGCTACCGGGATGCCTGGGCCATTGGGCTTAACGCCCGGTATGTCATTGGTATCTGGACCGGACGCCCGGACGGCACGCCCGTCGCGGGGCAGTTTGGTTTCGCCAGCGCGGTTCCGCTACTGAATCAGGTGAATAACCTGCTTCAGTCTCGTTCGACGGTGGATGAGGCTCGTCTGCCGCGCGATCCGCGTCCTGCCAGCGTGGGGCGGGGTGTGATTTGCTGGCCGGGCGGCCAGTCGCTGCCGGAAGGGAGCGAAAACTGTCGGCGTCGTCTGTCAACCTGGCTGCTTGAGGGCAGTGAACCGCCTACGCTGCTATTGCCGGAGCAGGAGGGAATTCGCGGGATCCGTTTTCCGGTCTGGCTGAATAAAGACGGTCAACGCGTTGCGGCGGATTGCCCGGATGCGACAGAAAAAGTGCTGGATGTCTGGCCGTTGCCGCTTGAGCCGTGGCTGCCCGTTGCCGAAAGACGTGCCGCTCGTCTTCCTGCCCGTTCAACGGTTTGCCCGCCGCTGGATAATCATAATTCGGCACCGCTGATGTTATCAGGCGTCAGAGAAGGAGCGGTAATTAAGCGCCTTCCGGGCGAGAAAAATATGACGCTCTTCGTTTCAACCAGCGGTGGAGAAGGGCAGCGCTGGTGGTTTTTAAACGGTGAACCGCTGGAGGGACGGCAGAGGAATTATTCACTGCAATTATATTTGCCGGGTAATTATCAATTAATTGTAATGGATGAAACAGGGCAAACGGCGACGGTGAATTTTGAATTAGATCGTTAAGCGTTACCCCTGAAGGGTTAGCTTGATAATTATCAATATTCATTCCTGAAAAAAAACGAGAATGCGTTTTTATTTTAAGGAATGAGCAATGAAAAAAAATAAAAATCCGGGAGAGGGGCTTATTCCCGCCTTATCCCGACGTCACTTTATTCAGGCAGGATCGGCGCTGGCCGCCCTGCCGTTTGTCGCCACAACCGGCAAAGCACGTGCCCAGGGCCCGGCAAAGACCAGCGCCACGCCTGAAGAGAAAGTCGTGCAAACCTGTAGTACGTTTGACTGCGGCGGCAAGTGTGATATTCGTGCGCACGTTAGTGAAGGCGTTGTCACGCGAATTTCCACCCGCCCGGATGATGCCCTTGATCCGCAGATGCCGGTTATGCGCGCCTGCGTTCGCGGTCGCGCTTATCGGAAATTCGTTTATCACCCGGATCGGCTTAAATATCCCATGAAACGCGTAGGTAAACGTGGCGAAGGAAAATTCGAGCGTATTACCTGGGATGAAGCCACCACGCTTATTGCGGAGCGGTTAAAAACCATTACGCAACAATACGGCCCCGCCTCGCGCTATGTGCATGTGGGCACCGCAGTTTCCGGCGGCACGTTTTCTGGCGATAAGATGGTTCGTCGTCTGCTTAACCTAACCGGCGGTTATCTCGAAAGCTATCACTCGGTCAGCATGGGCAACACGGCGGCGGCAACGCCGTATACCTATGGCACTGCCGCCAGCGGCAGCTCGCTGGACACGCTGCAGGACACCAGGCTGGTCATCCTCTGGGGGCACAACCCGACAGAGACGATCTTTGGCCACAGTAACCACTATTTCCAGAAGATGAAGCAAAACGGCACCCGCTTTATCGTTGTCGATCCGCGCTATTCGGACACGGTTTCCTCCCTTGCCGATCAATGGATCCCGCTGCTTCCTTCAACCGATAACGCCCTGATGGACGCCATGATGTACGTGATCGTCACGGAGAACCTGCACGATCGCGATTTCCTTCAGCGCTATACCCTGGGCTTTGACGAAGACGCCATGCCAGAGGGCGTTCCGGCGAATGAATCCCTGATGGCTTACCTTAGCGGTGCAAAAGATGGCGTGGCGAAAACGCCGGAGTGGGCAGAGAAAATCACCCACGTGCCGGCGCAGACCATTCGTCAGCTGGCGCGCGACTACGCAACCACCAAACCCGCCGCGCTGATCCAGGGCTGGGGGCCGCAGCGCCATAACTGCGGCGAACGCACCGCGCGCGGCTCGACGATACTGGCAACGCTGACGGGCAACGTCGGGGTAAAAGGCGGCTGGGCGGCTGGCTATGGCGGCTGCGCAAACCGGAAATTTGCGGCAGGTCCAGAGATGCCGGATAACCCGGTAAAAGCCAAAATATCGGTAATGAACTGGGTGCAGGCGGCCGATGATGCTTCTAAAGTTACGGCAGAAGTCGGCCTGAAGGATGCGGATAAGCTCGACAGCAATATCCGCATCCTGTTCTCGCTGGCGGGCAATTATCTGGCTAACCAGAACCCGGATCTTCATCAGGCGGTCCGCGTGCTGGAAGATGAGTCAAAAATTGAATTTATCGTCGCAAGCGATCTGTTTATGACGCCGAGCGCCAGATATGCCGATCTTCTCCTGCCGGAAACCAGCTTTATGGAGCGCTGGAATATCGGTGAAACCTGGGGCACGGCAAGCTATCTGATCCTGTCTGAGAAGCTGATTGAACCTGAGTTTGAGCGCCGCTCAGATTACGACTGGCTGCGGGAAGTCGCTGCTAAGCTTGGCGTCGAACCCGCATTCAGCGAAGGCCGTGACGAAAAAGCGTGGATTGAACACATCTGGGAGCAGACGCGGCTGTCCATGCCGGACGAAAACCTGCCGGACTTCGCGACGCTACAGAAAACGCGTCAGCATCTCTTCAAAAGCGCGCCGTTCGTCGCCTTTGAGGACAACATCCGCGATCCGCAAAATCATCCGTTCCCGACGCCCTCCGGAAAAATTGAGATCTTCTCGAAGCGCCTGTACGACATGCATAACCCGGAAATCCCGGCGCTGTCGCACTACGTTCCCGCCCATGAGGGCCCGGAAGACGCGCTGGCGAAAACCTTCCCGCTCCAGCTGATCACCTGGAAAGGGAAAAACCGCGCCAACTCTACCCAGTACGCCAACCCGTGGCTGATTGAAGTCCAGCAGCAAAAGCTGTGGATTAACCCGCAGGATGCGCAAAAGCGCGGTATTGCGCAGGGAGACACCGTGCGCATTCACAACGCGCGCGGCATTTGTGAGGTCCCGGCGGAGGTCACGCCGCGCATTATTCCCGGCGTTGTTGCCATGCAGGCAGGCGCCTGGTGGCAGCCGGACGAGCGGGGCATTGATAAAGGCGGCTGCGCGAACGTGCTCAGTTCAGCCCGTATTACCGCACTTGCGAAAGGAAATTCCCATCAAACCATGCTGGTGGAGGTAGCGAAAGCATGAGTCAGTTCAAACACTACGCGCCGGTGAGCGACAAGCAGCTGGGTTTCTTTATCGACTCATCCCGCTGCTCGGGCTGCAAGGCCTGCCAGGTGGCGTGCAAAGATAAAAACAACCTTGAGGTCGGGCGTCGTTTTCGTCGCGTGTACGACGTTAACGGCGGGAATTTCATCCCGACCGGCCAGGGCGGGGTCAGCAATAACGTTTTTGCCTACACGCTCTCTGTCTCCTGTAACCACTGCGCGGATCCTATCTGCACCAAAAACTGCCCGACCACCGCGATGCATAAGCGTCCGGGTGATGGCATCGTGCGTGTCGATACGGACAAGTGCGTCGGCTGCGGATACTGTGCGTGGTCATGCCCCTATGGCGCGCCACAGCTCAACGAGCAGACCGGGCAGATGTCAAAATGCGATTTTTGCGTGGATCTGCAGGCAAAAGGCGACCAGCCCGTCTGCGTGGCAACCTGTCCCCTCGAAGCGATCAAATTCGGGCCGATTGATGAGCTTCGGGCGAAATACGGTGCGGTCTGTGACGTGAAGGGCTTGCCTGATTCCTCCATCACAAAACCGAACCTGGTGATCAAAGCACATCAGGGCGCAGAGAAAGAGGGGAAACGTCATGCATGAGTTACCGCTGTTGATTTTTACGCTGTTCCTTCAGGGGTCGGTAGGCGTTACGCTCTGGCTGGCGTTCGGGGGCGCGCATGATTCGCAGCGTAGCGTGCTGCTGCCTGCTGCCGGGGCGTTCGTGCTGGCCTGCCTGGGGCTGCTCGCCTCGGCGCTGCACATGGGTTATCCGCTGAATGCCCTTAACGCGCTGCGCCACGTATCCAGCTCCTGGCTGAGCCGCGAGATTGTCTTTGCCAGCCTTTACCTTGCGGCGCTTGGTCTTGCGACGCTGCTGATGTTCGCGAAAAAGCCGGGCTGGAAGCCGCTTCTGGCCGTGGCGGGTCTTGTCGGGCTGGTGGATGTCTTCTGCATGGCGCAGATTTATATGCATGCGTCCGTGGTGACCTGGCAGCACGTAAACACGCTGGTGCTGTTTATCGGCTCGGTGGGCATTATCGGCTCAGCCTGCATGGCCGCTGGAATGCCTTCCCGGGCGACGCTGCGTGCGGCGGTTGCGATCGTTACGCTGCTGGTGCTTGTGCGTCTGCTGATGCAGCCCGTCTGGCTGGCTGACATTACTGCCGTGGACAACACCGTGGTGACGTTCCCGCACGCTCCGTTACGGATGCTGGAGCAGCTGCGCACGCTGCATCTGCTGAGCTGGTGCGTTTCCGTTGCCGGCATGCTGTGCTTTGCCGCGGGCGGTCTGAAGGCAGCGCGAGGCCCTATTCTGCTCGGAAGCGCGTTGCTGATTGTGGGTGAGCTGATGCTGCGCTTCGTTTTCTTCAGTATTGGCTGATGGGCGGATTAACGCTTATCCCGGCGATGGACGTGACGCACGCGTGCGTTCGTCGCCGCTTTCGCCACGCCTCCTGCCGCGCCTGTGCGGACGCTTGTCCCGCGCAGGCGTTCTCCGTTACGGACGCGGGCGTCCTGATTGATGACAGCCGCTGTATTGAATGCGGCGACTGCCTGTTTGTCTGTCCTGCCGGGGCCATTACCGGCATCATGCCGCGTAAGCGCTTTTTGCGTGGAGATACGCTTGTCGGGCCGTTTACTGAGCGCGCACCCGGCGTGAATGAGCTGCTGCTCTGGCACGCGCAATACCGCGTTCGTTTTATCAGTATTGAAGCAGAGCGTTATCCTGCATGGCTGCTGGCGCTTGCCCGGCTTAATCTTGCGCTTCGCCGACGCGGTGAGGCGGCGTGGACGTTCAGGCTTATCCCGCACAACGAGGTTAATCTCGCCCGTCGTGCGCTGATGCACGTTCCCCGTGAGGACGTTCAATCCTGTAGCGTAATGCCCGGCCTGCGTGAGCTGCGAAGGGCTTTTCCCGCGTTTAGCGAGGCAGAGATAACGCTCGATGCCGGAAAGTGCGTGCTGTGCGGGGCATGCTGGCGAAGCTGCCAGGAAAAGGCGATTCGCTTTGAAAACGCCGTGCTGAAGGTGGAATCCGGGCATTGCACCGGTTGCGGGGGGTGTGAAGCGGTTTGCCAGCATGGGGCGATAAACGTGACGCAAGCAGAGGGAACCGCAAATACCGTTGCCAGGCCCGCATATGAGGCGGTTTGCCAGTCGTGCCACCGCCAGTTCTGGTCATTTACGCCTGATGAAAAGCAGTGCCCGCTCTGTTTTCACCATCATTACGGGATGCGAAATCAGGCCTGTTGCTAATCTTCGTCTCATTTTAAAAAAATGTTATGCATAACCATAGGCAATAGCGCTATTGCTCTTTATAATCCGCGCCACACCATACTCAGGTATGCAAAAACAACAGAACATTTTACAGAGGTTATCAATGGCTATTGAACGTACTTTTTCCATCATCAAACCAAACGCGGTGGCAAAAAACGTTATTGGCAGCATCTTCTCTCGCTTTGAATCAGCAGGGTTTAAGATCGTTGGCACCAAAATGCTGCACCTGACCGTTGAACAGGCTCGCGGTTTCTACGCCGAGCACGAAGGTCGCCCATTCTTTGACGGTCTGGTTGAGTTCATGACTTCTGGCCCAATCGTTGTTTCCGTACTGGAAGGCGAAAATGCGGTACAGCGTCACCGCGACCTGCTGGGTGCAACCAACCCGGACAACGCGCTGGCAGGCACTCTGCGCGCCGACTACGCTGACAGCTTCACCGAGAACGGCACCCACGGTTCCGACTCCGTTGAATCTGCTGCACGCGAAATCGCGTTCTTCTTCGCAGAAGGCGAAGTGTGCCCTCGCACTCGCTAATAATTTCGTAAATGCCGCGTGCAAACGTGGCATCCCTGCGCCAGACTTTGTACAATGCAACGCCCCGGACGAGCAGACCGCTTACCGGGGCGTTTCTTTTCAACCCACCAAGGGCCACAACGTGTAACAACGAGGCCGGAAAATATTATGTCTGAATTAGTGAATACCTCCGAAGTCGCCATTCCTGCGGTTCCCAATAAAAATGGAAAAATTAACCTGCTGGACCTGAACCGTCAGCAGATGCGCGAGTTCTTTAAAGAGATGGGCGAGAAGCCGTTTCGTGCCGACCAGGTCATGAAATGGATGTACCACTATTGCAGCGACAACTTTGATGATATGACGGACATCAACAAGGTGCTGCGCAATAAGCTCAAAGAAGTCGCGGAAATCCGCGCACCGGAAGTAGTGGAAGAGCAGCGCTCGTCGGATGGCACCATTAAATGGGCCATTGCGGTTGGCGATCAGCGCGTTGAAACCGTGTATATCCCGGAAGACGATCGCGCCACGCTGTGCGTCTCTTCTCAGGTGGGCTGTGCGCTGGAGTGCAAATTCTGCTCCACGGCGCAGCAGGGCTTTAACCGTAACCTGCGGGTGTCGGAAATCATCGGCCAGGTATGGCGCGCCGCGAAAATCGTGGGCGCGGCAAAAGTGACCGGTACGCGTCCAATCACCAACGTGGTTATGATGGGGATGGGCGAACCGCTGCTGAACCTGACCAACGTGGTGCCGGCGATGGAAATCATGCTCGACGATTTCGGTTTTGGCCTGTCCAAGCGCCGCGTAACGCTCTCTACTTCAGGCGTGGTTCCCGCGCTGGACAAGCTGGGTGATATGATTGACGTCGCGCTGGCCATCTCCCTTCACGCGCCAAACGATGCGATTCGTGACGAAATTGTGCCGATCAACAAAAAGTACAATATCGAAACCTTCCTGGCTGGCGTGCGTCGCTACCTGGAGAAATCCAACGCTAACCAGGGCCGCGTGACTATCGAATACGTGATGCTGGATCATGTTAACGACGGCACCGAGCATGCTCATGAGCTGGCTGAACTGCTGAAAGATACGCCATGTAAGATCAACCTGATCCCATGGAACCCGTTCCCGGGCGCGCCGTATGGCCGCAGCTCGAACAGCCGTATCGATCGTTTCTCCAAGGTGCTGATGGAGTATGGCTTCACCACTATCGTGCGTAAAACCCGTGGTGATGATATTGATGCCGCCTGTGGCCAGCTGGCGGGTGACGTTATTGACCGTACCAAACGTACGCTGCGTAAGCGCATGCAGGGTGAGTCAATCGCGGTTAAAACCGTTTGATTGTTATGCAGACACGGCGCGTTTTTTGCGCCGTGAAGCATAAATTTACTGAATAATCAGTCACAATCATCACGATTGATTAATAATTACGGTGCGTTTCATACGACTTTCGGGCAGTATGTAACGACGTAACAACAGTTTAGCGCGAAGGCCTGCCAGCGCTGTCATCTGCGGCCCGACAGTCTTATACTGTTTGTTCAAGGTTAACTGACCTGAAGTTTCGCGGTGCGGGTGGCATTGTGACTCACCGGCACCTGAACCCTTATTTTCACGTACCAGTAGTTGTAGCGAATGAATACTGAAGCCACTCACGATCAAAATGCAGCACTCTCCACTGGCGTTCGTCTTCGCAACGCCCGTGAACAACTCGGACTCAGCCAGCAAGCCGTTGCAGAACGCCTGTGCCTGAAGGTTTCCACCGTTCGCGATATTGAAGAAGATAAGGCACCAGCCGATCTGGCTTCAACGTTTCTGCGCGGTTATATCCGTTCTTACGCCAAACTGGTTCATATTCCTGAAGACGAATTACTGCCGATGATGGAGAAGCAGGCGCCCGTGCGTGCTGCAAAAGTTGCGCCTATGCAAAGCTTCTCTCTGGGTAAACGTCGTAAAAAACGCGATGGCTGGCTGATGAGCTTTACCTGGCTGGTCCTGTTCGTGGTTGTGGGCCTGACGGGCGCATGGTGGTGGCAAAACCACAAAGCGCAGCAGGAAGAGATCACCACCATGGCCGATCAGTCCTCCGCTGAGCTCAATCAAACCAACGGTGCGCAAAGCGTGCCGCTGAGCACGGAAGGGGCTGCATCTTCCAGTGAACCTCAGACGGCGGCAACGAACGCGCCTGCAAGCGAACCTGCTCCAGCGCCAGAGGCAACGGCTAACACCGCACCAGCGAACCAGGCACAGGATCAGGACCCGGTAGTGTCACCTTCCCAGGCAAATGTTGATACTGCACCAGCGGCAACGGCATCTGCGGAAAATCCTGCGGCGACGCTGCCAACGGACCCGGCCGGCACGGCGGCTCCTGCCGTTGACCCGAATGCGCTGGTGATGAACTTTACGGCGGACTGCTGGCTGGAAGTGACTGACGCAACGGGTAAAAAACTTTTCAGCGGCCTGCAGCGTAAAGATGGCACGTTAAATCTAACGGGGCAGGCACCCTACAAGCTTAAAATCGGCGCACCGGCAGCGGTACAGATCCAGTATCAAGGAAAACCTGTCGATCTGAGCCGCTTTATCAGAACTAACCAGGTTGCGCGTCTTACCGTTAATGCCGAACAATCAGCAGCACAGTAACAGACGGGCAATGCGGGAGATTTTACATGCATAACCAGGCTCCTATTCAACGTAGAAAATCAAAACGGATTTACGTTGGGAACGTGCCAATCGGCGATGGGGCGCCTATCGCCGTCCAGTCGATGACCAACACGCGCACCACGGATGTGGAAGCAACGGTCAATCAAATCAAAGCATTAGAACGCGTAGGCGCGGACATTGTCCGCGTCTCCGTCCCGACCATGGATGCCGCTGAAGCGTTCAAACTGATCAAGCAGCAGGTGAACGTGCCGCTGGTTGCCGATATTCACTTCGACTACCGTATCGCGCTTAAAGTCGCTGAATACGGCGTCGATTGCCTGCGTATCAACCCAGGCAACATCGGCAACGAAGAGCGTATTCGCATGGTTGTTGACTGCGCCCGCGACAAAAACATTCCAATTCGTATCGGCGTTAATGCCGGTTCGCTGGAAAAAGATCTGCAAGAAAAGTACGGTGAGCCAACGCCGCAGGCGCTGCTTGAATCCGCGATGCGTCACGTCGATCATCTGGATCGTCTTAACTTCGAGCAGTTCAAAGTGAGCGTGAAAGCCTCCGACGTTTTCCTTGCCGTTGAATCCTATCGGCTGCTGGCAAAACAGATCGATCAGCCGCTGCACCTCGGGATCACCGAGGCGGGCGGTCTGCGCAGCGGTTCGGTGAAGTCCGCCATTGGTCTTGGCCTGCTGCTCTCGGAAGGCATTGGCGACACGTTACGCGTCTCTCTGGCCGCCGATCCGGTGGAGGAGATCAAGGTAGGTTTCGATATCCTGAAATCACTGCGCATCCGCGCGCGCGGGATCAACTTCATTGCCTGCCCAACCTGTTCACGTCAGGAATTTGACGTGATTGGTACCGTGAATGCTCTGGAGCAGCGCCTGGAAGACATCATCACCCCGATGGACGTTTCCATCATTGGTTGCGTGGTGAACGGACCGGGTGAAGCGCTGGTGTCAACGCTGGGCGTTACCGGCGGTAACAAGAAAAGTGGTCTCTATGAAGATGGCGTTCGTAAAGATCGTCTGGATAATAGCGACATGATCGACCAGCTCGAAGCCCGCATTCGCGCTAAAGCGACGATGATGGATGAAGCGCAGCGCATCAGCATTCAGCAGGTTGAAAAATAACGTGATGGGAAGCAGGCTGCTTCCCATGTATGATTGAGCCCATTCTTTGGGTTCTTTTTTGTATATAGAAAGAGAATAAACGTGGCAAAAAACATTCAAGCCATCCGCGGCATGAACGATTATCTGCCTGGCGAAACCGCCATCTGGCAGCGCATTGAAGGCACACTGAAGCAGGTGCTCGGCAGCTACGGTTACAGCGAAATTCGTTTGCCGATTGTAGAGCAGACCCCGTTATTCAAACGCGCGATCGGCGAAGTGACCGACGTGGTTGAAAAAGAGATGTATACCTTTGAGGACCGCAACGGCGACAGCCTGACCCTGCGTCCTGAAGGGACGGCGGGTTGCGTGCGCGCCGGCATCGAACATGGTCTCCTGTACAATCAGGAGCAGCGCCTGTGGTATATCGGCCCGATGTTCCGCCACGAACGTCCGCAGAAAGGCCGCTATCGTCAGTTCAACCAGCTGGGTGTGGAAGTGTTTGGTCTGCAAGGGCCGGATATCGACGCCGAGCTGATTATGCTGACAGCCCGCTGGTGGCGCGCGCTCGGTATTTCTGAGCACGTCTCCCTGGAGCTCAACTCTATCGGTTCGCTGGAAGCGCGTGCTAACTACCGCGATGCGCTGGTGGCATTCCTGGAAGCGCACAAAGAGAAGCTGGACGAAGACTGCAAGCGTCGTATGTACAGCAACCCGCTGCGCGTGCTCGATTCCAAAAACCCTGACGTGCAGGCGCTGCTGAACGATGCGCCTGCGCTGGGCGATTACCTGGACGACGATTCCCGCGAACACTTTGCCGGCCTGTGCAGGCTGCTGGAAGCGGCGGGCATCGCCTATACCGTTAACCAGCGTCTGGTGCGCGGTCTGGACTACTACAACCGTACCGTGTTTGAGTGGGTCACCACCAGCCTCGGTTCGCAGGGCACCGTTTGTGCCGGCGGCCGTTATGACGGTCTGGTTGAGCAGCTTGGTGGCCGTGCGGCACCAGCCGTTGGCTTCGCGATGGGCCTTGAGCGACTTGTTTTGCTGGTTCAGGCAGTTAATCCGGAATTTAAAGCCGATTCTGTTGTCGATATATACCTGGTGGCCTCAGGTGCGGATACGCAGCCTGCGGCGATGCAGCTTGCCGAACGCCTGCGTGATGCATTGCCGGACGTTAAGCTGATGACCAACCATGGCGGCGGCAACTTTAAAAAACAGTTTGCTCGTGCCGATAAGTGGGGCGCACGTATCGCACTGGTGCTGGGCGAGTCCGAAGTGGCTAACGGCGAGGTGGTGGTAAAAGACCTGCGCTCTGGTGAGCAAACTACGGTAACGCAGGACGGCGTTGCGGCGCACTTGCGCACTCTATTGGGCTAAGGAGAAGGACTGCGTGGAAATTTACGAGAACGAACACGACCAGGTTGATGCGGTTAAACGCTTCTTTGTTGAAAACGGCAAAGCGCTGGTTGTTGGGGTTATTTTAGGTGTAGGTGCGCTGGTTGGCTGGCGTTACTGGAACAATCATCAGGCTGACTCTGCTCGCGGTTCGTCCCTGAACTACGAAAATACCGTTAGCGCAATCCGTGCCGATCGGCCGCAAACGCTGACGGCGGCGGAGAAATTTGCCGCTGACAACAAAAATACCTACGGTGCGCTGGCCGCGCTGGAAGTGGCCCAGCAGTATGTTGATAAGAACGAACTGGACAAAGCCGCTGCGCAACTGTCTCAGGGGCTTGCTGCTGCCAGTGATGAAAACCTGAAAGCGGTAATTAATCTGCGTCTGGCCCGTATCCAGGTTCAGCAGAATAAAGCCGACGACGCGCTGAAAACGCTTGATACCATTAAAGGCGAAGGCTTTGCCGCCATCGTTGCCGATCTGCGCGGTGAAGCACTGCTGAGCAAGGGTGATAAAGCGGGCGCGCGTAAAGCGTGGCAAGCTGGCGTGGATAGTAAAGCTTCACCTGCGCTGAGCGAAATGATGCAGATGAAAATAAATAATTTGTCCGTCTGAGAGGGACCCAATGCAATTGCGTAAATTACTTCTGCCAGGACTGCTTTCTGTTACGTTATTGAGCGGTTGTTCATTGTTCAGTGGCGAAGAAGACGTTGTCAAAATGTCCCCGCTGCCGACGGTTGAAAACCAGTTTACCCCATCTACCGCGTGGGACGTTTCCGTAGGTAACGGTATCGGTGACTTCTACTCCAACCTGCACCCGGCGTTTGCTGACGGCGTCGTCTATGCGGCCGATCGCAAAGGCACCGTTAAAGCGCTGAACGCTGATGATGGAAAAGAAGTCTGGTCCGTCAACCTGGCGGAAAAAGACGGCTGGTTCTCCCATAAGCCTGCGCTGCTTTCTGGCGGCCTGACCGTAGCCGGTGGTCACGTGTATGTGGGCAGCGAAAAAGCGCAGGTTTACGCGCTGAATGCCAGCGACGGCAGCGTTGCATGGCAGACTACCGTTGCCGGTGAATCCTTATCTCGTCCGGTTGTCAGCGACGGTCTGGTGCTCATCCATACCAGCAACGGCCAGCTTCAGGCGCTGAACGAAGCGGATGGTCTGGTAAAATGGACCGTTAACCTGGATATGCCAGCGCTCTCTCTGCGCGGTGAATCTGCGCCGGCAACGGCGTTTGGTGCTGCCATTGTGGGCGGCGATAACGGCCGCGTGAGCGCAGTACTGATGCAGCAGGGCCAGATGATTTGGCAGCAGCGCATCTCTCAGGCGACCGGCTCTACTGAAATCGACCGTCTGAGCGACGTAGACACGACGCCAGTTATCGTTGACGGTGTGGTTTACGCGCTGGCGTATAACGGCAACCTGACCGCGCTGGATCTGCGCAGCGGCCAGATCATGTGGAAACGTGAGCTGGGCTCCGTGAACGATTTCATCGTGGAAGGCAACCGCATTTATATGGTCGATCAGAACGACCGTCTGCTGGCGCTGAGCACCGAAGGTGGCGTTACGCTGTGGACGCAGAGCGATCTGCTGCACCGTCTGCTGACCGCACCGGCACTGTATAACGGCAGCCTGGTGGTGGGCGACAGCGAAGGCTATATGCACTGGGTCGATCCAGAGAACGGCCGCTTCGTGGCGCAGCAGAAAGTGGACGGCTCAGGCTTCCTGACGGATCCGGTTGTTGCTGACGGCAAGCTGCTGATTCAGGCAAAAGACGGCACGCTGTACGCGATCACGCGTTAATTACACGGCGGTTGTAGTATACTAAACGGCTCCTGTTCGCTCAGGAGCCGTTTTGACATTTTTAAAAACGCTGCGAAAGCGACGTTATTTTGAATTTTATGAGGCTTCAAACATGGTACCTGTGGTCGCGCTTGTCGGGCGCCCTAACGTTGGAAAATCCACTCTTTTTAACCGTTTAACACGCACCCGTGATGCGCTGGTTGCGGATTTCCCGGGGCTGACGCGTGACCGTAAGTACGGTCGTGCAGAGGTGGAAGGACGCGAGTTCATCTGTATTGATACCGGCGGTATCGACGGTACGGAAGACGGCGTAGAAACCCGCATGGCAGAGCAGTCTCTGCTGGCTATCGAAGAGGCGGACGTAGTTCTGTTTATGGTAGATGCTCGCGCTGGCCTGATGCCTGCGGACTCTGCTATTGCCAAACATCTGCGTTCACGCGAAAAGCCAACCTTCCTGGTGGCGAACAAAACTGACGGTATCGATGCCGATCAGGCCGTTGCGGATTTCTGGTCTTTAGGCCTTGGCGATATTTACCCAATTGCGGCTTCGCATGGCCGCGGCGTCACCAGCCTGCTGGAAACCGTTCTGCTGCCGTGGGTTGACGAAGTAAACCCGCCGGAAGAGGTGGATGAAGACGCAGAATACTGGGCGCAGTTCGAAGCCGGTGAAGAGGGCGAGGAAGAGCCGGAAGACGACTTTAACCCGCAGGATCTGCCTATTAAGCTGGCTATCGTTGGCCGTCCAAACGTAGGTAAGTCTACGCTTACTAACCGTATTCTGGGTGAAGAGCGCGTGGTGGTCTACGACATGCCGGGCACCACCCGCGACAGTATCTACATCCCCATGCAGCGCGATGAACGTGAGTACGTACTTATCGACACCGCGGGCGTGCGTAAGCGCGGGAAAATCACCGACGTGGTGGAAAAATTCTCGGTTATCAAAACTCTGCAGGCGATTGAAGACGCCAACGTGGTGCTGCTGGTGATCGACGCACGTGAAGGTATCTCCGATCAGGATCTCTCTCTGCTCGGCTTTATCCTCAATAGCGGACGCTCGCTGGTTATCGTCGTCAACAAGTGGGACGGCCTGAGCAATGAAGTACGCGAGCAGGTGAAAGAGACGCTGGACTTCCGTCTGGGCTTCATCGACTTTGCCCGCGTTCACTTCATCTCTGCCCTGCACGGCAGCGGCGTAGGTAACCTGTTTGAATCCGTACGTGAAGCCTATGACAGCTCTACCCGTCGTCAGAGCACCGCTATGCTGACCCGTATCATGAATATGGCAGCAGAAGATCACCAGCCGCCGCTGGTGCGCGGCCGTCGCGTGAAGCTGAAATACGCCCACGCCGGTGGTTACAACCCGCCAATCGTGGTGATCCACGGCAACCAGGTGAAAGATCTGCCGGATTCCTACAAACGCTACCTGATGAACTACTTCCGTAAGTCGCTGGACGTGATGGGGACCCCTATCCGTATTCAGTTTAAGGAAGGGGAAAACCCGTTTGCGAATAAGCGCAACACCCTGACGCCAAACCAGATGCGTAAGCGTAAGCGTTTGATTAAGCACATTAAGAAAAGCAAATAAGCCTCGCTTTTCCCCCGAAAACCCGCGCCCGTCGCGGGTTTTTTATGCCCGCTGGCGGCCCATTATTGTGTCTGTGTGATGTCAATCACTATTCGCTTTTAACCATGTATATATCTAAGAAAGTAGACAATCGTCGAATTTTCGTCTTAAAGTCCAGGGTTCGGTACTAGACAAAACTAGCGCCTGGTTATCAAATGGTTAACCAACTTTTCGCCGCATGTAAAAAATCGATCGGATACGTAACCGCTCGGCGTACATGCTGGTGTTTACAAGCACGACACATACCTTTTCGGGAGAATTATGCAATCCTCTGTTAATCAAAAAGAGAGCCGAACCTTCTTCGGCCACCCTTATCCGCTCGGCTCGCTGTTCTTCACCGAGATGTGGGAGCGTTTCTCGTTTTACGGTATTCGCCCGTTACTTATCCTGTTTATGGCCGCCACCGTCTACGACGGCGGAATGGGGCTGGCGCGGGAAAACGCCTCGGCGATTGTCGGCATCTTTGCCGGTACCATGTACCTGGCCGCGCTGCCGGGCGGCTGGCTGGCGGATAACTGGCTCGGCCAGCAGAGAGCCGTCTGGTACGGTTCGATTCTGATTGCCCTTGGTCACCTGTCGATTGCGCTGTCGGCCATCATGGGCGATAACCTGTTCTTTATCGGCCTGATGTTCATCGTGCTCGGCTCTGGCCTGTTCAAGACCTGTATCTCGGTAATGGTCGGCACCCTGTACAAAAAGGGCGACGCGCGTCGCGACGGCGGTTTTTCGCTGTTCTACATGGGCATCAACATGGGCTCGTTCATTGCGCCGCTGATTTCAGGCTGGCTGATTAAAACGCACGGCTGGCACTGGGGCTTTGGCATCGGCGGCATCGGGATGCTGGTTGCGCTGATCATCTTCCGCGTGTTTGCCGTTCCTGCCATGAAGCGCTACGACAGCGAGGTGGGGCTGGATTCCACCTGGAACAGCCCGGTTGTGAAACGCAACGGCGTGGGGGCCTGGCTGCTGGCGCTGGCGGCAGGCGTTGCAATCATCGTTACGCTGATTGCCCAGGGCGTGATTGTGATTAACCCGGTCGCGGTCGCCAGCGTGCTGGTGTACGTCATTGCCGCCTCCGTCGCGCTCTACTTTATCTACCTGTTCATCTTCGCGGGTCTGAACCGCAAAGAGCGCGCCAGGCTGCTGGTGTGCTTTATTCTGCTGGTCTCCGCCGCGTTCTTCTGGTCCGCGTTTGAGCAGAAGCCAACCTCCTTCAACCTGTTTGCCAACGACTACACTAACCGTATGATCGGTGATTTTGAAATCCCGGCGGTATGGTTCCAGTCGATCAACGCCCTGTTCATCATCCTGCTGGCGCCGGTATTCAGCTGGGCCTGGCCGAAGCTGGCGAGCAACAACATTCGCCCGAGCAGCATCACTAAATTCGTCATCGGTATTTTGTGCGCCGCGGCGGGCTTTGGCCTGATGATGCTGGCGGCACAGAACGTGCTGAGCAACGGTGGGGCAGGCGTTTCTCCGTTCTGGCTGGTGGGCAGTATCCTGATGCTGACGCTCGGTGAACTGTGCCTGAGCCCGATTGGGCTGGCGACCATGACCCTGCTGGCGCCGGAGAGAATGCGCGGCCAGATGATGGGGCTGTGGTTCTGCGCCAGCGCGCTGGGTAACCTGGCTGCGGGCCTGATTGGCGGACACGTGAAGGCCGACCAGCTGGATATGCTGCCGGATCTCTTTGCACGCTGCTCCATCGCGCTGCTGATCTGTGCCGCGGTGCTGATCGTTCTCATTGTTCCGGTACGCCGCATGCTGGAAAATGTGCAGACTAAACCGGCTACTGAAGCCTGATAACATTCAGCCTGCCGGGGCAGGGCATCTGCCCCGGCCATACGCAACAGGAGAGAGCATGACGATTACCTGCCCGGACTGCCACGCAGCGCTGGAGCCGCAAAACGGTATGGCGCACTGCGACAGCTGCAATAAAGATATTCCCCTTGAAGCGCGCTGCCCTGACTGTCACCAGCCGCTTCAGGTTCTCAAAGCCTGCGGCGCGGTGGACTACTTCTGTCAGAACGGCCACGGGCTGATCTCAAAAAAACGGGTCGAATTCATCAGGGCTGAGGCTTAATCGCACACGCAGCCTTCGCCTTTTCGCCACAGCTCAATCAGCGATTCCGGCGCTTCCTGCTCCGGAACCAGCACAATGATGTCGGCGTACTGCGCCTGATTGTGCCGGGTCCAGATTATCTGAATGCGAAAATAGCGCTGATCGCCGCTGCCCGGTGACGACGGCTGACCCGGCGGCTGCCCGCGCGGGATAGCCTGTTGCAGAATACTGACCACGCGCTGACGCTGCGCCTCGTTAAGAGTGGAAAGCGCGATGGTGCGCTGGCCGCTCAGCTTTGGAATAAAGGCGACGCCGCCTTCCCGGGCCAGCTCAACCACGGCGTCATCCGTCAGTTCCGGAACCTGCATTACAGTACTCCCACCTGTTCCCAGGCTTGTTTAATGGCCGCCCCAACGTCGCTCCCCGAGCGCTTTTCGCCGTGGGCGATCGTCAGTTTTGCGAAAGCCTCAAAATCCGCATCCTGCGCCAGGCTGCGATCGCAAACCGTGTCGTACCAGGCATAGCCCGCTTTTTCCCAGGCATAACCGCCAATCGCCGTTGCGGCCAGATAAAACGCCCGGTTGGGAATGCCGGAGTTGAGGTGTACGCCGCCGTTGTCCTCGCGCGTTTTAATGAAATCTTTCATATGCCCGGGCTGCGGATCTTTGCCGAGCAGGGGATCGTTGTAGGCGGTGCCGGGTTCAGACATGGAGCGAAGCCCTTTGCCGTTGATGCCCTCCGCCAGCAGCCCTTCGCCAATCAGCCAGTCCGCTTTATCGGCGGTTTGCTTACGGTGGTACTGCTTCACCAGCGAGCCAAACACGTCGGATAACGACTCGTTCAGCGCGCCCGATTGTTCAAAGTAGATTAGCCCGGCTTCGGTCTCCGTCACGCCGTGGCTCAGCTCATGCGCCACCACGTCGATGGCAATGGTGAAGCGGTTGAAGATGTCGCCGTCGCCGTCGCCAAAGACCATCTGCTGACCGTTCCAGAAGGCGTTTTGATACTCCCGGCCGTAGTGCACGGTGCCGGTGAGGATCAGCCCTTTGTTATCAAGCGAATCGCGCTGATATTCCTTCCAGAAGAAATCATGGGTGATGCCCAGATAATCGTACGCTTCATCCACCGCCACATCGCCGTTGGAGGGCTGGCCTTCATAGCGTACCTGGGTACCCGGCAGCTCCTGGGTCTGCTTTGCGTCGTAGATGTCACGCTCAAGCTGGCCGGCTTTATTCACGTGCGGCGCGGCAGGCTTGCCCGGCATATGCGCCATCAGGGTTTGCACATGGGTTAACGTCTGGCGGGCGCAGCGCTGCTGTGGCTCTGAACCGCTCTCGATAATACGACGAAGAATATAGGGGGGTATCACGCTGTGAATTCGGGTCATGCAGTTCTCCTGTTTTCTGGCAATGCCGAAAAAAGAATCTACTTAAGTGTAAATCATTAAACCAGGACCGGAGGTAAGTCGGACAATTCGTTTCCTTAAAAACTGGCGCAACGCTCCACCACCGTTTAGGTTTTTTAAACGCCATTAAGTGAGAGGAGCGCAATGAACGGACAGACTTCGCTGAGCATAACCGGATTTTCAATCATCGCGGTGACCTATGGTATGGCAAGGTTTTCGTGGGGCCTGATGCTGCCTGATATCCGTCAGGCCATCCCTTTCACTCCGCAGGTGGCGGGGTTTATAGCGTCCTGTAGTTATGCGGCGTATTGCCTGTCGATATTTCTGGCCTCTTACCTTATTGCGCGCGCTGGGCCTCGCCTGCCCGCCTTGCTGGCGGCCATCGCCGCTGCCGCGGGGTTATTCATTCTCGCGTCTTCGGCACAGCCGATGACGCTGGCGATAGGTTTGTTTATTGCCGGGCTGAGCTCGGGACTGGCCTCGCCGGCCCTTGCCGGGGCGGTAGATGACAGGATCGCTCCCGACCGTCAGCTCCATGTGAATACCACCATCAATGCCGGAACGAGCGGCGGGATCATCCTCTCGGTGCCCGTTCTGTTTTTCATGCCCGGCGGCTGGCGGGCAGCCTGCGTTGTGTTCGCCATGATGGCGCTGCTGTGCCTGCCGGCGCTGTGGCGGCATCTGCCGCCGTCGGCGGCGAAACCCCGCACGCCTTCACCTAAGGCATCATTTATCGTACGTAAACCCGGCATGTTTCGGCTGCTGGGGATTGCCTTTATCAGCGGTATAGCCAGTGCCGCATGGTGGAGCTTTGGCCCGGAGATACTTATGCGTCACACGGAACTGGATAGCGCAGCGACCAACGTTCTCTGGCTGATAAGCGGCGGGGCGGGGATCGTTGCCATATTTACCGGAACTATGGCAAGGCGTATCGGCATGCGGGGGGTTTATCGTTTATCCCAGATCTTCATGGCTATCTCTCTGGCGATTCTGGCGTTAAGGCACGGTTTTTCCTGGTGGCTTATTCCGGTGGTGGCGATGAGCGGGGCGGGGTATGTGATTTTGTCGGGTGTGTTGCTGGTTAAGGGGGCGGAGATTGCTCATCCTTCTCCGGCGGCTGGAGTTAGCCTGGCCTTTTTGATGCTGGCAGGCGGGCAGGTATTGGGCGCTATCCTTTTTGGCCTGCTGCTGGGGTTAACGAGCGCAGCGGCTGCGCTGGCGATTTTTTCAGGCCTGTCCTGGCTAATGCTGGCCGTCACGCCGGACGGCCATCGCTGATTACGCCTTCTTACGGGCGCGAGGTTTTTTTACCGGCGTCACGCCTTTCACTTCGCTTTCCACCCAGCCGTCTGAAAGCCGCGTGGTGAGGATATCTCCGGCTTTAACCTGCCCGGTTTGCTTCAGCACGTTGCCGTCCGTCGCGGTGGTAACGCTATAGCCGCGCGCCAGCGTGGAGAGGGGGCTGACGGCCTCCAGATGGGTAACCGCGTTGCCGAAACGCTCGCGGGTGGTGCTGAGGCGGGCGCGAATATTCTCCGCCAGACGATATTCCAGCTGCTGAATACGCGCTTGCGCACGGTAAATCGTCGGCTGCGGGTTCTGCTGGTTCAGACGCTGCGTCACGCGCTGCTGGCGTGAGCCCGCACGCTTAAGCTGGGCGTCAACGGCGACGTTCATCCGCTGACGCAGGCGCTCCAGCACGGTTTGCTGACGCGCCAGACGCAGCTGCGGATGCTGCTGTTGCAGACGATGATGAAGCTGCGTAAAGCGGCGGGTACGGTTGGCGAGGAAGTAGTCCATCGCCATCTCCAGGCGCTGTTGGCCGTTCTGGATCTGGCGCAGCAGCTCCTGCTGATTGCGGCTGACCACTTCTGCCGCCGCGGACGGCGTAGGCGCGCGTAAGTCCGCGACAAAATCGGCAATGGTCACGTCCGTTTCGTGACCGACGGCGCTTACCACGGGTATAAGGCTGGCAAAGATTGCCCGCGCCACGCGCTCGTCGTTAAAGCTCCACAGATCTTCCAGCGAGCCGCCGCCTCGCCCGACGATTAATACATCACACTCCTGGCGCGCGTTTGCCAGCTCAATCGCGCGTACGATTTGCCCCGGCGCGTCGTCACCCTGAACGGCGGTAGGATAAATAATGACGGGCAGCGAAGGGTCGCGGCGCTTAAGCACGTGCAGAATATCGTGCAGAGCCGCCCCGGTTTTCGAGGTGATAACCCCAACGCAGTGGGCAGGGGAGGGCAGCGGTTTTTTGAGCTGCTGGTCGAACAGTCCCTCGGCAGACAGCTTTGCCTTTAACTGTTCATACTTCTGCTGCAACATGCCTTCGCCGGCAGGCTGCATGCTTTCGACGATAATCTGATAGTCGCCGCGCGGCTCGTATAGGGTGATATTGGCACGCACCAGAACCTGCTGGCCGTGCTGAGGACGGAACGTCACGCGACGGTTGCTGTTGCGGAACATCGCGCAGCGCACCTGGGCGGTGTCGTCTTTAAGCGTAAAATACCAGTGGCCGGAAGCGGGCTGCGTGAAGTTAGAGATTTCACCGCTGATCCAGACCTGCCCCATTTCCTGCTCAAGCAGCAAACGCACCGTCTGATTAAGGCGGCTGACAGTATAAATTGAGGGGGATTGAGAGGATAACATGTGAGCGGGATCAAATTCTAAATCAGCAAGTTATTCAGTCGATAGTAACCTGCTGAGAGGTGAGCGCAAGCATTTTTTTCAAAAAAGTGTGGATGCAATCGGTTACGCTCTGTATAATGCCACGGCAATATTTAACCACCCAGGTCAGAGATATTGCCCATGCTACGTATCGCTAAAGAAGCACTGACGTTTGACGACGTCCTCCTCGTTCCCGCTCATTCCACCGTTCTGCCGAATACTGCCGACCTCAGCACGCAGTTGACGAAAACCATTCGTCTGAACATTCCTATGCTCTCCGCAGCAATGGATACCGTAACGGAAGCGCGTCTGGCTATCGCCCTGGCACAGGAAGGCGGCATTGGCTTTATCCATAAAAACATGTCTATCGAGCGTCAGGCGGAAGAAGTTCGCCGCGTGAAGAAACATGAATCCGGTATCGTGTCCGACCCTCAGACCGTTCTGCCAACCACCACCCTGCACGAAGTGAAAGCGCTGACCGAGCGTAACGGCTTTGCGGGTTACCCGGTTGTGACCGAAGATAACGAGCTGGTGGGCATCATTACCGGTCGTGACGTGCGTTTCGTGACTGACCTGAACCAGCCTGTCAGCGTCTACATGACGCCAAAAGAGCGTCTGGTTACCGTGCGTGAAGGTGAAACCCGCGACGTCGTGCTGGCAAAAATGCACGAAAAACGCGTTGAGAAAGCGCTGGTTGTGGATGCGAACTTCCACCTGCGCGGCATGATCACCGTTAAAGATTTCCAGAAAGCAGAACGTAAACCGAACGCCTGTAAAGACGAGCATGGCCGTCTGCGCGTAGGCGCTGCGGTTGGCGCAGGTGCCGGTAACGAAGAGCGCGTTGACGCGCTGGTTGCCGCGGGCGTAGACGTACTGCTGATTGACTCTTCTCACGGCCACTCCGAAGGCGTTCTGCAACGCATTCGCGACACCCGCGCTAAATACCCGGATCTGCAGATCATCGGCGGCAACGTGGCGACAGGCGCAGGCGCTCGCGCCCTGGCTGACGCCGGCTGCAGCGCGGTGAAAGTGGGTATTGGCCCTGGCTCCATCTGTACCACCCGTATCGTGACCGGCGTGGGCGTTCCGCAGATCACCGCGGTGTCCGACGCGGTAGAAGCGCTGGAAGGTACCGGTATTCCGGTTATCGCTGACGGCGGTATCCGCTTCTCTGGCGACATTGCCAAAGCGATCGCCGCAGGTGCTTCCGCGGTGATGGTTGGCTCCATGCTGGCCGGTACCGAAGAATCCCCGGGCGAAATCGAACTCTACCAGGGCCGTTCATACAAATCCTACCGCGGTATGGGCTCTCTCGGTGCGATGTCCAAAGGTTCCTCCGACCGTTACTTCCAGACCGATAACGCGGCTGACAAACTGGTGCCGGAAGGTATCGAAGGCCGCGTTGCCTATAAAGGCCGCCTGAAAGAGATCATTCACCAGCAGATGGGCGGCCTGCGCTCCTGTATGGGTCTGACCGGCTGTGGTACCATCGACCTGCTGCGTACTAAAGCAGAATTCGTACGCATCAGCGGTGCGGGTATCCAGGAGAGCCACGTTCACGACGTGACGATCACCAAAGAGTCCCCGAACTATCGTCTGGGCTCCTGATTTTTCTTCGCCCGACCTTGTGTCGGGCGATTTATTTAATCTGTTTCACTTGCCTCGGAATTAGCGTCAATGACGGAAAACATTCATAAACATCGCATTCTCATCCTGGACTTTGGTTCTCAGTACACTCAGCTGGTGGCGCGTCGCGTGCGTGAACTGGGCGTTTACTGTGAACTGTGGGCGTGGGATGTCACGGAAGCACAGATTCGCGAATTCAATCCAAGCGGCATCATCCTGTCCGGCGGCCCGGAAAGCACCACCGAAGAGAACAGCCCGCGCGCACCGCAGTACGTGTTCGAAGCTGGCGTGCCGGTATTCGGCGTTTGCTACGGCATGCAGACCATGGCAATGCAGCTGGGCGGCCACGTAGAAGGCTCTAACGAGCGTGAGTTTGGCTATGCGCAGGTAGAAGTGGTAACCGACAGCGCGCTGGTGCGCGGTATCGAAGACTCCCTGACCGCAGACGGCAAGCCGCTGCTGGACGTATGGATGAGCCATGGCGACAAAGTTACCGCCATCCCGTCCGACTTCGTGACCGTTGCCAGCACCGAGAGCTGCCCGTTCGCCATCATGGCGAACGAAGAAAAACGCTTCTACGGCGTGCAGTTCCACCCGGAAGTAACCCACACCCGTCAGGGCATGCGAATGCTGGAGCGCTTCGTGCGCGATATCTGCCAGTGTGAAGCGCTGTGGACTCCGGCTAAAATCATCGACGACGCCGTTGAGCGTATCCGCCAGCAGGTTGGCGATGACAAGGTGATCCTCGGCCTCTCCGGCGGCGTGGACTCCTCCGTCACCGCGATGCTGCTGCACCGCGCTATCGGCAAAAACCTGACCTGCGTCTTTGTGGACAACGGCCTGCTGCGTCTGAACGAAGCCCAGCAGGTGATGGACATGTTTGGCGACCACTTCGGTCTGAACATTGTTCACGTGGAAGGCGAGCAGCGCTTCCTGGACGCGCTGAAGGGCGAGAACGATCCGGAAGCGAAGCGTAAAATTATCGGCCGCGTGTTCGTTGAAGTGTTCGACGAAGAAGCGCTGAAGCTGGAAGACGTGAAGTGGCTGGCGCAGGGCACCATCTATCCTGATGTGATCGAATCCGCCGCCTCCGCAACCGGTAAAGCACACGTCATCAAATCTCACCACAACGTGGGCGGCCTGCCGAAAGAGATGAAGATGGGCCTGGTTGAGCCGCTGCGCGAGCTGTTTAAAGACGAAGTGCGCAAGATTGGTCTGGAACTGGGTCTGCCGTACGACATGCTCTACCGTCACCCGTTCCCGGGCCCGGGCCTCGGCGTGCGCGTGCTGGGCGAAGTGAAGAAAGAGTACTGCGACCTGCTGCGTCGCGCGGACGCGATCTTCATTGAAGAGCTGCACAAGGCTGACCTGTACAACAAGGTTAGCCAGGCGTTCACCGTGTTCCTGCCGGTTCGCTCCGTCGGCGTGATGGGCGATGGCCGCAAGTACGACTGGGTTGTCTCCCTGCGTGCGGTTGAAACCATTGACTTCATGACCGCGCACTGGGCGCACCTGCCGTATGACTTCTTAGGCCGCGTGTCTAACCGCATCATCAACGAAGTTAACGGTATTTCGCGCGTGGTGTATGACATCAGCGGTAAGCCACCGGCGACGATTGAGTGGGAATAAGCCACTAACTCAACCTGTATCGTCATAAACAGGTAAAACTGAATAAAGCCCTCTGTTTACAGAGGGCTTTTTTTCTGACCGATATTCGTCCCGGAAGGGAGTTACTGGCGTATCTGCCGCGATTCACGGCAGCCGATACTGCGCCGCCATGCGCCTGGGGCCTGACCGTACTGACGCTTAAAGCTGCGGTTGAAGGACTGCTGAGAGTCAAAGCCCAGCGCGATCGCCACGTTCAAAATCGGTTCATCGCTTTGGGCTAAACGCTCGACCGATTTTTGCAGCTTTTGCGCGCGAATATATTCTGCGAGAGGGGAGCCGGTATGTTCCTTGAAGATCCGCTGGAGGTGCCATTTCGAATAGCCGGCTCGCCTGGAGACGGTTTCAATGTCCAGACGGCTGTCAAGGTTGTTGTCGATCCAGTCAAGTAAATCGTGAATGAATGCACCGGTGTTCATCTTGCTTCCCCCTACGCCACGCGTCAAAAAGCATCTTTGTTTGTTGCATTTAAAGGTGGCCCTTTTTTCCACTAATTGCAAGTTTTATTGTTACATTTAAAACCCTGCTCGAAACAGGTTATTTACCTTTGACGCAAATAGCACATTAAGTGCAACAATTATTCTTGCACTTAATTAAGCGCCTTCCTACAATCGCCGCGATAGTGTATTCGCAACTGTTACAGTTTTGTGGCGATGAACGACACAAATGGCCTTAAGCCAGCCCGGACAAAGGAAGTGGCGCGGCACCTCCCGCTGCGTCTTGCCCGGCGGCTACAATAACCGGAATAAAAATAATGAGCCTGCAAAAAACCTGGGGTAACTTTCATCTGGAAACGCTGGGCGCGATTTTACTCGCCGCGCTGCTGGTCGGGTGCGATGACAGCGTCGCGCAAAATGCCGCGCCGCAAGCGCCCGTCGTCAGCGCTGCTGACGTGGTCGTAAAATCCATAAGCCAGTGGGACAGCTTCAATGGTCGCATTGAGGCGGTGGAGAGCGTTCAGCTGCGCCCGCGCGTCTCCGGCTACATTGATAAAGTGAACTACACCGACGGCCAGGAGGTGAAAAAGGGTGAGGTGCTGTTCACTATTGATGACAGAACCTATCGCGCCGCGCTGGAACAGGCGCAGGCGACGCTGGCGAGAGCCAAAACGCAGGCCAGCCTGGCGCGAAGCGAGGCTAACCGCACCGATAAATTAGTCAATACCAACGTGGTATCCCGTGAAGAGTGGGAGCAGCGCCGTTCCGCAGCCACCCAGGCGCAGGCCGACATTCGCGCAGCGCAGGCGGCGGTTGACGCTGCGCAGCTTAACCTGGACTTCACCAAAGTGACCGCGCCCATCGATGGCCGCGCCAGCCGTGCGCTGATCACCAGCGGTAATCTGGTTACCGCCGGCGACAGCGCCAGCGTGCTCACCACCCTGGTCTCGCTGAAGACGGTTTACGTTTACTTCGACGTGGACGAGTCAACCTACCTTCACTATCAAAACCTGGCCCGCAGCGGGCAGGGGGCGTCCAGTAATCACCTGGCGCTGCCGGTGGAGATTGGCCTTACCGGCGAGGAGGGCTATCCCCATCAGGGCAAAGTGGATTTTCTTGATAACCAGCTCACGCCGAGTACCGGAACGATCCGCATGCGCGCGCTGTTAGATAACGCGCAGCGTCAGTTCACGCCGGGACTCTTTGCCCGCGTGCGCCTGCCGGGCAGTGCGGAATTTAAAGCCACGCTTGTAGACGATAAGGCGGTGCTGACCGATCAGGATCGTAAATATGTTTATATCGTTGATAAAGAAGGGAAAGCACAGCGTCGCGATATCACGCCGGGTCGTCTGGCCGACGGTTTACGCATCGTACAGCAGGGGCTGAATCCCGGGGATAAAGTCATCGTCGATGGTTTACAAAAGGTGTTTATGCCGGGCATGCCGGTTAACGCGAAAACCGTCGCCATGACCGCCAGCGCCGCCCTCAACTGATCCCTTACCTGAGAATCCAACCCATGGACTTTTCCCGTTTTTTCATCGACAGGCCAATTTTTGCCGCCGTACTGTCGATTTTGATTTTTATCACAGGATTAATCGCCATCCCGCTGCTGCCGGTCAGCGAATATCCTGACGTCGTACCGCCAAGCGTGCAGGTGCGCGCGGAGTACCCCGGCGCCAACCCGAAGGTGATCGCGGAGACCGTGGCAACGCCGCTGGAAGAGGCGATCAACGGCGTTGAGAACATGATGTACATGAAATCCGTCGCGGGATCGGACGGCGTGCTGGTCACCACCGTCACCTTCCGTCCGGGTACGGATCCCGATCAGGCGCAGGTTCAGGTGCAAAACCGGGTATCGCAGGCCGAGGCGCGCCTGCCGGAAGACGTGCGGCGTCTGGGCATCACCACGCAGAAACAATCGCCAACCCTGACGCTGGTGGTGCATCTGTTTTCGCCAGGCGGCAAGTACGACTCGCTGTACATGCGAAACTACGCCACGCTGAAGGTGAAGGACGAGCTGGCGCGCCTGCCCGGCGTGGGGCAGATTCAGATTTTCGGCTCGGGCGAATACGCGATGCGCGTCTGGCTGGACCCAAACAAGGTGGCGGCGCGTGGGCTGACGGCATCGGACGTGGTGACGGCGATGCAGGAGCAGAACGTTCAGGTTTCCGCCGGGCAGCTTGGCGCCGAGCCGCTGCCAAAAGAGAGCGATTTCCTGATCTCTATTAACGCCCAGGGCCGTCTGCATACCGAAGAGGAGTTTGGCAATATTGTCCTGAAAACGACGCAGGACGGTACGGTCGTCCGCCTGCGCGACGTGGCGCGCGTAGAGATGGGTTCCGGCAGCTATGCGCTGCGTTCGCAGCTCAACAATAAAGACGCGGTCGGGATTGGTATTTTCCAGTCGCCGGGGGCGAACGCCATCGATCTGTCTAACGCGGTGCGTGCAAAAATGGACGAACTGTCCACGCGTTTCCCGGACGATATGAAGTGGGCGGCACCTTACGACCCGACGGTATTTGTGCGCGATTCTATCCGCGCGGTCGTGCAAACGCTGCTGGAAGCGGTGGTGCTGGTGGTGCTGGTGGTTATCCTGTTCCTGCAAACCTGGCGCGCGTCGATCATTCCGCTGATCGCGGTGCCGGTATCGGTGGTGGGCACATTCAGCATTCTCTACCTGCTGGGCTTTTCGCTTAATACCCTGAGCCTGTTCGGGCTGGTGCTGGCGATTGGTATCGTGGTGGACGATGCCATCGTGGTGGTGGAAAACGTCGAGCGAAACATCGAAGAGGGGCTCGCCCCGCTTGCGGCGGCGCATCAGGCGATGCGTGAAGTTTCCGGGCCGATTATCGCCATCGCACTGGTGCTGTGCGCGGTGTTCGTTCCCATGGCGTTCCTCTCCGGCGTGACCGGTCAGTTTTATAAACAGTTTGCGGTCACGATAGCCATATCAACGGTGATTTCGGCGATTAACTCGCTGACGCTCTCGCCGGCGCTGGCTGCCCTGCTGTTGAAGCCGCACGGCGCACCGAAAGATTTCCCGACCAGGCTTATCGATCGTCTGTTCGGCTGGATCTTCCGTCCGTTTAACCGCTTTTTCCACCGCAGCTCGACCGGCTATCAGGGGCTGGTGGGCAAAACGCTCGGCCGACGCGGCGCGGTGTTTGCGGTTTATTTGCTGCTGCTTTGTGCTGCCGGCGTGATGTTTAAAGCCGTACCCGGCGGGTTTATTCCGACGCAGGATAAGCTGTACCTGATTGGCGGCGTGAAAATGCCGGAAGGCTCGTCGCTGGCGCGTACCGATGCGGTGATCCGCAAAATGAGCGAAATCGGTATGAATACCGAAGGCGTGGATTATGCGGTTGCGTTTCCCGGCCTGAATGCGCTCCAGTTTACCAACACGCCGAACACCGGGACGGTATTTTTTGGCCTGAAGCCGTTCGACCAGCGTAAACACTCTGCGGCGGAAATTAACGCGGAGATCAACGCGAAAATCGCGCAAATCCAGCAGGGCTTCGGCTTCTCGATTCTGCCGCCGCCGATTTTAGGGCTGGGTCAGGGATCGGGCTATTCCCTGTACATTCAGGATCGCGCCGGTCTGGGCTATGGCGCGCTGCAAAACGCGGTGAACACCATGTCCGGTGCAATCATGCAGACGCCGGGGATGCATTTCCCCATCTCAACCTACCAGGCTAACGTTCCGCAGCTGGACGTTCAGGTCGACCGCGATAAGGCGAAAGCGCAGGGCGTGTCGCTCACCGATCTGTTCGGCACGCTGCAAACCTACCTGGGCTCGTCCTATGTGAACGACTTTAACCAGTTTGGCCGCACCTGGCGCGTAATGGCCCAGGCCGACGGGCAGTTCCGCGACAGCGTGGAGGATATTGCGAACTTACGCACCCGCAATAACCAGGGCGAAATGGTGCCGATTGGCAGTATGGTCACCATCAGCACCACCTACGGGCCGGATCCGGTGATCCGCTACAACGGCTACCCGGCGGCGGATCTCATTGGCGATGCCGATCCTCGCGTGCTCTCTTCCGCGCAGGCGATGACGCAGCTGGACGCAATGTCTAAGCAGATACTGCCGAACGGGATGAATATCGAATGGACGGACCTGAGCTTCCAGCAGGCCACGCAGGGTAATACGGCGCTGATCGTCTTCCCGGTTGCGGTTCTGCTGGCGTTTCTGGTGCTGGCGGCGCTGTATGAAAGCTGGACGCTGCCGCTGGCGGTGATCCTTATCGTTCCGATGACGATGCTGTCCGCGCTGTTTGGCGTCTGGCTGACCGGGGGCGATAACAACGTGTTTGTGCAGGTGGGTCTGGTCGTGCTTATGGGGCTGGCCTGTAAGAACGCGATACTTATCGTGGAGTTTGCCCGCGAGCTGGAAATCCAGGGGAAAGGTATCATGGAGGCCGCGCTGGAGGCGTGCCGCCTGCGTTTACGCCCGATTGTGATGACCTCTATCGCCTTTATTGCCGGGACGATCCCCCTCATCCTCGGCCACGGCGCGGGTGCCGAGGTGCGCGGCGTCACCGGGATCACGGTGTTCTCCGGCATGCTGGGCGTGACCCTGTTTGGCCTGTTCCTGACGCCGGTGTTTTACGTGACGCTGCGTAAGTTCGTGACGCGCGGTAAAGCGGAAAGAGACGTGCTGCCTGCGTAGGACGTCGCAGACAATAAAAAACCGCCTTCACAGTGAAGGCGGTTTTTTTTCGCAATCCGTAAAGGATTAAGGCGCTTTTTTATGCTGCGTGCAGATTTCCGGGACCGGATCGCACCCGCTGGTGTCGGCTTTTTTCACCTCTTCCAGCGCGCTGGCGACGGTATGGCGCGCCAGAACCGCCAGCGAAGCCTGCTCCGCTTCATCAGCAATGGATTTGAAGTACCAGCAGGCGTTGGCGCTCACCACGCAGCGTGCCGGAACGTCAGGACGGGACGCCCACAGCTTTTTATCTTCAGTAACGGAAAGGTAGATATCGCGCAGGGTAATCTCGTCCGCCGGGCGGCCAAGGTGTATAGAGCCGTTGCGGCCAAGCGTGGAGACGATAATGCCGTCACGGGCGAGAGGAACCATGAGTTTACGGATGAAGCTCGGATTCGCTTCCAGGCCGTAGGCCAGGATTGCGCTCGTCGAACGTTCACCCGACTGCTCCGCCATCGCTACGCTGAGAACCATCTGCAAAGCTGTCGGGAAGCGGTAATCTAGCATTTTTCTGTCCTGGGTCGCGGTGAATCTTGTTCTTTTTGGCACCGCAGAGGTGAATAATCAATAAGTAACAATATAACAAATACGGTAATCTTATTGAAGCAATCTGCGGCATGCGTGAAATAACGCTGCCGTACCGGCAAACGTCAGGCCGGGTAGCGCCGCGTTTCCGTTCATGCAAGCGCGGGATGCGGGAAGTCAACGGTCACCATCAGGCCACCTTCTGCTGACGTACTCAGATTGACTCTGCCGTTGTGCTGCTGGGTAACGGCTTTGACGATGGCAAGCCCTAAGCCGCTCCCGCTTTGGGTTTGATTAGGATCGCGGAAAAACCTGTCGAACACCCGCTCGCGCAATTCAACCGGAATGCCGGGGCCCGCGTCTGAGACGCGCAGCCGGGCGGATGTCATTGTCGATTGCAGCTGTACCTCAATTCGTCCCCCCTCAGGGCTGTACTTCACGGCATTTTCAATCAAATTGTCGATCAGCGACACCAGACGTTCCCGGATGCCCGCGACCCGGATTTCATCGTCTGCGAAGAATTCAAGCTCAATCCCGCGCGCCGACGCCAGCGGCTCCAGCGCGGCCATTCGCTCCTGAATAAGCGTTGTCAGCGGCACAGGCTCCGTTACCGTGTCGATGTGCGCTTCGCTATGCTTCATCAGCAGAAGCTGATTGACGAGACGAGCGGCACGGCTATTGCTGCGAACAATGCCTGCAAGCAGCTCCTGCTGGCTTTCGCTGATGACCCAGGACTGCAGCGCCTCGACGTTGATCCGCATCGCGGCCAGCGGCGTACGCAGCTCGTGCGCGGCATCGGCAATAAACACCCTTTCCCTTTCGGCGCTTTCCCGCACCCTGGCGAGAAAGTCATTAATCGCGTCCACCGTCTGGCGCAGCTCCCTGTGCCTGGGAACGGCTTTTAAGGGAGAGAGATCGTCTGGCGTGCGCAATGAAATTTCATTCACTACCCTGTTCCAGGGGCGCATCGCGATGCGGATTGACAGCCACGCGGGAAACAAAAGGAAAGGGATGCATACCAGCAGCGGCATGACGTAATAGCCGCGCGAGTTCAGGTAGATAAAGAAATTCCAGCTGCCGGCCGGGGTGAAAAGGGTGACCTCCACGTCGGAGCGCGCGGATTTGAGGGTGCGGCTCGTCCAGGTGTGGTCTCCAGTCCGGACGCGCTGCATTTCCCCCAGACGGCTATTTTTCACCTCCGTTGGCGCGCCACGCGAAGAAAAAATAATCTCATTATGCTTGCGAACGATCAGGTTGATGGCCAGCTCCGGATCTTCACCGCCGCCATACCCCTCCCGCAGCGCCTTGCTGAACGCGGCCAGCACCTCTTTACGCGCCTGCGGCCTATCCTCCATGCTCTCAACCAGGGAAAAGAGGGTTTCGTAAGTCTCACTGCCCGTGAGTATTGGAGGGCTGCGCAGGTCCTCCAGCAAAATGAAGGTTAAAAAAAGACACCACAGCAGCGTAAGCAGCAGCATCTGGGCGACCATCATTCGCCTGACCAGCGTAGGAAGCCTGAGGCGATACCAAAAATTACGCATCAGCCCGCCGCCTTCTGAACCGGTACGGTATCAATGACGTACCCTACGCCCCGCACCGTTCGCACAAAGCCATCGCCAATTTTTCGCCGCAGGTTACCCATATGCACGTCGAGCGCGTTGCTGAGATTTTCTTTCGTGCCGAATATCCTCTCTTCCAGATACCGCCGCGTAAGCACGCGGTTAGCGCGCAGCATTAGCGTTTCGAGCAGCGCGTATTCACTTGCCGTCAACTCAACGTGGCGCGCGCTCACCGTCACGCGACGCGTCGGTACGTGGAGAGACAAGCCGCGAATGTCGATCGCCTCATTCTCAAAACCGTAGCTGCGCCGCGCCAGGGCTCTCACGCGCGCCAGCAGCTCGGCGAGCACAAAAGGTTTGACCAGATAGTCGTCCGCGCCCGCGTCCAGCCCGCACAGGCGGTCCTGCAGCGTGCCTCGCGCCGTCAGGATAATGACGGGGATCCCCCGGAGCTGCTGACGCAGGCGCGTCATCAGGCTCATGCCATCGCCATCGGGCAGCCCCAGGTCGAGCAGGATAAGCTCCGGCACGCAGAGATCGAGCTGATGCAGCGCATCCTCTTTCCGGCGTACCCATATGACATCAAATCCTTGATCTGCAAGGGCGATACGTACGCCGTTGCCGAGATCCAGGTCGTCTTCAACTAGTAGAATTTTCACAAAGGTAACGGTATCAGCAGTGGATGAAGAACAGCTTAAGAAAAAAACGGTATCAGGAAATCATTCAGCTTTACAGAACCAGCACGTGCTTCAGCGTTTCTTCATTTTCGGCTCATAAGAACCTTAGGGAGGGTATTCAGAATGAGCGCGCTGGCGTTTAACACCGCCTGAATCGTAACCATCTGAATCCAAAAGGGCTTCTTTAATGAGAAACAGCAAACTGCGTCACAGGTTCCCCCGTTCACTCATCGGTCGCAGCGCGAAAAGCATCCTGTCGGGGGCCGTCCTGGCGTTACTGGCTACCCCGACGCTGGCGGCCGGGCAGCGCCAGGGCAACGTGTTAACCCTGGGCGGCGGCGTGGATGTTGCGCCACGCTATTCCGGTTCGGATAAGAGCCGCGTTGCTGCGGCCCAGGTGGTTGATTACGCGATGGAAAATGGGTTCTTTATCAGCACCACCCGCGGGCTCGGCTACGGCAACCGCGTCGGCAACCTGGATTACAGCGCTGCGCTGAGCTATCGCGCAGGACGTAAGGATCGCGACGTAAGCAGCGATTCAATCGCCTCCGGCAGCGACTACCTGCGGGGGATGGGTGACGTCAAAGGCTCAGCCGTCGTTGTGCCGGGGCTGGGGTACAGGGTAACTGACTGGCTTAACGTGCAGCTGCAGGCTGAGGTCCCGGTTTCGGAAAGAGACAACGGTGAGGCTGTGCACTTTGGCATTGCCAGCCCGCTCTACACCTCTCCTGAAAACTCGGTGACGCTGGCGCTGACCGGCAGCTGGGGATCCAGCAAGTACATGCAAACGTACTACGGGGTCAGCCCAGCCCAGTCGGCCGCATCGGGATTTGCCCGACATGATGCCGGATCGGGAATATATGCCTATTCGCTGAACCTGGACTGGACCCATAAGCTCACCTCCCGCTGGAGCGTGCTTGCCGCTGCCGGCGTTACGCAGCTGACGGGAGAGGCGGGCGATAGCCCAGTCGTTCAGAAAAAAACGTCGCCCACGGGAAGCCTGAAGGTGACGTACAGCTTCTGACCGGTGTTGCAGGCGAAGGAGCGGTAGCCTACTTTCCTTCGCCCAGCCGATATGCCAGCGCCACTACCAGCGACTGCACCAGGCACAGCGTCGCCGACTGAGAGCGAAACGCATCTACCTGCGCCTCTTTCACCACGAAACAGAGGTCGCTGAACGTCGCCAGCGGGCTGATCTGGCTGTCGGTGATCACAATCTGGCGCGCGCCGACGCTGGCGGCGGTTTCGCTGACCATCACCGTCTCTTCCGCGTACGGCGAGAAGCTGATCGACACCACAATGTCGCGCGCCTTTATGCGGCTGATCTGCTCGCGCAGCATCCCGCCCATGCCGTCGAGCAGAATCGGGCGGCACTCAAGGTGGCTCAGGGCGTAGGTCAGATAGGCGGCGACGCTAAAGGAGCGGCGCAGTCCGGCGATGTAGATGGTATCGGCGTCAGCCAGCAGCTGTACCGCGCGCTCCAGCATCTCCGGCTCGGCGCGGGCGGCAAGCTGCTGCAGCGCCTGCGCGTTCGAGCGGGCGAACTCCTGCAGGATATCAAGCGGCGTTTCCGGCACGGCCTCGCTCTCCATCTCGCGGAACAGCCGGGCGCGGTCGCTGTAGCTGGCGGTCTCCTCCACCAGGTTCATGCGAAACAGCTGTTTCATTTCGTTGAAGCCGGTGAAGTCAAAAGCGTTGGCAAAGCGGATCAGCGTCGAGGGCGGCACGTCGGCGCGCTCGGCAATAACGGCAACCGTATCAAAGGCCACGCTGTTGGTGTTATCCAGCACGTAGCGGGAGACCTGCTGCAGCCTCTTGCTCAGGCTATCGTAGCGATCGCGGATTTGCTGCTGCAGTTCGTTCAGGCTGGTTGCTGTCGTCATGTTATCCCCCAAATACAGTCATATGATTCTAAACGCAAAACCGCGCTTTTTAAATGTCGGCCATCCATCTGGCAGCAAAAATGAAACAGAAGCTTCAGTCATTTCCTCGCCCGAAAATCCTTAATAGCGCACGCGGCGTCAGTGGTGCTGGCTGTTAACATAAAAATCCATCCTTGATCACAATAATCATCATTTATTTTATTTCAACTTAAAATGGAATATTTGTTTCATATATAGTGTGAGTGCAAAGCGTTCAGGTAACGGTCACGTATCAACAGCGAGAGGTTAAGGATGGAGACGGTAGCGAATTTTATTCACGGCGAATGTGTCACCGGTTCAGGCCAGCGCGTTCAGGCGATCTTCAACCCGGCCACCGGCGAGCAGATCCGCCAGGTGGTGATGAGTACGGCGCAGGAAACCGAACAGGCGATTGCCGCCGCGCAGCAGGCGTTTCCGGCGTGGGCGCGCCATGCTCCGCTTAAGCGCGCACGCGTGATGTTCCGCTTTAAGGCGCTGCTGGAGGAGAATATGGCGCGCCTGGCCCGCATCATCAGCGAAGAGCACGGCAAAGTCTTCTCCGACGCGGTGGGCGAACTGACCCGCGGCCTGGAAGTGGTGGAATTTGCCTGCGGCATCCCGCATCTGCAAAAGGGTGAACACTCTGCGAACGTCGGTACCGGCGTCGACAGCCACTCGCTGATGCAGCCGCTCGGGGTCTGCGCCGGGATCGCGCCGTTTAACTTCCCGGCGATGGTGCCGATGTGGATGTTCCCGATTGCGCTGGCAACCGGGAATACCTTCGTGCTGAAGCCGTCGGAAAAAGACCCTTCGCTCGCGCTGGCGCTGGCGCAGCTGCTGAAAGAGGCCGGCCTGCCGGACGGCGTGTTCAACGTGGTGCAGGGGGATAAGGAGTCCGTTGACGTGCTCCTGACCGACCCGCGCGTGCAGGCGGTGAGCTTTGTCGGCTCCACGCCAGTTGCGGAATACATTTACCAGACCGCCTCCGCCCACGGTAAGCGCTGTCAGGCGCTGGGCGGGGCGAAAAATCACTGCATTCTGATGCCGGATGCCGACATGGAGATGGCGGCCAACGCCATTATGGGCGCGGCCTACGGCGCGGCGGGCGAGCGCTGTATGGCGCTTTCGGTGGTGCTTGCGGTGGGCGATAAAACCGCCGACGACCTCTGCGCCCGGCTGGAAAAACAGATTGCCGCGCTGCGCGTCGGGCCGGGCCTGGACCAGACGCCGGAAAACGAAATGGGGCCGCTTATCTCCGCCGCCCACCGCAGCAAGGTGCTGGGCTATATCGACAGCGGCGAGGCGCAGGGGGCGAGGCTTCGCGTGGACGGCCGCGGCTTTAGCGTGCTGGGTCACGAGCAGGGCTATTTCGTCGGGCCGACGCTGTTCGATAACGTTACCCCGGATATGACCATCTATAAGGAAGAAATTTTTGGCCCGGTGCTTTCTGTGGTGCGCGTAGCAGATTACGCCAGCGCGGTGGATCTGATTAACCGCCATGAATATGGTAATGGCTCGGCCATTTTCACCCGCGACGGCGGCTGCGCGCGCCGCTTCTGCGAAGAGGTGCAGGCGGGCATGGTGGGCGTCAACGTGCCGATCCCGGTGCCGATGGCGTTCCACAGCTTCGGCGGCTGGAAGCGTTCCATCTTTGGCGCGCTCAACGTTCACGGCAACGACGGCGTGCGCTTCTACACCCGCATGAAAACCATCACCGCGCGCTGGCCGGAAATGCAGCAGGAGACAGGCGCCGCGTTTTCCATGCCGACGCTGGGCTGACAGGAGGTGTTATGCAAACCGAACGTATGACCATGGCCCAGGCGCTGGTCCGCTTCCTCAATCAACAGTACGTCAGCGTTGACGGCAGCGAAACGCCCTTCGTGGAGGGCGTAGCCACTATCTTCGGACACGGTAACGTGCTGGGTATCGGCCAGGCGCTGGAGCAGGATCCGGGCCATCTGCAGGTAATGCAGGGCTGCAACGAGCAGGGCATCGCCCATATGGCGACGGGGTTCGCCAAACAGCACCGCCGTCAGCGCATTTTTGCCGTCACCTCCTCCGTCGGGCCGGGCGCCGCCAATATGGTGACCGCCGCGGCAACCGCTACGGCGAACCGAATCCCGCTGCTGCTGCTGCCGGGGGATATCTACGCCAGCCGCCAGCCGGACCCGGTGCTGCAGCAGATCGAGCAGTATCACGATCTCAGCATCAGCACCAACGACTGCTTCCGTCCGGTCTCCCGCTACTGGGACCGCATCAACCGCCCCGAGCAGCTGATGAGCGCCATGCTAAATGCGATGCGAACGCTTACTGACCCTGCAAATACGGGGACGGTGACCATCTGCCTGCCGCAGGACGTGCAGGGGGAAGCCTGGGATTACCCGCTGAGCTTCTTCGCGCGCCGCGTGCACCACGTTGAGCGTCGACCGCCCGATCCGCATCGTCTGGCCCAGGCGCGGGCGTTAATTGCCCGCAAGCAACGTCCGCTGGTGGTGTGCGGCGGCGGCGTGCGCTATTCCGGCGCGCATGCGGCGTTTCGCGAATTCGTCGAGACGCTGCAACTGCCGTTCGCCGAAACCCAGGCCGGAAAGGGGGCGCTGGTAAGTGACCACCCGCTTAATCTGGGCGGGGTGGGCGTGACGGGCGGAATGGCCGCTAACCGGCTTGCGCCGCAGGCGGACCTGGTGATTGGCGTCGGCACGCGCCTCACGGACTTTACCACCGGCTCCAAGGCGCTCTTTTCCCATCCGGACGTCGAGTTTCTGCTGCTGAACGTGGCCGAATTTGACGCGCTGAAGCTCGACGCCACCGCGCTGGTGGCCGATGCCCAAACCGGGCTGCAGGCCCTGACCCATGCGCTTAAGGATTACCGCAGCGGATGGGGAGAGGAGATTGCTGAGGCGAAAGTCGCCTGGCGCGACGAGTGCCGCCGCCTGTGGGATCGCCAGTGGCATCCGGCAGATGCGCCCGAGGTGGCGGGGCACCTGGACGCGCAGCTGGCGGAATACGGCGAGACGCTCAACACCCGGCTGACCCAGACGCGGGTGCTGGGGCTGATTAATCAGCATGTTGAGGATAACGCCATCGTGGTGGGCGCGGCCGGTTCGCTGCCGGGGGATTTACAGCGCCTCTGGCAGGTCAAAACGCCCGACACCTATCACCTGGAGTACGGCTACTCCTGCATGGGCTACGAGATAGCGGCAGCGATTGGCGCGAAGCTTGCGAGCCCCGAACAGCCGGTATACGCCATGGTGGGGGATGGCTCCTACATGATGCTGCACTCCGAGCTGCAAACCGCGGTGCAGGAGGGCGTTAAGGTCACCGTTCTGCTGTTTGATAACGCCAGCTTCGGCTGCATTAACAACCTGCAGATGGGGCACGGCATGGGGAGCTTTGGCACCGAAAACCGCCACCGTAACCCGGAAACCGGGCGGCTCGACGGGCCGCTGGTGAAGGTCGACTTTGCACAAAACGCGGAAAGCTACGGCTGCCGCGCGTGGCAGGTACACGATGAGCCAGGCCTGCTGGCGGCGCTGGCGGCGTCCCGCGCCCATCCAGGCCCGACGCTGCTGGACATTAAGGTGCTGCCGAAAACCATGACCCACGATTACGACGCCTGGTGGCGAACCGGCGATGCGCAGGTGGCGGCCTCCTCAGCCGTGCGCGAGGCCGCGGCGCAGACGCAGGCGCAGGTGAAAAAAGCGCGTCAGTATTAAATTTTCATGTCGTAACGAAATTTTCATTTCATTTCCCCTCACCCTAACCCTCTCCCCAAAGGGGAGAGGGGATGGTTCGGTGCGGCCCTTTCTCCCTCACCCACCTGGGGAGAGGGGATGGTTCGGTGCGGCCTTTTCTCCCTCGCCCACCTGGGGTGAGGGGACGGCTCGGGGCTGTCTTTTCTCCCTCGCCCCTTTGGGGAGAGGGCCGGGGTGAGGGGAAGATGTACGCCCCTCCATGTTGTGAGATTGATAACAAAATTTATCTCATTCATCTCAAAAGTGTTAACCCACACTCAAAAACATAATTTTCACTATTTATAAAAATGAAATAAATGTTTTATTTAAAGGGTCGTTAGTTTACAGCATTCACCAACACCGGGAGCCGTTATGTTTAACATTGCTTTACTGGGCGCTGGCCGAATTGGTCAGGTACATGCAGCTAACATCGCCAGCCACGGTGCGACCACGCTGTGGTCCGTGGTTGACCCGAATCAGGAATTTGCCACCCGCCTCGCCGCGCGGTATCAGGCCCGCCAGCAGAGCCTGACTGTGGCGATGACCGACCCTGACGTTCATGCCGTGCTGATTGCCTCCGCAACGGACACCCATGCGGATCTGATTGAAATGGCCGCCCGCCACGGCAAGGCCATCTTCTGCGAAAAGCCGGTACACCTCGACCTCGCCCGCGTGCGCGACTGCCTGAAGGTGGTCAAAGAGCACGACGTGCCGCTGTTTATCGGCTTTAACCGCCGCTTCGACCCGCAGTTCCGCCGCGTGAAAACCGACGCCCAGGCCGGGCGCATCGGCAAGCCGGAATCGCTGCTGATTATTTCCCGCGATCCGTCTCCGCCGCCTGCGGAGTACGTGCGCGTCTCCGGCGGCATGTTCCGCGACATGACCATCCACGACTTTGACATGGCGCGCTTCATCATGGGCGAAGAGCCGGTGTCGATATATGCCCAGGGCAGTAACCTGGTGGATCCGGCGATTGGCGAGGCGGGGGATATCGATACCGCGTTTATCGTTCTCAAATACGCCTCCGGCGCGATGGCGACCATCGTCAACAGCCGCCGCTCCTCGTACGGCTACGACCAGCGCCTGGAGCTGCACGGCTCCGAAGGGCTGCTCTGCGCGGGCAATATTCTGGAAAACCAGGTGCAGCACTACGGCAAACAGGGCTGCACCAGCGCGCTGCCGGAACACTTCTTCCTGCAGCGCTACAAATCCGCTTACGCCGCGGAATGGGAACACTTTGTTGCGGTTCTGCGCGGCGAAGCGGTGCCTGACTGCAGCGGCGATGATGGTGAACGTGCGCTGTACCTCGCGGATAAAGCGCTGGAGTCGCTGCGCAGCCAGCGCGAGATCGTCCTCTAAACACAACGACCCTACACAGAGAGACATAATAATGAAAAAACTGATCGTAGCCGCCCTCATCGCCATGACGTCCGGGGCCGCCCTCGCCGAAAACGAGCAAATTGTTTTCAGTACGCCAAATCTGGCCATGCCGTTTGAAGTGCACATGCAGCGCACGGCGGTGAAGGCCGCAAAAGAGATGGGCGTGCAGCTTCAGGTGCTGGACGGGCAGGGCAGTTCACCGAAACAGGTGGCTGACCTGGAAAACGCCATCACCCGCGGGGCGCGGGGCTTTATCGTCTCCCCGAACGACGTGAACGCGGTCTCCAGCGCGGTGGATGAAATTCAGGAGGCGAAGCTGCCGGTCGTCACCCTTGACCGCTCCGTCGACAGCCAGAAGAAGGTGCCGCACTTTGGCGCCAACAACTATAAAGGCGGCCAGGCGATTGGCGATTTCGTCAAAACTAAATTCCCCAACGGTGCGGACATCATTCTGCTCACCGGCCAGCCGGGCTCCTCCTCCAATATTGAACGCACCAAAGGTATCCGCGACAGCCTGAAGGCGGGCGGGGACAAGTACAAGATCGTCGCCGATCAGACCGGCAACTGGATGCGTTCAGAAGGGATGCGCATCGTTGAAAGCGTCCTGCCTTCTCTGCCGAAACGCCCGCAGGTGATCCTCTCCGCCAACGACGATATGGCGCTGGGGGCGATTGAAGCCCTGCAGAGCCAGGGCGTGAAGCCGGGCGAAATCCTGGTGACCGGCTTTGATGCGGTACCGGAAGCGCTGGCCCGCGTGCGCGAGGGCTGGCTGGCGGTAACCGCCGATCAGCGTCCGGGCTTTGCGGTGCAGACGGCGATGAGCCAGCTGGTGGCCAGCGTGCGCGAGAAGAAAGCCATCACCGGCGCCGACTACCCGCCGACGCTTATCACCAAAGAGAACCTGCAGCAGGCTGAGCGCATCGGCGAGGCCGGTAACTGATCTATCCGCAGCCGCCGCGCGAGCGGTGGCGCACTCTGAAGGAGGAGCAGACCGATGTCGCAACCCTTACTGAAAGTGACCGACCTGGCGAAAAGCTTTTCCGGCGTCTGGGCGCTGAGCAGCGCTCAGCTGACCGTCGGCAGCGGAGAAATTCACGCCCTGCTGGGGGAAAACGGGGCGGGAAAATCCACGCTGCTGAAGGCGCTCGCGGGGGCGCAGCCGCAAACGCGCGGGGAGATCTGGTTCAACGGCGAAACGCTGCCGGTGGACGACTCCCCGGTGGAGCGGCAGAACAAGGGCATTATCACCATCTATCAGGAGTTCAACCTGCTGCCCAACATGACCGTCGCGGAGAACATGTTTCTCGGGCGAGAGCCGCGCAGGCGTAACCTGATCGTCGACGAAAAGGCGGTAAACCAGGAGGCGCAGGTCATCCTCGATTACCTGCAGCTGAACGTCGCCCCGACCACGCCGGTCGCCCGCCTGAGCGTGGCGCAGCAGCAGATGGTGGAGATCGCGAGAGCGCTGACCCTGAACGCCAGGCTGATCATCATGGATGAACCTTCCGCCGCGCTCAGCGACAGCGAGGTGGAAAGCCTGCACCGCGTGGTGCGGGAGCTAAAAAATCGCGGGGTGAGCATTATCTATGTCACCCATCGCCTGCACGAGGTTTTCCAGCTCTGCGATCGCTTCACCGTGTTCCAGGACGGCCGCTTCACCGGCACCGGCGCGGTGGCGGAGACCAACGTCGAGCAGCTGATCCGCCTGATGGTCGGGCGCGACGTGGCGTTTAACCGTCGTCCCGCCAGCGAAACGCATCATGAAGACAAACCCATCCGTCTGGCCGTGAAGGGGCTGAGCCGCGAAAAGCCGCCGCTGGATCCGCACGGTATTGCCCTGCACGACATCAGCTTCCACGTCCACGCCGGGGAGGTTTTAGGCATTGCCGGGCTGGTGGGCGCGGGACGCACCGAGGTGGCGCGCTGCCTGTTTGGCGCGGACGCGTTTACCTCGGGCAGCTTTGAGCTGGACGGCGTGCCGTACCGGCCGCGCGATCCGCTGTATGCCTTGGACCAGGGCGTGGCGCTGGTGCCGGAAGATCGCAAAAAAGAGGGGGCGGTGCTGGGGCTGTCGATTCGCGACAACCTGTCGCTCTCCTGCCTTTCGACACTGCTGCACTGGCGCTGGTTCGTCAACACCCGCAAAGAGGACGACCTGATTGAGTCCTACCGCCAGGCGCTGCAGATCAAAATGGTCAACAGCGAGCAGGAGGTGCGCAAGCTCTCCGGGGGTAACCAGCAAAAAGTGATCCTCGCGCGCTGCATGGCGCTCAACCCGCGGGTGCTGATCGTCGATGAGCCGACGCGCGGCATCGACGTGGGGACCAAATCGGAAGTGCACCAGGTGCTGTTTGACATGGCGAAAAAGGGCGTGGCGGTGATCGTGATCTCCTCCGATCTGCCTGAAGTGATGGCGGTGTCTGACCGGATCATCACCCTCAGCGAAGGCCGGGTGACCGGCGAGATCCACGGCGACGACGCTAACGAAGAACGGCTGATGACGATGATGGCCATCAACCACAACGCCCTGAACGCGGCATAACGGAGTTTCTCATGACGCAGATGATTTCTAAAACGCAGGCCCCGGTCAAACGCGCCGGACGCATCGATCCCATTGCCTTCTTCGAGCGCTTCGGGGTGCTGATTTTCATGATCCTGCTGCTGATCTTCTTCCAGTCGCAGAACAGCAACTTTTTCTCTGAACGCAACATTTTCAACATCCTGACCGAAGTCTCCATCTACGGGATCATGGCCGTGGGGATGACCTTCGTCATCCTGACCGCCGGGATCGACCTCTCCGTCGGCTCCATTCTGGCGGTGTGCGCCATGACCGCGGCGTACGTGATCAAGGGCGACAACTTTACCACCGTTGACCCGAACGCCTGGGGCGGCATGAGCTGGCTGATTGGGCTGGGGATTTGCCTGGCGATGGGCACGGCGATTGGCTTTCTGCACGGTCTGGGCGTCACCCGCCTGCGCCTGCCGCCGTTCATCGTCACCCTCGGGGGGATGACCATCTGGCGCGGCCTGACGCTGGTGATTAACGACGGCGCGCCGATCGCCGGTTTCGATCAGGGCTACCGCTGGTGGGGGCGCGGCGAGCTGCTCGGCATCTCCATTCCGATCTGGATCTTCGCCATCGTCGCCGTCGGCGGCTATCTGGCGCTGCACAAAACCCGCTGGGGCCGCTTCGTCTACGCCATCGGCGGCAACCCGGAGGCGGCGCGTCTGGCGGGTGTCAACGTGAAGCGCGTGCTGGTCAGCGTCTACGTGCTGATTGGCTGCCTGGCGGGGCTGGCGGGCTTCATCCTCAGCGCGCGTCTGGGGAGCGCCGAGGCGGTGGCCGGGATCTCCTTTGAGCTGCGCGTCATCGCCTCGGTGGTGATTGGCGGCACCTCGCTGATGGGCGGCTACGGGCGCATCGGCGGCACCATCATCGGCTCCATCATCATGGGTATTCTGATTAACGGCCTGGTGCTGATGAACGTCTCGGCCTACTACCAGCAGATTATCACCGGATTAATTATCGTTCTGGCGGTGGCGTTCGACACCTACGCCAAGAGCCGTCGCGGCGCACTGTGAGGATCGTGATGAAAGAGGTACGTATTGGATTAATCGGCACCGGATATATCGGCAAGGCGCACGCCATCGCCTACGCCCAGGCCCCGACGGTGTTCAACCTGCGCGGCAGGCTGGTGCGCGAGATGGTGGCCGAGGTGAACCCGGCGCTGGCGGCAGAGCGCGCCCGGGCGTTTGGCTTCAACCGTTCAACGGGAGACTGGCGGGCGCTGGTGGCCGACCCGGCCATTGATGTGGTGGATATTTGCTCGCCCAACCATCTGCATAAAGAGATGGCGCTGGAGGCTATCCGCCACGGCAAGCATGTTTACTCGGAAAAACCGCTGGCGCTGAACGCCCACGACGCGCGTGAGATGGTCGAGGCCGCAAGGCGGGCAGGGGTGAAAACCCTGGTGGGCTTCAACTACATGAAAAACCCGACGGCGCAGCTGGCGAAGGAGATCATCGCCCGCGGCGAGATTGGCGAGGTGATCCACTTCTACGGCACCCACAACGAAGACTACATGGCCGACCCGCTTTCGCCGATTCACTGGCACTGTTTCAAAGAGACTGCCGGGCTGGGGGCGCTGGGCGATCTGGCGGCGCATATCGTCAATATGGCCCAGTACCTGGTGGGGGAGATTGAGCAGGTTTGCGGCGACCTGAAGATTGTGGTCCCGGAACGTCCGGCCAAGGCCGGATCGTCGGACATGGTTGCCGTCGAAAATGAGGATCAGGCCCACGCGCTGGTGCGCTTCGCGGGCGGGGCGCAGGGTGTGATTGAAACCTCCCGCGTCGCCTGCGGCCGCAAGATGGGGCTGTCGTACGTCATCACCGGGACGAAAGGCGCCATCAGCTTCACCCAGGAGCGCATGGCGGAGCTGAAGCTCTATCTGCATGACGATCCGGTCAACCGTCAGGGGTTCCGCACGCTGCTGGTCGGCCCGGCACACCCGGACTACGCCGCGTTCTGCATGGGCGCGGGCCACGGGATCGGCTTTAACGACCAAAAAACGGTGGAGGTGCGCGACCTGGTGGACGGCATTGCCGCCGACGCCCCGATGTGGCCGGACTTCGAAGAGGGCTGGAGGGTGTCGCGCGTGCTGGACGCCATCGCACTCTCGCACCAGCAGGGCCGCTGGCTGAACGTGAACGACATTGTCTGAAGAGGTATCAACGTGGAAAAGCAGTTTGATGTGATATGCATGGGCCGCGTGGCGGTAGACCTCTACAGCCAGCAGATTGGCGCCCGTCTGGAGGATGTATCCAGCTTCGCCAAATATCTCGGCGGATCGTCCGGCAACGTGGCGTACGGTACCGCGCGTCAGGGCCTGCGCTCCTCAATGCTGGCGCGCGTGGGCGACGAGCATATGGGCCGCTTCCTGCGGGAAGAGTTAAGCCAGGTGGGCTGCGACACCAGCCATCTGATTACCGATAAAGAACGCCTCACGGCGCTGGTGCTGCTCGGCATTAAAGACCGGGACACCTTTCCTCTGATTTTTTACCGCGATAACTGCGCGGATATGGCGATTACCGCCAGCGATGTGGACGAAAGCTACATCGCCTCCGCACGGTGTCTTGCCATCACCGGGACTCACCTTTCTCACCCTCAGACCCGCGAGGCGGTGCTGACGGCGCTGGGCTATGCCCGCCGTCACGGCGTGCGCACGGTGCTGGACATCGATTACCGCCCGGTGCTGTGGGGGCTGACCTTCTTAGGCGATGGCGAAACGCGCTTTATTCCCGCCGATCGGGTCACCCGTGAACTTCAGGAGGTGCTGCACCTCTTCGACGTCATTGTCGGCACCGAGGAGGAGTTCCATATTGCGGGCGGCAGCACGGATACCTTACAGGCGCTGGAACGGGTGCGCGACGTGAGTCAGGCCACGCTGGTCTGCAAGCGCGGCGCGCTCGGCTGCTCGGTCTATACCGGTGCCATTCCGCCCCGGCTGGACGACGGCCTGACGGTGACCGGCGTGCGCGTGGAGGTGCTGAACGTTCTCGGCGCGGGGGACGCGTTTATGTCCGGCCTGCTGCGCGGCTACCTGAACGACGAGGGCTGGGAGCAGGCGTGCCGCTACGCCAACGCCTGCGGCGCGCTGGTGGTCTCGCGCCACGGCTGCGCCCCGGCGATGCCGAGCAAAATCGAACTGGATGACTATCTCTCCCGCGCCGCGAATGTGCCGCGTCCGGATCTCGATCCGCGTCTTAACCATCTGCACCGGGTCACCACCCGCCGCCGTGAATGGCCCGAGCTGTGCGTAATGGCGTTCGACCACCGCAGCCAGCTTGAGGATATGGCGCTGCAGTGCGGCGCGTCGCTCGGGCGCATTCCGGCCCTGAAGCAGCTGATCCTGCAGGCCAGCCGCGAGGCGGCGAGCCGCGCCGGGCTGGAGGGCAAAGCCGGTCTGCTGTGCGACGGCACCTTTGGCCAGGACGCGCTCAACGCCATTACCGGTGAAGGGTGGTGGATCGGGCGGCCCATTGAGCTGCCGGGCTCGCGGCCGCTGGAAATGGAGCACGGCAATATCGGCACCCAGCTTATCAGCTGGCCGCAGGAGCACGTGGTGAAGTGCCTGGTCTTTTTCCACCCGGAAGATGCCCACGGCCTGCGCCTGGAGCAGGAGCAGAAAATCGCCGAGGTGTACCACGCCTGCTGCCGGTCCGGGCACGAGCTGCTGCTGGAGGTGATCCTGCCCGCGACCATGCCGCGCAGCGACGAGCTCTACCTGCGCGCCATCTCCCGCTTCTACAACCTGGGCATTTACCCGGACTGGTGGAAGCTGCCGCCGCTCTCGGCCGAGGGCTGGACGTCGCTCGGTGAAATTATCGAACGCCGGGACCCGCACTGCCGCGGAGTGGTGATCCTCGGGCTTGACGCGCCGGCCGAACAGCTGCGCGCCGGGTTTAACGCCGCGGCGGGGCACGATCTGGTGAAGGGGTTTGCCGTGGGGCGCACGCTGTTCGGCGACGCTTCCCGCGCATGGCTGAAGCACGATATCGACGATGCGCAGCTGGTAGCGCGCATCCGGGACAACTACCTGCAGCTTATCGCCTGGTGGCGCGAGCGCGGGCACGCATAATGGAGACGAAAATGAGTGTACAACTGGGCATCAACCCGCTGACGTGGACGAACGACGATCTGCCTTCGCTCGGCGCGGAGACGCCGCTGGAGACCTGCCTGAGCGAAGGCAAAGAGGCCGGTTTTGCCGGCTTCGAGCTGGGCAATAAGTTCCCGCGCGAAGCGCGCCTGCTCGGCCCTATTCTGCAGCGCCACGACCTGCAGCTGGTCTCCGGCTGGTACTCCGGCCGCCTGCTGGAGCGCAGCGTGGAGGAGGAGATTGCCGCCGTGCAGCCGCACCTGACGCTGCTGCGCGAGCTGGGGGCGAAGGTGCTGGTCTTTGCGGAGGTGAGCGGCTGCATTCACGGCGAGCAGCAGACGCCGGTGCACCTGCGCCCGCGCTTCCCGCAGGATCGCTGGAAGGAGTACGGCGAGAAGCTCACCGAATTTGCGCGCTATACGCAGCAGCAGGGTGTGCAGATTGCCTACCATCACCATATGGGCACGGTGATTGAGTCCGCCGACGACGTGGACAACCTGATGCTCCACACCGGCGAAGAGGTGGGACTGCTGCTGGATACCGGCCATCTGACCTTTGCCGGGGCCGATCCGCTGGCGGTGGCGCAGCGCTGGGCGACGCGCATCAACCACGTCCACTGCAAAGACGTGCGCGCCGACGTGCTGGCGGACGTGAAAAACCGCAAAACCAGCTTCCTCGACGCGGTGCTGAGCGGCGTGTTTACCGTGCCGGGCGACGGCTGCGTGGATTACCCGCCGATTATGCGGCTGCTGAAGGCGCAGGACTATCACGGCTGGCTGGTGGTGGAGGCCGAGCAGGATCCGGCGATAGCCCATCCGCTGACCTACGCCCGTCTGGGTTATAACAACCTGAGCCGCCTGGCGCGCGACGCCGGGCTTATCTGAGGAGGTGACATGTCACGTCTGCTATCACGCTGGCAACAGCCGAACGCTGAGGGGCGCACCCAGTCCGTGACGCCCCAAAGCGCGGGGTGGGAATATGTTGGCTTTGAGGCCTATGAACTTCAGGAGGGGCAGGAACTGACGCTGCCCGCGGTCAGCGAAGAGCGCTGTCTGGTGCTGGTGGCCGGGCGCGCCTCCATCAGCACGCCATCCGCGCGGTTTAACGACATCGGGGAGCGGATGAGCCCGTTCGAGCGCATCAAGCCGTGGGCGGTTTACGTCACCCCGCAGGAGGCGGTGCGGGTGAAGGCGCTGACGAGGCTCGAGCTGGCGGTCTGCGCCGCTCCCGGCAAAGGCGCGTATCCGACGCGGCTGATTGCCCCGCAGGATATCGACGGCGAAGCGCGCGGCAAGGGGCACAATCAGCGCTACGTGCACAACATTCTGCCGGAAGACAAGCCCGCCGACAGCCTGCTGGTGGTGGAGGTGTGGACCAGCGAGGGCTGCACCAGCTCGTACCCGAGCCATAAGCACGACACGGATAACCCGCCGCAGGAGACCTACCTGGAGGAGACCTACTATCATCGCCTCAACCCGGAGCAGGGGTTCTGCATGCAGCGCGTCTACACCGATGACAGAACGCTGGACGAGTGCATGGCGGTCTACAACCGCGACGTGGTCATGGTGCCGAAGGGCTACCATCCGGTGGCGACGATGGCCGGGTATGACAGCTATTACCTCAACGTGATGGCCGGGCCGGTGCGCAAGTGGATGTTCACCTGGGAAGACGATCACGCGTGGATTAATCGCGATTATCCCGCAGAGAGGGGGGGCTAGCGCGGCCTTTCTTGTCGGGCGGCGCTGCGCTTACCCGACCTGCGAAACCGTAGTCCTGAGCAAGCGCGGCGCCGCCGGGCGAATTGTCCTCAGTGCACCCGCCTCGCCTGCTCAATCGTGCGGGCGATGGCCTCCGGATGGCTCACCATCGACACGTGGCTTGCCGCCACCTCGGTGGTTTTTGCGCGGATCGCCTTCGCCATCGCGCGCTCCAGCGCCGGGTTAATCATCCTGTCATTCTCGCTTACCACATACCAGCTCGGCTTAGTGTGCCACGCTGCACGAGTAATCTTTTCCCCAAACGCATCGCCCCTTATAGGCCCCTGCGTGGCCGCAATGGTCTGTTGTTCACCCGGCTTCACGTCAGGCGCAAAATCCTTCCTGACGGCCTCCGCTGGCAGATATAAATAGCCGTCCGCGGTTTTGGCAATGCCCGCGCTGCCCGGCGGTGCAGGGAAGCTTCCAGCGAGATCCGCCGTCGACTGGCCGGCGTCCGGCGCGAACGCCGCCACGTAAACCAGCGATTTGACCCGCGCATCGTTACCCGCTTCGCTAATTACGGTCCCGCCCCAGGAGTGGCCTACCAGCACCACGTCGCCCTGCGCGCGGGCGATGGCCCGCTTTGTGGCCGCGACGTCATCGCTTAGCGAGGTGAGCGGCAGCTGGACGGCAATGACCTCTGCGTGCTGTTTCTGCAACAGGGTAATCACCTTATTCCAGCTGCTGCCGTCGGCGAACGCGCCGTGCACCAGCACGACGCTGGTTTTACTCTCCGCAAAGGCGCTGGCGGAAAGCGCCAGCAGGCCCGCCGTCACTACAGACAGTGCTTTCATCTTAAGCGTCCTTAAAAATGGTGAACCGCCGCGTGGGGCGGTACGGTGAATTCAATGGTTTTGTGGTCGAGCGGTTTATGCGTCGGGTCGGCCAGAATAATCGTCACCTTGTGTTTACCGGCGGGCAGACCCACCAGGATCACCGGCTCGCCGCTGGCGTCAGCCCAGTGCCACGGCGCGTCATCCACCACCACGTGAATGTGGCCTATGCGCGGGGTGACCCTGAGCGCCTCGGGGCCGAACACCGGCTCGATGCGCAGGTTTTCGGCACGGTACTGAATAAACACCGCGCCTTTGCTCAGCGGCCCGGCAAGGGGCGGATCGACAATCAGCTTTGCAGGGGGCTGCGGGTGTGCCAGCGGCGCGACGGCGGCGGGGCCGTTAACATCCGCGGCGCTCAGGTTGTCCAGGGGCGCGGCCCAGGAGCCGGTTGCCGACGCGAGGGCCAGCAGGGGGAACAGCAGGTATCGACGCATCATCGGTGTCTCTCCTCATCGGTTCTGAATGATGTCAGACACAGATAACCGTATTTATGTATCGGAGAGATTTGCCGGAGGCGCCGTTTTGTACCCGTCTGTCAGCGTGGCGCGCTGGATACAGTGCGATACCGTTTGCCTGCCGGGAAGACGGACAATGGCAATCGCCAGCGTCTGGACAGAATTTTGAGGAGAGGGATCGCCGGCGTTATTCGGTTATTGCAACACCATCTGAGGAACTAGCGTTCTGGCGCGTCGACGGTCAGGCTGGTTTGCTGTGACTGGATTTTGTCCTGATGGTGATACCAGGCGCCAATGGAGGAGTACACAAAGCGGCCAAAGAAAAACAGAAAGCTGATGAGCAGTATGATGCGGGTCATTCGGGTGTTAAATCGATGTCGTTTTCGCATACGCGTAGCCTGACTCACTTTCTTTTCCTGAGTATACCCTTCCGGGCGATGCGGCTATTAAGGCACAACCGCACGAAGGGGTCAATTCGATGAAGTGTAAAATACCGTCAATGCTTACATTAATATATGTTATTAAAAACAACGCATTTATTTATCGCATTGATAACTACAGGAAAAATAATTAAAAAAAACGTAAGAAAGATTTAATCAGATAAAATTGTTTGATTTAAGTCAACGGGATTGCGTCGTTGATATTTAAAATCCCTCCTCCACTGTGCTTGCCAGGAATTTTCCGGGCGACGTGTACGTCAGGTTGGATGCCTGTCTTCACTTACCCTCTGGAGCGAAAGGGTTGTAAACGAGCATCTATGAAAATTCACCACATCCTGAAGCAGAATAAAAACCGCTGGTGGGCGCTTCCTCTTATTTTACCCGTGGCGTTACTCCCGGTGCTCAGCGTGGTGAATACCCTAACGCAGCTGGGCGACGGTATCGTTGCGCTCTACTATTTACCCCTCTCTTTTTTGCTGACGCTGATGCTGTTTTTTGGCCTGGAAGCCATTCCGGGCGTTCTGGTGTCGCTGTTTATCCGCTATTACCCGGCCGTTGGGCTCTATGAAACCGTGGCCGGCATTCTTCATTTTATCGTCCCCCTGGTGCTCAGCTGGGGCGGCTACCGCGTGTTTGCTCCCCGACGTAATATGACCGCTTACGGTGACGTGCGCCTCATGGGGCAGCGCATGTTCTGGCAGGTTTTCTGCCCGGCAACGCTGTTTCTGGCGCTGTTTCAGTTTGCGGTATATCTCGGCGTTTATGAGAGCCGCCAGAGCCTCGCGGGGTTAAACCCCTTTAATATCCGAACCCTCATTAACTATCAGGCGCTGCTGGTGAGCGGGCTGACGGGGGTACCGCTCAGCTATCTGCTGATCCGCCTGATTCGCCATCCGCGCTATATCAAAGCGCTACTGTCACAGCTCCGCGCGCAAATAGACAAAAAGGTAACGGTTGTTGAGTTTGTGGTGTGGTTTATCGCCCTCGGCGGGCTGCTGGGCATGCTGCTCCTGCCCATGAATATCAACAGCTCTATTTTCAGCACTAACTATACGCTGTCCCTGCTGATGCCCGTGATGCTCTGGGGGGCGATGCGCTTCGGCTATAAGCTGATGTCGATTATCTGGACGCCGGTTTTGCTGGTGTCGATACACTATTTTTATCACTACATTCCGCTGAATCAGGGCTATGACATCCAGCTGGCCATTACCTCCTCCAGCTATCTGGTCTTTTCCTTCGTCGTGATTTACATGGCGATGCTGGCAACACGCCAGCGGAGCATCAACATTCGTTCCCGCAGACAGGCATTCCTCGATCCGATATTGCATATGCCCAACCTGCGGTCGCTGTCGCGTGAGCTTGCCGCGAATCCGTGGTCGGCGCTCTGTTTGCTGCGCGTGCCTGAACTGGAAGTGCTGGGGCGCAATTACGGGGTTTTGCTGCGGATCCAGTACAAACAGCAGCTGGCGCAATGGATAAACGGCACGCTTCAGCCCAACGAGCGGGTCTACCATCTCACCGGCTTTGACATGGCGGTGCGCCTGAATGCGGAGTCCCACCAACAGCGCATCGAGGCGCTGGACGAGCACATTAAGCAGTTCCGTTTTGTCTGGGATGGGATGCCGGTGCAGCCGCAGGTTGGCGTGAGCTACTGCTACGTGCGCTCGCCGGTTAATCACCTCTACCTGGTGCTGGGCGAACTGGGCCTGGTTGCCGATCTCTCACTTTCAACCAACCACCCGGAAAACCTTCAGCAGCGCGGCGCTGTTCATTTGCAGCGTAGCCTGAAAGATAAGGTGGCGATGATGAGCCGTCTGCAGGCGACGCTGGAGCAGAACGCCTTTACCCTGCTGGTTCAGCCCGTCCGGGGGCTGCGGGGCGATCGTTACCACGAGGTACTGCTGCGGATGCGCGATGATAACGGCGCGCTGATTTTCCCCGAGCAGTTCCTGCCCGTCGCGCAGGAGTTTGGCTTATCCTCGCGCGTCGATTTATGGGTGCTGGAGCGTACGCTGCGTTTCCTGGCGGAGCACCGACAGCGGCTGCCGGGCCAGCGCTTTGCCATCAATCTCGCACCGTCTACCGTCTACCGGTCGCAGTTTCCGCTTGAGGTGAATCGCCTGCTGGCTAAATACGCCATTGAAGCGTGGCAGCTGATCTTTGAAGTGACCGAAAGCAGCACCCTGGGCCGTACGGACCTGGCCGCCCCCACGCTCAGGCAGTTACAAAAGATGGGCATACGCATCGCAATTGATGATTTTGGCACCGGCTACGCCAGCTATGCGCGGCTGAAAAGCGTGGATGCCGACATCCTCAAAATAGACGGCGGCTTTATCCGCAATATTGTCAGCAACAGCCTGGACTACCAGATTGTGGCCTCGATTTGCCATCTGGCCCGGATGAAGAAAATGCTGGTGGTGGCGGAATGCGTGGAAACAGAAGAGATACGTAGCGCGGTGCACGCGCTAGGTATCGATTACGTTCAGGGCTATCTGATAGGCATGCCGGTTGAGCTGGAAACGCTGGCCGAAGCGCAGCCTCAGGAGAGCGCCTGAGGCGTTACGCCGCAACCTCGGCGCTCTCTTCTTCGATCTTCAACAGCCAGCCGGTGACCGCTTCCCAGTACTGCTGTTCTTTTTCCAGATCCAGCAGGACCAGCGCGTTCTGGCTAAACCAGTCGTGCGGGAAGCTCAGCGTCCAGTGATGGTCGTCCGTTTTCAGCTTCAGCGTCGGCGGGGTGGTGGTGGCCTGTCGCTGGTTGTTGAGCAATACGCCCAGGCGCAGCAGCTGAATTAAAGGCAGGAACTGCTTTTTCTTGAACAGCGTAAAGCGCGGCAGATCGTCGAGCTTGATCGCCTTGCGGTGATAGCGCACCAGCGTGGCCATCATGGTCTGCTGCTCCTGGTTAAAGCCCGGCAGATCGCTGTTTTGCAGGATATAGGCCGAATGGCGATGCATCCCGCTGTGGTTGATGTTCAGCCCCACCTCGTGCAGCATCGCGGCCCATTTCAGCAGTGCGGCAAGCTGGGGGTGGGCAAGCTTCGGATTCTGCTCTTCCCACTGCTCGTACATCTGAACCGTGGTCTCCAGCACGCGCTTCGCCTGCTCGCGGTCGATGTTGTACTGGTTCGCCAGGCTCTGCGCGGTACGGCTGCGAATGTCCTGATGGCGGAAGCGTCCTTCCATCTCGTACAGCACGCCTTCACGCAGGGCGCCGTCAGAGAGGCGCAGCTCTTTGATCGCCAGGGCGTCAAACACGCCGCAGAGGATTGCCAGCCCCGGCACGAATACCGCTTTACGCTCGTCCGACAGGCCCGGCAGGCTCAGGGCATCAAAGCTCTTATGCTTAAGCACCTCTTCGGTAAGCTTCACCAGGCGCTCAGGAGTAATAAACCCGTCTTTTTCACCCATTGCCAGCAGCACTTCGTGGGCGGCTTTAATCGAACCCGAAGCCCCCAGCGCCACGTTCCAGCCCTGAATACGATACTGCCAGGCCAGATTTTCCAGTTTCTGAACCGCGGCCATGCGCGCGCGCTGGAAGTTTTCACGAGTAATTACGCCCCCCGGGAAATACATCTGCGCGAAGCTGACGCAGCCCATACGGCGGCTCTCCACCAGACGCGGCTCGAAGTCTTCGCCAATCACCAGCTCCGTTGAGCCACCGCCGATATCAATCACCAGCTTGCGGCCCTTTTCCGGCTGGGTGTGCTCAACGCCCATAAAAATCAGGCGCGCTTCCTCGTTCCCGGAGATGATCTCAATCGGGTAGGGGATAACCTTTTCCGCGCGCTTGAGAAATTCCGGCGCGTTCAGCGCCTGGCGCAGCGTATGCGTCCCGACGATGCAGACGCTGGAGGGCGAAAAGCCCTGAAGACGTTCTGCGAACAGCGACAGGCAGTTCAGGCCGCGCTCCATTGCCTCTTCGCTCAGCATATTACGCGCGTCCAGACCGTCGGCCAGATGCACGCGCTGCTTCAGGCGACCGATGATCTGCATCGCGCCATCCACCACGCGGGCGATGACCATGTGAAAACTGTTTGAGCCAAGATCGACCGCGGCGAACTCCTGCGGGCGTGGGGTGTTATCGTTTATTGGCATAGGTTAATCGGGTTGCTCAAGTGATTTGATATAATCGTAAATCGCCAGTTGCGACCGCACTTTACGGCGATTGCCGCGCGGTACATAGCGGTTACTGAGTTCTTTGTCGATATAGCGTGCTTTCACCGTATCGCTGAACAGGATCTCGATAATGTCGAGGATCCGCTGCTTCAGGCGTGGGTCCAGCAGCGGCGCCGCCACTTCAATACGGTAATCAATATTACGCGTCATCCAGTCGGCGGATGAGAGGTAAACGCGCTTATCGCCGGCGTTATCAAAAATATAGACGCGATCGTGTTCAAGATAGCGATCCACAATGCTGATCACGCGAATATTATCGCTGATCCCTTCCAGTTCCGGAATGAGTGAACACATGCCGCGAATAAGCAGGTTTACCGGAACGCCGGAGCTGGAGGCCGCGTACAGGCGGTCCACCAGGCCTTTGTCCACCAGGTTATTGAGCTTCAGCGTAATGCCGGACGACAGGCCGTTCTGCGCATTGGCGATCTCTTTGTCGATCATATCGTACAGCAGGCGGCGCGAGTTCTGCGGTGAAACCAGCAGATAGTCGAAGCTAACCGGGCGGTACGGGTTCTCAATGAAGTTGAACACCCGACGCACTTCGTTGGTGATGCGCGCATCGGCAGTCAGCAGCGAGTAGTCGGTGTAAATACGCGCCGTTTTCTCGTTAAAGTTACCGGTACCGATATGGGCGTAACGCACCACGTCGTCGCCCTCTTTACGGGAGATCAGGAACAGCTTGGCGTGAATTTTCAGCCCCGGCGCGGAGAAGATGACGTGCACACCCGCTTCCGTCAGGCGGCGCGCCCAGTGGATGTTGGCTTCTTCGTCGAAACGCGCCTGGAGTTCAACCACAACGGTGACTTTTTTGCCGTTGTGCGCCGCGTGGATCATCGCGTCGATGATGCGGGAATCTTTCGCCACGCGATAGATGTTGATTTTAATCGCCAGCACGTTCGGGTCGAACGACGCCTGCCGCAGCAGTTCCAGCACGTGTTCAAAGGTGTGGTACGGATAGTAGAGCAGCACATCGCGCTCGCGGATGGCGTCGAACCCGTTGCGGAACTTATCGAACCAGATATGGCGCAGCCGCGGCAGCGGTTTGTTTACCAGATTGGCTTTGCCGACGTTCGGGAAGCCGATGAAATCTTTAAAGTTGTGGTAACGCCCGCCGGGAATAATGGAGTCGTAGCGGGAGATGGTCAGCTTGTCGCGCAGCATTTCGACCATCGCATCCGGCATATCGCGCTGATAGACAAAGCGCACCGGCTCTGCCGTGAGGCGCTGCTTAAGGCTGGAGGACATCAGCTCCATCAGGCTGGCTTCCATCTCATGAACCAGATCGTACTCGGCGTCGCGGGTCATCTTCATCGAGTAGGCGTTTAGCGCGTCGTAATCGAAGAAGCCTTTGAAGATATCGTCCAGGCAGTAGCGCAGGATGTTATCAAGCAAAATCATCGGCTTGCGTCTGCGCGGGGTTTCCGGCGGCAGGTTCACAAAGCGCGGGACTTTATCAGACGGTATCTCCAGCAGCGCGTAGCTAATATTCTCACCGCGAATGATTTCCACGGCCAGATAGGTGTAATCATCCTTCAGGAACTGCACCAGATCGGTTTCACGGTTGATCAGAATCGGGGTGATGTGCTGGCGCAGATAATGTTTGAAATAGTGGCGCAGCCAGTTTTGCTGGTTCGCGGAAAGCTGGCGTTCGTTAATCAGGAAGATTTGGTTACGCGCCATTTCCAGCAGCAGCTCGTTATAGAGGCCATCAAATTCCTGATCGGCTTTCATTACGCGAGACTGGATTTTGCCCAGCAGGTGGCGCGAATGCGAGTTTAAGCCCTGTTCTTCGCTGATGATGATTCTGCGCTTCAGTTCAGCAAAACGAACCTTATAGAATTCATCCAGATTGTTGGAATAGATGCCTAAAAAGCGCATACGCTCAATCAGCGGGTTGCTTTTATCGGCCGCTTCCTGAAGTACACGTTCGTTGAATGCTAACCAGCTTAGCTCTTTCTCGATATATAACTTTTCCTGACCCATTACAGCTCACACTCCAGTTCAATCACAGGACGTGGTAAATCCGTCTCGTCCTTATTATGGCGAGCATTTCCACGATATGTCCAACAGTGCCAGAAAAGTATGACAGTTATTTTTTTTGTTGGGGATTTTAGAGGGTTGGAGAAGGGGATATCGGGTAATGCCGCGTGCAGGTCGGGTGAGCGCGGCACCACCCGACACGATAAACTACTCTTCGGCCGCATAGCCCTGCGGGGGCAGCTTAACGCCGTCCAGCCAGGCTGCACCGTCGCGCATTGCCAGACGCCCGTCGACAAACCAGCTTACCACCAGCGGGTAAATGGCGTGTTCCTGCGTCTGCACGCGTTCGGTTACGTCATCTTCGCTGTCGCCCTCGAAGACCGGCACTTTCGCCTGCAAAATAACCGGACCACCGTCCAGCTCGTCGGTGACGAAATGCACGGAGGTGCCATGCTCCTCGTCGCCGTTCTCCAGAACCTGACGATGGGTGTACAGGCCGGGATATTTTGGCAGCAGGGAAGGGTGGATATTGAGCAGACGACCGGCGTAGCGTTCAACGAACGCCGGGCTCAGGATACGCATGTACCCGGCCAGCACCACCACGTCGGGCGCGTAGGCGTCAATCTCCTGCATCAGCTCGCGGTCAAATGCCTCGCGGCCGGCAAACTGGCTGGCTTCCAGCGCGTGCGCCGGGATATTCGCTTCCCGCGCACGCTCAAGGCCGAACGCATCGGCCTTGTTGCTGAATACTGCCCGAATGGTGCCATTGATTTTCTTCTGCCTGCAGGCGTCGATAATTGCCTGCAAATTGCTTCCGTTACCGGAAATGAGCACCACGATGTTTTTCATTCAATGACCACACGCTGTTCGGAATCGGAGGCTTTAATCGTACCGATTTTCCACGCGTTTTCACCTTTTTCAGTCAGCAGCTTAACCGCTTTATCCGCTTCGCTGGCCGGCAGGGCGATAACCATGCCCACGCCGCAGTTAAAGGTGCGGTACATTTCGTGAGAGCTTACGTTGCCTGCGGTTTGCAGCCAGTTAAAGACGGACGGCCACTGCCATGAAGATTCGTCGATTACCGCCTGGGTATTGTCCGGCAGCACGCGCGGAATGTTTTCCCAGAAGCCGCCGCCGGTCAGGTGGGCGATAGCGTGAACGTCAACGTTCGCGATCAGGTCCAGCACGTTTTTCACGTAGATGCGGGTCGGGGCCAGCAGGTGATCGGCCAGCGGTTTGCCGTCCAGCTCGGTGGTCAGCGGGTCACAGCCGCTCACTTCGAGGATTTTACGCACCAGGGAATAGCCGTTGGAGTGCGGACCGCTGGAGGCCAGCGCAACCAGCACATCGCCGTCGGCCACTTTGCTGCCGTCGATAATTTCTGATTTTTCTACCACGCCGACGCAGAAGCCCGCGACGTCATAATCTTCACCGTGATACATGCCCGGCATTTCAGCGGTTTCACCGCCGACCAGCGCACAGCCTGACTGCAGGCAGCCTTCGGCGATGCCGCTAATCACGCTGGCTGCGGTATCCACGTCCAGTTTGCCGGTCGCGTAGTAATCCAGGAAGAACAGCGGCTCGGCGCCCTGTACCACCAGGTCGTTGACGCACATTGCCACCAGATCGATACCGATCGTGTCGTGACGCTTAAGATCCATCGCCAGGCGCAGTTTAGTACCCACACCATCCGTACCCGAGACCAGCACAGGTTCACGATATTTTTGCGGCAGCGCGCACAGTGCGCCGAATCCACCCAGGCCACCCATCACTTCCGGGCGGCGGGTTTTTTTCACCACACCTTTGATTCGGTCAACCAGCGCATTACCTGCGTCAATATCAACACCGGCATCTTTGTAGCTGAGAGAAGTTTTGTTGGTCACGGCTTAAATCCCCACGCGATTGCATAGCTAGTAAGAAAAATCGGCGCAATTCTAACAGTCCAGGCAAACGTTTGCGAGCCTATTCTCGGCGCGGGGATCTTTTTTTCACTCTCGCCCGTGCGGGCCGACAAACATGACTCTGTTCACGAAAATGAAACCGGTTTCGGCGAACTGCTTGCAACCGTTATCCCCTTTGCACATCATCGAAATGAAACCGGTTTCTGTAACTGTTTTTGCAGAAAATAACGCAGAATGAGGGAAAGCGAATGTCAGGATTTAAAGCAGGTTTTCTGTGGGGTGGTGCCGTTGCGGCGCATCAGCTTGAAGGCGGCTGGAAAGAGGGCGGCAAGGGCGTGAGCGTTGCCGACGTCATGACGGCGGGGGCCCACGGGGTGCCGCGTGAAATCACCAACGGCGTGCTGGAGGGGAAAAATTACCCTAACCACGAAGCCATCGACTTCTACCACCGCTATAAAGAAGACGTCAAACTCTTTGCCGAGATGGGGTTCAAATGCTTCCGCACCTCTATCGCCTGGACGCGTATCTTCCCGAAAGGCGACGAGCTGGAGCCGAACGAAGCGGGCCTCAAATTCTATGACGATCTGTTCGACGAGTGCCTGAAGCACGGTATCGAACCGGTGATCACGCTTTCCCACTTCGAGATGCCTTTCCACCTGGTGACGGAATACGGCGGCTGGCGCAACCGTAAGCTTATCGACTTCTTTGTCCGCTTCGCGACGGTCGTTTTTGAGCGCTACCAGCATAAGGTGAAGTACTGGATGACCTTTAACGAGATCAACAACCAGGCCAACTTCCACGAGGACTTCGCGCCGTTTACCAATTCCGGGCTGAAATACGCACCGGGTGAAGATCGCGAGCCGGTCATGTTCCAGGCGGCGCACTATGAGCTGGTGGCCAGCGCCCTGGCGGTGAAGGCGGGGCGCGAGATCAACCCGTCGCTGCAAATCGGCTGCATGATTGCCATGTGTCCAATCTATCCGCTGACCTGCGCCCCGGACGACATGATGATGGCGATGAACGCCATGCATCGCCGCTACTGGTTCACAGACGTCCACGTGCGCGGCAAATATCCGCAGCACCTGCTGAACTACTTTGAACGTCGCGGCTTCGCGCTGGACATCACCGAAGATGATAAAGCAGCGCTGGCCCAGGGCTGCGTGGACTACATCGGCTTCAGCTATTACATGTCCTTCGCCACCAAAGCGACGGCGGATAATCCGGAGCTGGATTACGACGAGAGCAAGAGCCTGGTTTCCAACCCGTACGTGCAGAAATCCGACTGGGGCTGGCAGATCGATCCGGTTGGGCTGCGCTACTCCCTCAACTGGTTCTGGGATCACTACCAGCTGCCGCTGTTCATCGTTGAGAACGGCTTTGGCGCGATTGACGTGCAGGAGAGCGACGGCACGGTGAACGACCAGTACCGCATTGATTATCTCTCCGCGCACATCCGCGAGATGAAAAAAGCGGTGGTGGAAGATGGCGTGGATCTGATGGGTTACACCCCGTGGGGCTGTATCGATCTCGTTTCTGCCGGCACCGGTGAAATGAAGAAACGCTACGGCTTTATCTTTGTTGATAAAGATAACGAAGGGAACGGCACGCTGAACCGCAGCAGGAAGAAGTCGTTTGACTGGTACAAGCGGGTGATTGCCAGCAACGGGGAACAGCTATAATTGCCGGGTGGCGCTGCGCTTGCCGGGCCTGCGGGGTTTCCAGGCCGGAGAAGCGTTAGCGCCACCCGGCAGAACCTCGCACCGAAGCCGGAGCCTTGTCTCCGGTTTTTTTATGCGTTAATCATTTTGATTGATATACGTCAAGCAAGATGGGTATGGCGCAATCCGAAAAAAGCGGTATAATCCCGCGATTTTTTTGCGGATGCCACCTCAGAGGAGAAAGAGAATGAAGATTGTGGAAGTGAAACACCCACTCGTTAAACACAAGTTGGGCCTGATGCGTGAGCATGACATCAGCACGAAGCGTTTTCGCGAACTGGCTTCTGAAGTGGGCAGCCTCCTGACCTACGAAGCAACCTCCGATCTGGAAACGGAAAAAGTGACCATCGAAGGCTGGAACGGCCCGGTACAGGTTGAGCAGATCAAAGGTAAAAAAATTACCGTTGTGCCGATCCTCCGTGCGGGTCTGGGCATGATGGAAGGCGTGCTGGAGCACGTGCCAAGCGCGCGTATCAGCGTGGTAGGTATCTATCGTGACGAAGAGACCCTTGAGCCAGTCCCGTACTTCCAGAAGCTGGTTTCCAACATCGACGAGCGTATGGCGCTGGTGGTTGACCCGATGCTGGCGACCGGTGGTTCCATGATCGCCACCATCGACCTGCTGAAAAAAGCAGGATGCAGCAGCATCAAGGTGCTGGTACTGGTCGCGGCGCCGGAAGGTATCGCGGCGCTGGAAAAAGCGCACCCGGACGTTGAACTCTATACCGCGTCCGTCGACCAGGGGCTGAACGAGCACGGGTACATCATCCCGGGGCTTGGCGATGCCGGCGATAAGATTTTTGGTACTAAATAATCGAATAACGATAAAGAAGCCGACTTTGATAGTCGGCTTTTTTTTGAATAAAAACCCATAACAATGACACTCAGAGGAAAACACTATGACGCGCCGTGCTATCGGGGTGAGTGAAAGACCGCCGCTTTTACAGACAATCCCGCTTAGTTTGCAGCACCTGTTCGCCATGTTTGGCGCAACCGTGCTGGTGCCAATCCTGTTTCACATTAACCCGGCTACCGTGCTGCTGTTCAACGGCATCGGAACGCTGCTTTACCTCTTCATCTGTAAAGGCAAAATCCCGGCATATCTCGGGTCGAGCTTTGCCTTTATCTCCCCGGTACTGCTGCTGTTACCGCTGGGTTATGAGGTCGCCCTGGGCGGCTTTATCATGTGTGGGGTGCTGTTCTGCCTGGTGTCCTTCATTGTGAAGAAAGCGGGTACCGGCTGGCTGGACGTGATGTTCCCGCCTGCGGCGATGGGCGCAATCGTTGCCGTCATCGGCCTGGAGCTGGCGGGCGTGGCGGCGAACATGGCCGGCCTGCTGCCGGCGGACGGTCAGTCGCCTGACACCAAAACCATCATCATCTCGCTGGTGACGCTCGGCGTGACGGTGTTTGGTTCCGTGCTGTTCCGCGGCTTTATGGCAATTATCCCGATCCTGATCGGCGTGCTGGCGGGCTATGCGCTCTCCTTCGTAATGGGCGTTGTGGATACCACCCCCATTGCCGAGGCGCACTGGTTCGCGCTGCCAACCTTCTATACCCCGCGCTTCGAATGGTTTGCTATCTTCACCATTCTGCCTGCCGCGCTGGTGGTGATTGCCGAGCACGTCGGCCACCTGGTGGTGACCGCGAACATCGTTAAGCGCGATCTGATCCGCGACCCGGGCCTGCACCGCTCCATGTTTGCGAACGGTTTTTCCACCATTATCTCCGGTTTCTTCGGCTCCACGCCAAACACCACGTACGGTGAGAACATCGGCGTGATGGCAATTACCCGCGTTTACAGCACCTGGGTTATCGGCGGCGCGGCGATCATCGCCATTCTGCTCTCCTGCGTCGGCAAGCTGGCGGCGGCGATCCAGATCATCCCCGTCCCGGTGATGGGCGGCGTGTCTCTTCTGCTGTACGGGGTGATCGGTGCCTCCGGTATTCGCGTGCTGATTGAATCCAAAGTGGATTACAGCAAGGCGCAAAACCTGATCCTGACCTCCGTTATCCTGATTATCGGCGTGAGCGGCGCCAAGGTGCACATCGGCGCGGCCGAGCTGAAGGGCATGGCGCTGGCGACCATCGTGGGCGTCGGCCTGAGCCTGATTTTCAAGCTGATCTCGGTGATCCGCCCGGAAGAGGTGGTGCTGGACGCTGACGAAAGCGAAAAAGCGCCACGCTGATCGTAAAGCCGGGCGACGGATCGCCCGGTTCTCTCCTTGCAGGTTCCGTGTTAAACTCCATTCCGATTTTATGTAAGATCTCTGGTTGAGGTATTTCTGAACGGACCGGCACAGCTCTCTCTGCCACTTTATCTCCCTGACGACGAAACTTTTGCAAGTTTCTGGCCGGGTGATAACCCCTCTTTACTGGCTGCACTGCAAAACGTGCTGCGCCAGGAACACAGCGGATACATCTATATCTGGTCACGCGAGGGCGCGGGGCGCAGCCATCTGCTGCATGCGGCCTGTGCTGAACTCTCCGCGCGCGGTGACGCGGTAGGCTACGTGCCGCTGGATAAACGTACCTGGTTTGTGCCTGAGGTGCTCGAGGGCATGGAGCATCTCTCCCTGGTCTGCATCGATAATATCGAATGCGTGGCGGGGGACGAGCCGTGGGAAATGGCGATCTTTAACCTCTACAACCGTATTCTGGAGTCGGGCAAAACCCGGCTGCTGATCACCGGGGATCGCCCTCCGCGCCAGCTTAATCTTGGGCTGCCGGATCTGGCGTCTCGCCTTGACTGGGGGCAAATCTACAAGCTCCAGCCGCTGTCGGATGAAGACAAGCTTCAGGCGCTTCAGCTGCGCGCAAGGCTGCGCGGCTTCGAGCTGCCGGAAGACGTAGGGCGTTTCCTGCTGAAGCGGCTGGATCGCGAAATGCGCACGCTGTTCGATACGCTCGATCAGCTCGATCGCGCCTCCATTACCGCCCAGCGCAAGCTGACTATTCCTTTTGTGAAAGATATTCTCAAGCTCTAGCTGCGCCGGGCCTGAGCTCTTCCATCAGGTGCTCCACCAGTAGCGGAATCGGCCTTCCCGACGCCACGCTTCGTCCGTTCTCACGCCACAGCGCCGTTCCGCTGATGTCCAGATGCGCCCACGGGATCGTCGGCGGACAGAAATGGTGCAGCAGCCACGCCGCCGAGGCGCTGATTGCCGCATTGTTGGGGGGCGTATTGCACAGGTCGGCAATGGCGCTGTCGGTCTGCTTTTTCAGCCGCGCATCCAGCGGCAGCGACCATACCTCGTCACCGCTTCGTTTTCCCGCCTGCGTCAGCGCCTCGCGCAGCGGCTCGTCCTGCGTCATCAGCCCGCTCAGCTCATACCCCAGCGCCTTCACGACCGCGCCCGTTAAGGTTGCCATATCAATGATATAGCGCGCCTGTGGGTGCTTCCGGCTGGCCCAGGCAATGGCGTCCGCCAGCACCAGCCTGCCTTCGGCATCGGTATTGTTGATTTCAACGGTGGTGCCGTTGCAGGCCGTCGCCACCGTGCCGGGCTGCATGGCGTCCGGGCCGATGGCGTTTTCTGCCAGCGCCAGCACCCCCATGATGCGGACCGGCAGGCCCAGTTCAGCAACGCTCAGCATTAACCCAAGCACGTTTGCCGCGCCGCACATGTCATATTTCATGGTGTACATGCCTGCGCCTTCCTTCAGCCACAGGCCGCCGGTATCAAAGGTAATGCCTTTTCCCACATAGCAACGCACCGGGCCGTCGTTCGCACCATCATAATGAATAGCAAGCAGACGCGGCGGGCAGGTCGCCCCTTTGCCAACGGCGTGCAGCAGCCCAAGGCCCTGCTCAACGATATCCTTTTCGTTCAGCACCTCGCAGCGCAGGGCAGGGAAGGCGGCGCAGCGTTTTTGCGCTTCCTCTACCATATGCTGCGGCGTGCAGCGGTCGGACGGGGTATCCGCCAGACGCCGCGCCGCGACCATGCCGCGGGCGATGGCCTGCTGCTGGCGGAAGAACGTCTCAAGCCTCGCCTGCTGCTCCGGCACGCAGAGGGCGGTGATGCGCGTAATGCGCGCTGCCGAAGGGTCCGTTTGCTTCAGCCCCAGGTCGCTAAGCCTGTGCGCCTGATTAAAGAGAAAGCGCAGCACCTGCGCCAGCACCACCTCATCAATATCCGTTACGTCCAGCACGATGTCGGCGCTGGCCGGCGCGGCAACCAGCGGCCGCAGCGCGGTGAGTAACCCTTCGGTCAGGGCGTCATGCCAGAGCGCGTCCGGCAGCAGGGTGATGCGGGCAAAGGGCGCGCAGCCAAAGCGCGCGTCCGCAATGCTGTGCTGCTGGCGCATTTCAGCGAGAAGCGCGCTGTCCGGTAAATGGGCGCTGGAAGCGGGCGCAATCAGGTGGCCCTGCGGCGCTGCGTCTGCAAGCGCGGTGATAAACTGATAAGCGATCATCATGACTCCTCAATGGGCGCGCGGATGCGTGCGGCATAGGCCTGCATCCACGCCTCGTCCACGGCGTGATAGTGGGTTTTCTCCCGCAGGCGCTCGGTACGAAAAACCGTAAGAGGCTGGTGGGCCGTTGCGACCACAAACGAAAAGGTTTTGATGTTCGTCGCGGCACCGAATTCGCCCCGGTTATTCATGCACACCACGGAGAGATCGCCAACCCGGCCAAAGCGCGACATCAGCTTGTCCTCCAGTTCGAACACCACCGAATCCGCCGCCTGCTGCGGCGTCATGCCCTGCGCCATCCGGCGCACGATTTCATAGCTGGTGCAGCCTTTCATCAGATCTTCACCGACGCCCGTCGCGGTCGCCGCGCCGGTTTCGCTGTCGCAGTAAAAGCCGGAGCCGACGATCGGCGAGTCGCCGAGGCGACCGCGTTTTTTCATAAACAGGCCGCTGGTGGAGGTCGCTACGCTCATGGAGCCCTGCATATCCAGACCGATAATGCCGACGGTGTCGTGCCCGTCGTACGGGCTCAGGCCTTTGTCCAGCGTCTCCCGGCAGCGCTTGCGGTAGTGCTGCATGGCGCGGTCGGTGAGCATGGTTTTGTCGCTAAAGCCCTGGCTCAGCGCCCATTCGCGCGCGCCCTGGCCAACCAGCAGGCTGTTGTAGCGCTGGCGGCTGAGCGCATGGGCCACGCGCACCGGGTTGGCAATATCCACCAGATTCCCTACGGCGCCGAACGCCAGCGTGTCGCCGTCCATGTACGCCGCATCCAGCTCCACCTCGCCGTTCTCGGTGGGCAGCCCGCCGTAGCCGACGGATTTATACAGCGGGAAGTCCTCCACGGCGGCGACGGCGTCAACCACCGACGCAGCGGCCGGTTTTCCCGCCGCCAGGGCAGAAGCAGACTCCGTTACCCCTTCAAGCGCCATTCGCCAGGTTGCGATAATTCCCCACATGCTTTACTCCTGTTTTGCAAGGGTGGTGTCGGTTTGCGCCACCGTGGACAGCTCCGCGGCGCGGTACTGTTTATCCACGATACGCATGAAGGGCAGGTACAGCATGGCGCCAATCAGCAGGTTGATCAGCTGCATCACGCTGCCGCTCAGGTGCCCGGTGACGATAAATCCGCTGATGACCGGCGGCAGCGTCCAGGGAATAAATACCCCGGTGGTGACGGCAACCGCGCCGATTTTCATCGCCGCGTACTGCACGGTGACCAGCACCAGCGGCACCAGGTTGAACGGAATGAGCATGATGGGGTTCATGATCACCGGCAGGCCGAACAGTATCGGTTCGTTGATGTTAAACACCGATGCTCCTGCGCCGAGGCGGGCCACTTCGCGCATGTTTTTACTGCGGGCAAAAATCAGCATCGCGATCACCAGCGACAGCGTGGCCCCGGCGCCCCCCATCCAGATCATGTCGAAGAACTGCTCCGTGATAATGTGCGGCGGCGTCGTTCCCGCCTGAATCGCGGCAATGTTATCGGTCTGGTTCTCCATCCACAGCGGGCGAATAATGCCGTTGATCATCGAGCCGGAGTTAATGCCCACCGACCACAGAATGGTGATGCTGAAGACCGTCATCAGCGCGCCAAAATAGGAGGTGCCATAGTGACGTACCGGCGTTGCAACCACGTCATAAATAAACTGGTGGATGGTGTTGTAGTGGGTATTTTCAAACAGGATGCGGATCGCCAGCACCAGAATCATCACCAGCAGGGCCGGGATCAGCGCCGCGAAGGACTCCTGCACCGCCGGAGGTACCCCGTCCGGCATCTTAATAACCAGCTTTTTGCGCTTCAGCCAGCAGAACAGTTCCGTCCACAGCAGGGAGCCGATCATCGCCACGAACAGCCCCTTACTGCCAATCCACTCTACCGGCATGACGGTAATACCGCCGTTTTCCGCCACCCTGATGAAGGGCGTCAGGATCAAAAATGCGACAAGCGCGAGGATGCCGCATGAGATGCGGTCTTCGCCATAATGTTCCGCCAGGCGGTAGGCGACCAGAAAGCTGATAAACAGCGACATGGTCGAGAACACCGCGTTGAACGGGATCTCAATAATTGCACTCCAGCTCTCACCAAAGGCCTGAGACATAAACTGCTGGTAGGCCTGGTTCGGGAATGAGGAGATCACCAGCAGAATGGAGCCGACGATGATAAACGGCATGAATGAAACGTAGGCGCCGCGAATGGCCCCGAGATGACGCTGCTGGGCGGTCTTCGCCGCCAGCGGCATCAGTTTTGCTTCAAGAAATCCCAGAACATTGTTCATTGTGAACTCCGTACAAGATTGAGAGGTGCTGTTTATGTTATGTCTGTGGATTATCAGTGAAGCGCGGCGAGCGAAAGGTGAAATCGGTCACAAAGCATTCGCTGGTGCACTATAAATCTCACAAGGTTGGTTTCGGAGATCTTCGCGATGGAAATTAAGCTGCACGCCAATGCCACCACCACGCCGCGCATCCGCCGCTATCTGCAAAGCTCGGATAAAAGCGACAGAGAGCTGGCCGTCGAGCTGGGTATTTCAGTCACGACCGTCAGGCGCTGGCGCAACCGCGAGCAGGTTTCGGACAACCACACCACGCCAAAGGTGATACACAAGGCGCTGAGACAGGAGCAGGTTTCGCTGGTAAACGCCCTGCGGGATATTACCGGCGCACCGCTGGATGAACTGCTGATGATGGTCAATGACGGGCTCGGGATCGCCGTTTCCCGCGCCACCCTGAATCGCTACCTCAAACCGGCCTCTGCCAGGCAAAAGGGCGCGTCGCTGCAGGGTAAAAAGGCGCTGAAGGCAGGCATCGTGCCGCAAAAGCTGCTGCTGTGGCACCAGCCGCTGTCGCTGCATATGGACGACGGCGGGGAGCAACATCTGCTCTGGGCGCGTGAACCCGTCAGCGGCTGGTGCTATGCCCGGCTTTATGCGGGCGTTTCCCCGCAGCTGCTAACCCACTGGGTAAACGCGGCGCTGGCTGCCTGTCCGGCTGATATTCATTGTGTTGAGACTTTTGGGCTGGAAGTGAAGCTGCCGGAGCGTAGCGTCACCGTAAGAGTGCATTCACGGTACAATCTCGCCGTTCAGGTCGCTGTGCCGCTACGCGAAATCATTCCGCGCGTGAATAGTGAACCCGCGGCGGAGCTGCTGATCCAGCTGTGCGAGTTTTATAACCGGGGAAAAGCGCAGAAAAAACTGGGAGAGAGTACGCCGCAGGCGTTTCTGGAAGCGCTGCGGCGTAACGATTAGACGATTTCGAGCACGTCTTCCGGCGGCCTGCCGATACGCGCCTTGCCGTTCGCAACCACAATCGGGCGCTCAATCAGCTTTGGATTCTCGACCATGGCCTGGATGAGCCGATCTTCGGTGAGATGCGGGTCGTTCAGGTTGAGCGTCCTGTACAGATCCTCTTTCTGACGCATCAGCTCGCGCGCGCTGCCCATATCAAGCATCTTAAGCAGCTGGCGGATCGTCTGCGCGTCCGGCGGCGTCTCCAGATACAGCACCACCTCGGGGTCGACGCCGTTAGACTTCAGCAGGCTGAGGGTATCGCGGCTCTTGGAGCAGCGAGGGTTATGGTAAATTTTTACCGCGTCTGTCATGACTTCTCCTTTAATTACATCTTCTCGTACGGCTTAAAGCGCAGCTGAAGTGCGCGCAGCTGGTCGATTCGCGCATCGTAGCGGGCCTGCTGCAGGCTGCCGAGCTTCACCTGCGAACTGGCGCTGCTTAACAGAGAGATGGCCTGATCGAGCCGTCCCGCCAGCGCCAGGCCTTCCGCACGCGCGGCCAGCTCCTGATCGCGGTTACCCAGTTGCCCCTGCGCCTGGGCGAGCAGCTCCCAGCCGTTCTGGTCATCTTTATTGTTAAAGGTGTAGCGGTTCAGAATGGTCACCGCCTCGCCGGGCTTGCCGCCCTGCAGGTACGCGTTCGCCAGGTTAAGCTGCAGTACCGGGTTATTGCGAATGTCTTTCGCCCCTTTCAGGCGATTAATCGCATCGTTTGCTTTTTTCTGCCCCAGATCGATATCGGTGGCGAGGTCGAGGTACCACGGGTTATTTGGCTCCGACGCCAGCAGCGGCTGTAGCGCTTTACGCGCTTCATCGTATTTGCTGGCCTCCATCGCCTGGAGCGCCTGACCGTATTGCGCCGCGTTTTTCTCGCGGACGTTGCCTTTTGCCAGCGTATCCAGCAGATCGCTGGTGAGCTGGTTACGCCCGGAGTTGTACATGCCGAGCGTTCTCACTTTTGCCATGTAGAAGTCCTGCGATGACTGCACGACTACCGGACGCATCTGGTTGGCGCGGTTACGCGCATCCGAAAGTCGGCTTTCCGGCAGCGGGTGGGTCAGCAGAATTTCCGGAGGACGCGACGAGTAGCGCGCCTGATCGAGCAGCTTTTCCAGGAAGCTCGGCATGGCCTGCGGATCAAAGCCCGAACGCTGCAATACCTGAATGCCGATGCGGTCTGCCTCCTGCTCGTTCTGTTGGGTAAAGCTGATCATCCCCTGACGCGTACCCGCCAGCGTCCCGGTCAGCGCCGCCATCCCGGCCTGCGGGCTGGCCATGGCCAGCAGAATGGAGCCCAGCGCGCCAACCCAGGTCAGCGGGGCGTTACGCTTCTGGTCTTCCATCGCACGCGCCAGGTGGCGCTGGGTGACGTGTGAAATTTCGTGCGCCATGACCGACGCCAGCTGGCTTTCGTTATCGGAATAGCGGAATAACGCCGAATGCAGCACCACGTTTCCGCCAAAGAAGGCGAAGGCGTTGATCTCGTCGTTATTGATTAAAAAGAAGTGGAAGGGGGTTTTTACCGAATCCGCGTGCGCCACCAGACGCATCCCCAGACCGTTGATGTACTGCACCAGCAAAGGATCGTTGATCAGCGGAGCACTGCCGCGCAGCTGGCGTACGTAATAATCCCCCATCTGCATCTCCTGCCCGATGGAGAGCGTGCTTCCTGCCGTGGTGCCCATGTCCGGCAATGAATCGGACGAGTCAGCGAAAGCGGGCAACACCTGACCCACCGTCACTGCGGCAATCAGTGTCGCAACCAGTGTTTTTCTCAACTGCCTGAACATAACCACTGTCCTGTATTTTGGATGTGCTAATTTGACCGATGAACCCGCATAACGTTCATCTCCGCTGCTCTGCGAGTGTAGCCGTGTTAGGAGATGAAGAAAATCCCATTCATCAGGGTTTTGCGAAACCTGACAGTGATACAAAAAGGAAAGTCTTTTTTGTGACAGTTAGATACAATTCGTCCCTCACTCCCGCTATTCGATTCAGGGAAGGGTTGTATGCTCGAAATGTTAATGCAGTGGTACCGGCGTCGGTTCAGTGACCCGGAAGCCATTGCTTTGCTGGTCATTCTGGTTGCCGGGTTCGGTATCCTTTTCTTCTTTAGTGGCCTGCTGGCTCCGCTGCTGGTGTCGCTTGTCCTGGCGTATCTGCTGGAGTGGCCAACGGCGCGTCTGGAACATATCGGCTGTTCCCGCCGCTGGGCCACCAGCATCGTGCTGGTGCTGTTTGTCGGTATTCTGCTGTTAATGTCCTTCGTGGTTATGCCTATCGCCTGGCAGCAGGGGATTTACCTGATCCGCGACATGCCCGGCATGCTGAATAAGCTGTCTGACTTTGCCGCCACGCTGCCGCGCCGCTACCCTGCGCTGATGGACGCCGGGATCATCGACGCGATGGCCGAAAATATGCGCGCCCGCATCATGACCATGGGCGACTCGGTGGTGAAATACTCTCTGGCCTCGCTGGTGGGGCTGCTGACCCTGGCCGTTTATCTGGTCCTCGTGCCGTTAATGGTCTTCTTCCTGGTGAAGGATAAAGAGCAGATGCTGAACGCGGTGCGCCGGGTGCTGCCGCGCAATCGTGGCCTGGCAGGGCAGGTCTGGCAGGAGATGAACCAGCAGATCACCAACTACATTCGCGGCAAAGTGCTGGAGATGATAGTGGTGGGCGTAGCGACCTGGATTGGCTTCCTGATCTTCGGCCTGAATTACTCGCTGCTGCTGGCGGTGCTGGTCGGATTTTCGGTTCTGATCCCGTACATCGGCGCGTTTGTGGTGACCATTCCGGTGGTGGGCGTTGCGCTGTTCCAGTTTGGCCTGGGCACGGAATTCTGGAGCTGTTTCGCCGTATACCTGATTATTCAGGGGCTGGACGGTAACCTGCTGGTGCCGGTGCTGTTCTCCGAGGCGGTGAACCTGCATCCGCTGGTGATTATCTTATCGGTGGTCATTTTCGGCGGGCTGTGGGGCTTCTGGGGCGTGTTTTTCGCTATTCCGCTGGCGACGCTTATCAAGGCGGTAGTTCACGCGTGGCCGGATGTGCCGGCGGTGGAAGAGAAGTAGGCTTAGTGCAGCCTGATGCCCCTCTCTCGCGGGGGGGAGGGGGCAAACGCAAAAAACGGCAACCAGGGTTGCCGTTTTGCTGTTTATCAGGCGCTTTGTTTGATCCAGTTCAACACCACGTCGTGGTGATTGCTGGTTTTGAAATCATCAAACACGTGTTCAACTTTACCGTCAGCGTCAATCAGGAAGCTGATGCGGTGAATACCGTCGTAGGTTTTGCCCATAAAGGACTTCTCGCCCCAGACGCCAAACTGCTCGCAGACCTGGTGGTCTTCATCGGAAAGCAGCGTGAAGTTCAGCAGCTCTTTTTCCGCAAAGCGTGACAGCTTCTCTGGCTTATCGGTGCTGATGCCCAGCACTTCTACACCGGCTTTTTTCAACTCATCCATGTTGTCGCGTAATCCGCAGGCCTGTACGGTACAGCCCGGGGTCATGGCTTTCGGGTAGAAATAGACCAGAACACGCTGTCCCTGGAAGTCGGTCAAATTTACTTGCTCACCGTCTTGATCCGGCAAGCTAAATTTCGGTGCGAGATCACCGGCTTTCAGTGGGTTCATTACTCAACTCCATCCTGTTCGTGCTGCGAATAATTGACGACGCTTATACTGCCCTGCGCGTGTAATTCTGTACAGAGGGCTTTGAACGCCTGCTCGATATTTGACGCATCCTGCGAGGCAGGGCTGTGCGCGGTAATTTGAATAAACAGCGTCGGGATTGCGTTTTCATCACCCGGCTGCGTGCGGGAAACCAGTTCGGCAATGTTCATCTGATGGCTGTCAAACAGCGCCGTAAAACGTTCAATCAGATGGGGTGAATCAGGCACTTCAACCTGCACCCAGACCGTAGCAGGCAGAGCCGGACGCGGGCGCGCGGTGGTGCGCTTCATCACAATCAGTAAATCCAGCTCTGCGCCTTTCAGCGGCAGGGTAGATTCGATAAGGGTAATGGCATTCCATGTCCCGGAAAGCAGCATAATGAACGTGAACTCTTCGCCAAGCATAGCCAGACGGCTGTCTTCGATATTGCAGCCGCAGCTGCTCACGTGACGAGTGATGGTGTTCACGATACCCGGCCTGTCAGCACCCAGCGCAGTGATAACCAGGTAATGTTGTGATGAGGTTGTCAAACCTGTTCTTCCTTTGCGTGGTTAAGTCTTCCTAAGGAAAGCATAAAAAAAACATGCATACAACCGCCCGAGCGCCTCAGGTCGCTTGCTTTTATTACAGTTCCAAACGTAACATTGAGACTCTTGTTCGCACAGAGGATGGCCCATGTTCACGGGAAGTATTGTCGCGCTTGTTACACCGATGGATGAAAAAGGTAATGTCTGCCGGTCAAGCATGAAGAAGCTGATTGATTATCATGTCGCCAATGGAACCTCGGCGATCGTTTCGGTAGGGACTACCGGTGAATCCGCAACGCTGAGCCACGACGAGCACGGCGACGTTGTGATGCTGACCCTGGAGCTGGCTGACGGACGTATTCCGGTCATCGCGGGTACCGGCGCAAACGCAACGGCTGAGGCGATTAGCCTGACTCAACGTTTTAACGACAGCGGCATTGTTGGCTGTCTGACGGTCACGCCTTACTACAACCGTCCTACGCAGGAAGGGTTGTTCCAGCATTTCAAAGCCATCGCAGAACATACTGACCTGCCACAAATTCTGTATAATGTGCCGTCCCGTACCGGTTGCGATATGCTGCCGGAAACCGTTGGCCGTCTCTCGAAAGTAAAAAATATTATCGGGATTAAAGAGGCGACAGGGAACTTAAGCCGCGTTCATCAGATCAAAGAGCTGGTTTCAGACGACTTTATCCTGTTGAGCGGTGATGATGCGTCCGCGCTGGACTTTATGCAGCTCGGTGGTAACGGCGTGATTTCCGTGACGGCGAACGTTGCGGCGCGCGATATGGCTGACATGTGCAAGCTGGCCGCAGCCGGTCACTTTGATGAAGCTCGCGTGATTAATCAGCGTCTGATGCCGTTGCACAATAAATTATTTGTCGAACCCAATCCGATCCCAGTGAAATGGGCATGTAAGGAGTTGGGGCTTGTAGCAACCGACACGCTGCGTCTGCCAATGACACCGATTACCGACCACGGTCGTGAAATCGTCGCTGGCGCGCTGAAGCATGCCGGTTTGCTGTAAAGTTTAGGGAGATTTGATGGCTTATTCAGTACAGAAGTCGCGCCTGGCGAAGGTTGCGGGTGTTTCGCTTGTTATGCTCCTCGCTGCCTGTAGTTCAGACTCGCGCTACAAGCGCCAGGTGAGCGGTGATGAATCCTATCTGGATTCGCCGCCGCTTGCTGAACTTCACGCGCCTGCCGGCATGATCCTGCCGATTCAGAACGGTGATTACAATATTCCGGTCACTAACGGCAGCGGTCTGGTAGGGAAAGCGCTTGATATTCGTCCGCCAGCTCAGCCTCTGGCGCTGGTGAGCGGTGCGCGCACCCAGTTTACGGGTGACACCGCCTCTCTGCTGGTGGAAAGCGCACGCGGCACCACGCTGTGGCCGCAGGTGGTGAGCGTGATCCAGTCGAAAAATTACGCGATTGATAAACGCGACGACGCCAGCCAGACGTTAACCACCGACTGGATTGAGTGGAACCGTCTCGATGAAGATCAGCAGTATCGCGGTCGTTATCAAGTCTCCGTTAAGCCGCAGGGTTATCAGCAGGCGGTTACCGTTAAGCTGTTGAATCTTGAGCAGGCGGGTAAACCGGTTGCCGATCCGGCCGCCATGCAGCGCTACAGCACCGAAATGCTGAACGTGATTGCGGCGGGTCTCGATAAAAATGCCACCGACGCCGCGAACGCCGCGCAGAACCGTAACGGCTCAACGTTTGACGTGCAGAGCGGTGCGGATGATACCGGTCTGCCAATGCTGGTGGTACGCGCGCCGTTTAACCAGACCTGGCAGCGTCTGCCAGCCACGCTGGAAAAAGTGGGCATGAAGGTGACCGACAGCACCCGTTCAACGGGCAGCATCACAGCGACCTATAAGCCGCTGTCTGAGAGCGCCTGGCAGGAACTGGGCGCGCGCGATCCGCAGCTGCCTTCCGGCGATTATAAAATCCAGGTCGGCGACCTCGATAACCGCAGCAGCCTGCAGTTTATCGATCCGAAAGGACACACGCTGACCCAGGCGCAGAACGACGCGCTGGTCGCTGCCTTCCAGGCCGCATTCAGCAAATAAAAGCGAGGGCTGGTGAATCCAGCCCTTTTTATTTTCGTGCCACGCAAACGTGTGCGTGGCATAATATGCCCAGTTTTGAATACAAATCATCACACCAGGAGTAATGAAGATGCAGAAGCAAGCTGAGTTGTATCGTGGCAAAGCGAAAACCGTATACAGCACGGAAAACCCGGATCTGTTGGTGCTCGAGTTCCGCAATGATACGTCAGCAGGAGACGGCGCGCGCATTGAGCAGTTCGATCGTAAAGGCATGGTGAACAACAAGTTCAACCACTTCATTATGACCAAACTGGCCGAAGCCGGTATCCCGACTCAGATGGAAGCGTTGCTGTCCGATACGGAATGTCTGGTAAAAAAACTGGATATGGTGCCGGTTGAGTGCGTTGTCCGTAACCGTGCCGCAGGCTCCCTGGTGAAGCGTCTGGGCATTGAAGAGGGTATCGAACTGAATCCGCCGCTGTTCGACCTGTTCCTGAAAAACGATGCCATGCACGACCCGATGGTTAACGAATCCTACTGCGAAACCTTCGGCTGGGTGAGCAAAGAGAACCTGGCGCGTATGCAGGAGCTGACCTACAAAGCGAACGACGTGCTGAAAAAGCTGTTTGATGACGCGGGCCTGATCCTGGTCGACTTCAAGCTGGAGTTCGGTCTGTACAAAGGTGAAGTGGTGCTCGGTGACGAGTTCTCACCGGACGGCAGCCGCCTGTGGGACAAAGAGACGCTGGATAAGATGGACAAAGACCGTTTCCGTCAGAGCCTGGGCGGCGTGGTAGAAGCGTACGAAGCGGTTGCTCACCGTTTAGGCGTTAAGCTCGACTAATCTCCTCATTTGCCAAAGGATGTTTGCATCCTTTGGCGTCTTATCCTTGTTTACTATGGTAATCCTTTCATTAACCGCCTACGATCATAGCTATTATTAATGGAATAGTTCGAGGTGGTTATGCGCTGGCAAGGGCGTCGTGAAAGTGACAATGTAGAAGACAGACGCAACAGTGGTGGCGGTGGTCCGTCCATGGGCGGGCCAGGGTTCCGTCTACCCGGCGGCAAGGGTGGTATTATTCTGCTGGTGGTGGTGCTCGTGGCGGGCTACTACGGCGTCGACCTGACCGGCTTAATGACCGGTGAACCGATGCAACAGCAGCAGTATTCTCAGCGCTCCATCAGCCCGAATGAAGATGAGGCCGCGAAATTTACCTCCGTGATCCTCGCGACCACCGAAGATACCTGGGGTCAGCAGTTCGAGAAAATGGGCCGCACCTATCAGCCTCCAAAACTGGTGATGTACCGTGGCGCAACCCGCACCGGCTGCGGCACCGGGCAGTCCGTTATGGGGCCGTTCTACTGCCCGGCGGACAGCACCGTCTATATCGATCTCTCCTTCTATGACGACATGAAAAGCAAGCTGGGCGCCGATGGTGATTTTGCCCAGGGCTACGTGATCGCGCATGAAGTGGGGCACCACGTGCAGAAGCTGCTCGGCATTGAGCCTAAGGTGCGTCAGATGCAGCAAAATGCCTCGCAGGCGGAGGTGAACCATCTCTCCGTGCGCATGGAGCTTCAGGCCGACTGCTTCGCTGGCGTCTGGGGACACAACATGCAGCAGCAGGGCGTGCTGGAGACGGGCGATCTCGAAGAGGCCCTGAATGCCGCACAGGCAATTGGTGACGATCGTTTACAGCAGCAGAGCCAGGGGCGCGTTGTGCCGGACAGCTTCACCCACGGCACCTCCGAGCAGCGCTACAGCTGGTTTAAGCGTGGCTTTGACAGCGGCAACCCGTCGCAGTGTAATACCTTCGGCAAAGCTATGTGATGCCGGGGTTTGAACGGCTGATCCATCAGCTTGAGCGTACCGGGCACCGCCGGCTGGTGGTGCTCAGTGGCGATGAACAGTGGACGCTGAGCCAGGCCAGTCGCCTTCGCGAAACGTTGCCGGGAGACTGGCCGTGGCTTTCGGAAACGCCCTCTAAAGCCATCAGCGGGCTGCTGGGGCGCGAGTACCGGCATGCTGTTTTTGATGCGCGCGCCGGCTTTGACGTCTCGGCCTTTGCCGCCCTCAGCGGAACCCTGCGCGCCGGCAGCCTTCTGGTGCTGCTGGTGCCGCCGCTCTCCGACTGGGCCGACCGGCCCGACAGCGATTCCGTTCGCTGGAGCGACAGCGCCGAGCCGATTCCCACCCCGCGCTTCGTTCACCATTTTTGCCGGGCGCTGGCCGCCGATTCGGATGCTATCGTCTGGCAACAGCATTATCCCCTGTCTCTTCCCGCTGCGCCGGATTTACCCGCCTGGCAGCCCGCCTGCGGTGAGCCGCAGCGCGAGCAGGCTGCGATCCTCGACGCGCTTCTGGCCATGCCTGCGGGCGTGGCTGCCGTTACGGCCCCGCGCGGGCGCGGAAAGTCAGCGCTGGCAGGCATGCTGCTCAACGGCATTCGCGGCAATGCGGTAGTGACCGCACCGGCAAAAGGGGCTACGGACGTCATCGCCCGTTTCGCAGGCGAGCATTTTCACTTTATGGCCCCGGATGCGCTGCTGGCCTCCGCGACGCAGGCCGACTGGCTGATTGTCGATGAGGCGGCCGCTATTCCCGGCCCGCTGCTGGACAAGCTGGCGTCGCGTTTTCCACGCGTGCTGTTGACCACTACGGTGCAGGGTTATGAAGGCACGGGCAGGGGATTTCTGCTTAAATTCTGCGCCCGGTTCAGCGGGCTGCGGCGGTATACCTTATCAACCCCGGTGCGCTGGGCGGCCGGATGTCCCCTTGAGCGAATCGTGGCGAATACGCTGCTGTTTGACGATGCGCTTATCGACCGCAGGCCGGAAGGTGAGGTGCGTTTAACGTCGCTGGCGCCCGGGGTGTGGGAGAGCGATCCGACCCGCGCGGCGGGCGTGTATGAACTGCTGTGCGCCGCGCACTACCGGACCTCTCCGCTTGATTTACGCCGCATGATGGACGCGCCCGGCCAGCACTTTGCGGTCGCCCAGGCCGGCGCGGACATCGCGGGCGCGCTCTGGCTGGTGGAGGAAGGGGGGCTACGTCCCGAACTTAGCCGGGCGGTGTGGGCGGGCTTTCGCCGTCCGCGCGGAAACCTTGTGGCGCAGTCGCTGGCGGCGCACGGCGGATCGCCTCTCGCGGCGACGCTGAAGGGCCGACGCGTCAGCCGCATTGCGGTTCATCCCCATCGCCAGCGGGAAGGCATCGGCCAGCGGCTCATTCGCAGCGCCAGCGGTGAAGACTATCTCTCGGTTAGCTTTGGATATACCGACGAGCTGTGGCGATTCTGGCAGCAGTGCGGTTTCGTGCTGGTGCGGATGGGCAGCCATCGGGAGGCCAGCAGCGGCTGCTACACGGCGATGGCGCTGCTGCCGCTAAGCGAGGCTGGGGAGCGGCTTTGCGAACGGGAACACCGGCGTTTATGCCGCGATATGCGCGTCCTGTCGGCCTGGAATGGTGAAAAGATCCCGGTGGCTGACGCCTGGGAAGCTACCCTTAACGGTGACGACTGGCTGGAGCTGGCGGGGTTTGCCTTTGCTCACCGGGCGTTTGCCACCTCGGTTGCCGCACTGACGCGATTATTGTCAGCCGTGGATGCGCCGCTCCCGGCGCTGCGTGGAAAAATGGAGGGGAGCACGCACGACGTCGGGCGAAAAGCGCTGCTGGCGAAGCTGCGCGAAGAAACTGCACGCGCGCTTGAAGAACTAGACTCTTCCCGCTGCCAGCAGCTGAAAGCCGACATATTGCAATGGCAATTTTTTCAATGACTTCTTCAGTAAAGCGGCATGGTCATTACCCCGCAGAGGCGTAAAATCCTGCTCATCAATTAAGGAGACCGCCATGACACACGATCATTTTGTTGTACAAAGCCCGGATAAGCCGGCTAAACAGTTACTGCTCCTGTTTCATGGCGTTGGCGATAATGCCGTAAATATGGGACAGATTGGCAGCTGGTTTGCCCCCGTTTTCCCACAGGCGCTGATCGTCAGCATCGCGGGCGTGGAGCCATGCGGCCCTGACGGGCGGCAGTGGTTTTCCGTTGAGGGCGTGACGGAGGAGAATCGTCAGGTGCGCATCGATGCCGTCATGCCTGCGTTTATCGACACCGTGCGCTACTGGCAGCAGCAGAGTGGCGTAGGGGCCGACGCGACGGCGCTGATTGGCTTCTCGCAGGGGTCAATCATGTCACTTGAGAGCGTTAAAGCGCAGCCCGGGCTGGCATCCCGCGTGATTGCCTTTAACGGTCGTTTTGCGACGCTACCGCAAAGCGCGACGACGCAGACCACGATCCATCTGATCCACGGTGGTGAAGACCGGGTGATTGAGCTTTCTCATGCGGTTGCCGCGCAGGATACGCTGATCCGCGAAGGCGGGGATGTGACGCTGGATATCGTGGACGATCTGGGGCACGCCATTGACGATCGCAGCATGCAGTTTGCGCTCGATCGTTTACGCTATACCGTACCGAAGCACTACTTTGATGAAGCGCTCAGCGGCGGTAAGCCAAATGACGATGATATCGTAGAGTTTATGTGAGTTTTTCCCCTCACCCCCAGCCCCTCTCCCCAGAGGGGCGAGGGGGGGGACCCTCTCCCCTTTGGGGAGAGGGTCAGGGTGAGGGGTGAGCACAATTACTTCTTCTGGTCCTTCTTCGGCCAGTCGTCCTCATCGTCCCACTTGTCGTTAAAATCACGATGCGGCGGCAGATCCGGCTTGTTGGCAAGAAACTTTTTATGGTCAACGCGCTTGAGATCTTTAATCACGTTAAGCAGCACGCCTACCAGAAACACCAACACCAGAATCCACCAGTACTTTGAAAGCCAGTCCATTCGCTAATCCTCTAAAAGCACCCGTCAGGCGACGAGCTGCTCCATAATACGTTGATACATGCGGGCCAGCAGTTGTAAATCCGCTGCGTTCACGCACTCGTTGATCTTGTGAATCGTCGCGTTAACCGGACCCAGTTCGACAACCTGTGCACCCATCCGGGCGATAAAGCGTCCGTCAGATGTGCCGCCCGTTGTCAGCAGCTGTGGCTTAATTTCATTATAGTGCGCAATGGCGTTCACCACCGCATCAACCAGCTTACCGCGCTGCGTCAGGAATGGCTGCCCGGAAAGCCACCAGTCGATGGTATAGCGCAGCTGATATTTCTCCATCAGCGCAACCACGCGCGCTTTAATCATCTCGTCGGTCAGTTCGGTGCTGAAGCGGAAGTTAAACTGGACGAAGAGATCGCCGGGAATGACGTTGTTGCTGCCGGTGCCGGCCTTGACGTTGGCAATCTGCATGCTGGTTGGCGGGAAGAACTCGTTGCCTTTGTCCCACTCAATGCCTACCAGCTCGTTCAGCATCGGCGCCGCGCGATGAACCGGGTTATCCGCCAGGTGCGGATAGGCAACGTGGCCCTGCACGCCATGGACGGTCAGGTTGCAGGTTAGCGAACCACGACGGCCATTTTTCACTACGTCGCCCACCACTTCGGTGCTGGACGGTTCACCTACCAGGCAGTAGTCCAGACGCTCGTTGCGGGCCATCAGCGCCTCAACGACCTTCACGGTGCCGTTGTGGGCGCTGGCTTCTTCATCAGAGGTGATCAAAAACGCAAGACGGTTTTTATGATTCGGATGCTGGGCCACAAAGCGCTCTGCCGCCACGACCATCGCGGCCAGTGAACCTTTCATGTCAGCCGCGCCGCGTCCAAACAGCATGCCATCGCGGATGGTTGGCTCAAACGGCGGGTTTATCCAGCGGTCCGCGTCACCTGCGGGAACCACGTCGGTATGTCCGGCAAACGCCAGCGTCTCCCCCTGACCGCGCCATGCCCAGAAGTTTTGCGTATCGCCAAAATCCATATGCTCAACGGTAAACCCGATGGCACGCAGGCGCTCAATCATTAATGCCTGACAACCCGCGTCGTCCGGGCTCAGGGAAGGGCGGCGAATAAGCTGCTGAGTCAGCTCAATGACCGGGCATGACATAGACTACACCTCAACGAAAAAATCTGAATAAAGGGTTTCACTGAAACCCAGCAGCATAGGCTGACCTGGCTTGCAGAGCAATGGGCGTTTGATAATTGCTGGCATTTCAAGCATCAGTCGCGCAGCGCTGTCGGCGTCGCCGATCGTGGCCCGCAGGGATTCATCCAGCTTTCGCCAGGTGGTGCCACGGGTGTTCAGCAGCGCTTCCCACCCCAGCTCCTGAATGGCGGAATGCAGAAACGCCGGGTCGAGCCCGTCGGCACGGTAATCATGGAAGCGATAATCAATGTTATGGGCTTCCAGCCAGCGGCGGGCTTTTTTAATCGTGTCACAATTCTTAATGCCGTACATCACAACCATGGTGAATCCTTTTGTTGTTTTGGGGAGTAAATGTTCAATATTTTCGAAGATATATCCTTAAGGGGAATATAACACATTCGGATTTTTTCCTGATTTACAATTCTCCTTAATTCAACGAACAGCTGTAAGCTGAATAGTCTTTCATCTTTTAAGCATAGTTGTCCACCGTGTTTAAATTGCCAGTAAACTCAACGCGAAAAATAAAAGGCTTCCTCTCGTCTGACTATTTCAAAATATTGCTGTAGGTCACATAAAATTTACCCGGCAGCGCTCATAGTGAGGCTAAACCCAACAGCATAGCGGGGCTCAATCACAGCAATCGGATAAAGTGGCTTCACAATGATGATACGTTTTCGTAGAATGCGCATAATAATAAGAGAGGTTGTTATGATTGAACGTGAAATGGGGAACTGGAAAGACTTTATCGAAGGGATGCTTCGTAAATAATTTCCGGTAAGTAATGCAAGAGCACTTATTTAACTAAAATAACCATAGTGTGAAAGAATCACACAATAAAAAGGCGGCCCTTAAAGCCGCCTTTTTTATTTCAGCCGGTTATTCCGGCTTCTCCTTCAGCGGAAAACGGCGACGTACCAGCACAAAGAACAGCGGTACGAAGTAGATGGCCAGCACCGTCGCTGAAATCATTCCTCCCATCACGCCCGTTCCCACCGCATGCTGGCTGCTGGAGCCCGCGCCCGAGCTGGTTGCCATCGGCAGGACGCCAAACACAAACGCCAGAGAGGTCATCAGGATCGGGCGCAGTCGCTGGCGACAGGCGTACAGCGTGGCGGCCGTCAGCTCTTGTCCTTTGGCATTCATCTCGTTGGCAAATTCGACGATCAGAATGGCGTTTTTTGCCGACAATCCGATGACGGTGAGCAGCCCGACCTGGAAATAGACGTCATTTTCCAGGCCGCGCATCCAGGTTGCCAGCAGCGCGCCGATGACCCCGAGCGGCACCACCAGCATCACCGAGAACGGCACTGACCAGCTCTCATACAGCGCCGCCAGACAGAGGAACACCACCAGCAGGGAAAGCGCATACAGGGCTGGCGCCTGAGCGCCTGAGAGCCGTTCCTGGTAGGACATCGCCGTCCACTCCAGGCCAAAGCCCGTGGGCAGCTGCTGAACCAGTTTCTCCATAATATCCATTGCGGTACCGGTACTAACGCCCGGTGCGGCCTCGCCGACAATCTCCAGCGCCGAATAGCCGTTATAGCGCTCCAGGCGCGGCGAGCCGGTCTCCCAGCGTGAGGTCGCGAAGGCCGAGAACGGCACCATGCCGCCGGTTTTATTTCGCACGTACCAGCGGTTGATATCGTCCGGCAGCATGCGGTATTTGGCGGCAGACTGGACGTAGACCTTCTTCACGCGGCCACGATCCATAAAATCATTCACGTAGCTTGAGCCCCATGCCGTTTGCAGGGTGTCGTTGATGTCGTCGATGGAGACGCCCAGCGCCTGCGCTTTACGCTGGTCAATGTCCACCTGCAGCTGAGGACTGTCATCAAGGCCGTTATGACGAACGCGGGTGAGCTGCGGATCTTTCCCGGCCAGCTCCAGCAGCTTGTCGCGTGCAGCCATTAACGCGTCGTGCCCGGCACCCGCGTGATCCTGAAGCTCCATATCGAACCCGGCTGAACTGCCCAGCCCGCTGATGGCCGGCGGGCTGCTGGCGAACACGCGCGCTTCCTTAATTTTGCTGAACGCTTTGGTCGCGCGCTCAATGATGGCAAATGAGGAGCCGGTATCGCTGTCGCGCTGGTCCCAGTCCTTCAGGCGCACAAACATGCGCGCCACGTTCTGCCCGTTACCGCCCGGGCCAGAGCCGACGGTGGCGAAAACCGAAACGACGTTATCCTTCTCCTGCGTATGGAAGTAGTTCTCGACCTGCTGCACCACTTTCAGGGTCTGCTGCTGGGTCGAGCCGCTCGGCAGCTGTACGGAGGTGATAAACATTCCGCGATCTTCCAGCGGCAGGAAGGACGTCGGCAGGCGCAGGAATAAAAAGACCATGCCGCCGAGCAGCAGAACGTAGATCGCCATCCAGCGCACGCTGCGGTGCAGCACGTTGCCCACGCCCGCCTCATAGCGCGCCGCATTGCGGTTGAACATGCGGTTAAACCAGCCGAAAAAGCCTTTCTGCCCGTGGTGCTCGCCCTTGTGCAGCGGCTTAAGCAGCGTCGCGCACAGGGCAGGGGTGAGGATCATCGCCACCAGCACCGAGAGCACCATCGCCGAAACGATGGTGATGGAGAACTGACGATAAATCGCGCCCGTGGTGCCGCCAAAAAAGGCCATCGGGATAAATACCGCCGAGAGCACCATGGCGATCCCCACCAGCGCGCCCTGTATTTGCCCCATCGACTTGCGCGTTGCCTCGCGCGGGGAGAGCCCTTCCTCGCTCATGATGCGCTCAACGTTTTCCACCACCACGATGGCATCATCCACCAGCAGGCCGATTGCCAGCACCATGGCGAACATGGTCAGGGTGTTGATGCTGTAGCCAAAGGCATACAGCACCGCAAAGGTTCCCAGCAGCACCACCGGCACGGCAATGGTAGGAATAAGGGTGGCGCGGAAGTTTTGCAGGAACAGGTACATCACGAGGAATACCAGCGCGATGGCTTCGAGCAGGGTTTTTACCACATCCTCGATGGAGGCCTTAACGAACGAGGTGGTTTCGTAGGCGACCTTGTACTCCAGGCCGTGCGGGAAATAGTGCGAAAGCTCATCCAGCCGGTCTAGCACCAGCTGCGCGGTGGCCATTTCGTTGGCGCCGGAGGCCAGCTTCACCCCTAGCCCGGACGCGGCCTTGCCGTTAAAGCGGCTCAGGTAATCATATTTTTCCGCACCCATCTCCACGGTAGCGACATCACCCAGCCGCACTTCCGATCCGTCCTGATTTACCCGCAGGGTGATATTACGGAACTGTTCTGGCGTCTGGAGCAGCGACTGAGAGTTAATGGTGGCATTGAGCGCCTGGTTATCCACGGACGGCGTACCGCCCAGCTGACCCACGGCGATCTGCGCGTTCTGCGACTCAATCGCGTCGGTGACGTCTTTGGCGGTCATCTGCACGCTGTTCAGCTTGTTCGGATCCAGCCAGATGCGCATGGAGTACTGCGAGCCGTAGGCGTCGATATCGCCCACGCCGTTGATACGGCTGAGCGGATCCTGAATATTGCTGGCAACGTAGTCGGCGATGTCCTGCTTATCCATCGAGCCGTCGGTTGAGACAAACGCGATGGTCAGAATGTTGGTATCGCCGGTTTTACGAACGGTAACCCCCTGATTCTGCACCGCCTGGGGCAGCTTACGCAGGGCCGACTGCAGCTGGTTTTGCACCTGCTGCACCGCCTCATCCGGATCCGTGCCCGCCGTAAAGCTCAGGGTTACCGTCGCCTGGCCCGTGGCGCTGCTCTGGGAGGACATATACATCAGGTTATCGAGGCCGGTCATGTTCTGCTCGATAACCTGCGTAACGGTATTTTCCAGCGTCTGTGCCGAGGCGCCAGGGTAGTTAGCGGTGATGCGCACGTTAGGCGGGGCGAGGTCAGGGTATTGCTCAACCGGAAGTGATGTAATCGCCAGGACACCCGTCAGACACAGCAGGATTGCAAGCACCCAGGCAAAAATGGGGCGATCGATGAAAAAATTCGCCATGAAAAAATGACCTCGTTATGCAGCACGTCGTTATTGTCTATTGCCCGCATCACTTTAGCGGCAAGGCACAGGTCAAACGTGGAGAAATAAAGGAGATAATGTAAATTATCATGCGCTTTTCCCAGCGCGCCCGCGTTATGACCATTTTTCAGCCTGCGCCGCCGGCGTCCTGAACGTCACGCTGACCTGCGTACCGCCCTGCGGCGGCTGGGAGAAGCGTAACGTCCCGCCGAGCCGCTCTGCGCGTTCGCGCATGATGTTCAGCCCGTAGTGCCCCGGCGGTTCACTTGCGTCGCCGATACCAATACCGTTATCGCAGACCGTGACCGTGTGGGTGCCATCCGCCGCGGTAATGCAGCTGACGACGATCTCGCTCGCCCCGGCATGTTTAATCGCATTCAGCACCGCCTCGCGTACGATCTGCAGAAGGTGAACCTGCTTTTGCGCGTCCAGCGCCAGCGATGAGAGGCGGCAGTCGAGCACCAGCTTCGCGCTGGTCTGGCCCTGCAGTCCGTCGAGAGACTCCTGAAGGGCGGCGGGAAGATTGGCGTGATTCAGCGTCAGGCGGAAGGTGGTAAGCAGCTCGCGAAGCTGATGCCAGGCGTTATTCAGCTCGCGGGAGAAGTCCGTAATAATGCTCTGCGCCGGGGCGTTATCGCCCGGCACGGCGTGCTTCAGCAGCGTAAGCTGAATGCGCAAATAGGAGAGCACCTGCGCCAGCGAATCATGCAGCTCGCGGGCAATGGTGGCGCGCTCCTCCATCAGCAGCAGCTGTTGATAGTGCTTTTGCGCCTGGTTGAAATAGAGCCCGCGGCCGAGCATCGTCGCCACGCTTTCCATCAGCGGCAGGGGAACATGCCCCGTCGCGCTCTGCCAGCGCAGTTCGCCGTAGAGGGTGTCCTGCATTAACACCGGTAAGTTATGCATCTCCGCGCCGGGCGTTTCCTGCCCTTCGCACAGCTGCCAGTCGTCGCTGGTGCGCAGCTGCAGGTAATTCATTCGGGTGTATTCATGCACAATCTGCAGCATATGCCGGAAGCAGTGGCTGTCTATCTGCCCGGTATTCAGCGCCTGCGAGCATTTAAACAGCATGTCGAGCTGCTGGTGCGCTTCATTCAGGTGGCGGGTTTTTTCGGCAACGGAGGCTTCAAGGGAGCGATACAGGGTGTGCAGCTCCGCCGACATATGGTTGAAGGCGCGGGAAAGCTGGCCCAGCTCGTTGGGGAGCGCGGTGTCCGGCGCGGGCGTGTCGAACTGCCCCTGCTCGATACGCTCGCTCGCCGCCACCAGGTTGTTCAGCGGCAGCACGACCTGACGCCGGATCCGCCGCAGGGTGACTACCGCCAGCAGCAAAATGGCCAGCCCGCCCGTCAGCGAGACTAAAACCACCAGCTGAATTTTATGTTCGGTGTAGTGCTGTAGCGCCAGCACGAAGGCGTCGATGCGGCCAACGAAGTCCTCAATGTGGGTCTGATACCACCCGGCATCGCCGCTGGCGATGCGTTTATCCATCTCCTGCCAGGCAAGGTGAAGCTGCCCGTAACGCTGCTTGACGTCCTCCGGCACATACCAGCGGGTTAACTTCTGCAACGCGGGGGCGCCCAGCGTTTGCTGCCAGACCGCGCGGTGCTCTGCCAGCGACGGGCTGGCGCGCTGCAGTTCGTAGCCCAGGCGATAGCTCTGCATGCGCAGCGATCCGGCGATGTTAATCGCCTCGGCGTCGCGCTGGCTGCTGGCGAGCGTAACCAGCGCAATGGCGCTGATGAGGACGGACAGCACAATCATCAAAAAGAAAGCCCGGGCCAGGCTTCCCGAAACGGGGCGTTTAACGGTCACAAATCAGCTTCCTGAATAAAATTGATCTGCCACAGGTTCACTGGAAATAGTTCGGCTTCCTGGGCATTTGAACATTGCGTCGCCATGCCGCTGTGGGTAAATACGGTAACAATAGAAAGAATAAGGTTATTGAACCAAAAACAGGTGTTGTTATGAATCGTTTTATTATCGCCAGCGGTGAGCAGTGCATCGGTTGCCGCGCCTGCGAAGTCGCCTGCGTGATGGCGCACAATGGTGAACAGCACGTGCTGAGCGAGCGTCATTTTCATCCCCGCATTACGGTCCTGACGTCTGGCTCCCGAAAAAGCCCCGTCACCTGCCACCACTGTGAAAACGCACCCTGCGCACAAAGCTGCCCGAACGGGGCCATCGCTAAACAGGGCGACAGCGTACAGGTCAATCAACAAAAATGCATTGGCTGTAAGGCCTGCGTGGTGGCCTGCCCCTTCGGCACCATGGAGATAATAGTTACCCCGCTGGATAACGGCAGCGTAAAGGCCTCGGCGCACAAGTGCGACCTCTGTCAGGGAAGGCCACAGGGCCCGGCCTGCGTTGAAAACTGCCCCGCTAACGTGCTCACGCTCGCCACTCCCGCCGTGCTGGATAACCTGGCGAAGCAGCGCCGCCAGCGCAGCGCAGGGCTTGAAGCGCAGCCGTGGCACAGCGAGGCGGTACAGGCGGTACGTGCGCAAAGCAAACTGCAGCAGATGCAACACACCCCGGCGCGCGGTGAGCCGGATAAGCTCAGCCCCGAAGCGCGCGCCTGCCATTTTAACGAGATCTACCAGCCGTTTCGGCCGGAACAGGCGCAGCGCGAAGCGTCCCGGTGCCTGAAATGCGGCGAGCACAGCGTCTGCGAATGGACCTGCCCGCTGCATAACCACATCCCGCAGTGGATCGAACGGATTGGGGCGGGTGATATCGCCGGGGCGGCCGAGCTTTCTCACCAGACCAACTGTTTACCGGAAATTACCGGCCGCGTCTGCCCGCAGGATCGATTATGTGAAGGCGCCTGCACCCTGCGTGACGCGTCTGGTGCCGTAACCATCGGTAATATCGAACGGTATATCTCGGATCGGGCGCTGGCGATGGGCTGGACGCCGGACCTCAGCAACGTCGTGCCGGTCGATAAGCGTGTCGCCATCATCGGCGCCGGTCCGGCAGGGCTGGCATGCGCCGACGCGCTGGTGCGCAGCGGCGTGAGCGTGACGGTTTACGATCGTCATCCGGAAATCGGCGGGCTGCTGACCTTTGGCATTCCTTCCTTCAAGCTGGATAAATCGCTGCTGGCGCAGCGCAGGGAGATCTTCAGCGCGATGGGCATCCGCTTCGAGCTGAACTGCGAGGTGGGTAAAGACGTGTCGATGGACCGGCTGCGGAGCGACTACGACGCCATTTTTATCGGCGTTGGAACCTATCGCTCCATGAAAGCGGGTATTCCCAATGAGGACGCGCCGGGGGTCTATGACGCGCTGCCGTTTTTAGTGGCAAACACGCGAAACGTCATGGGGCTTGAGCCCTCCGCGGACGAGCCGTTTATCGACACGCGGGGGTTAAACGTGGTGGTGCTCGGCGGGGGCGATACGGCGATGGACTGCGTGCGCACCGCGCTGCGCCACGGTGCGGCAAAAGTGACCTGCGCCTACCGGCGGGACGAGGCCAACATGCCGGGCTCAAAAAAAGAGGTCAAAAACGCGAAAGAAGAGGGCGCGGCGTTTGAGTTTAACGTCCAGCCGGTTGAGCTAACGCTGGATGAGGACGGGAAGGTCAACGGCGTCAGGATGCTGCGCACCGTGCTGGGCGAGCCGGATGCGCAGGGGCGTCGGCGCCCTGTCCCGGTGGCGGGCAGCGAGTTTGTGATGCCTGCTGATGCGGCGATCATGGCGTTTGGGTTTAATCCGCACGCCATGCCGTGGCTGCAGGCGCAGGGGGTCGACACCGACGACTGGGGCCGCATCAGGGCCTCCGTGGAGAGCCGCTATCGCTACCAGACCTCGAATCCGCAGATTTTTGCCGGCGGGGATGCGGTACGCGGTGCGGATCTGGTGGTCACCGCCATGGCGGAAGGGCGTCATGCCGCGCAGGGGATTGTGGAGTGGCTCGGCGTGCAGCCGCGCAGGATGCATTAACGCTCGCGGGCGACAAAGCGGGCTTCACGGCGTAATATAAGCAGACTCATTTTGCCGTGGAGCCCGTATGTCCCTGAACATCACCGTTATTAAAGACAAAATCCTTTCCGAAAATTACTTTGTCCTGCGTAACATCACTTACGATTTAACCCGTAAGAACGGAGACGTCATTCGCCACAGGCGCGAGGTCTACGATCGGGGCAATGGCGCAACCATTCTGCTGTATAACCGTGAAAAGCAAAGCGTGGTGCTGATCCGCCAGTTTCGGGTGGCGACATGGGTCAATGGCAATGCGGACGGTCGCCTGATCGAAACCTGCGCGGGTCTGCTTGACGACGATGAGCCGGAAGTGTGCATCCGCAAAGAGGCTATCGAGGAGACGGGGTTTGAGGTTGGCGCGGTGCAAAAGGTCTTCGAGCTTTTCATGTCCCCTGGCGGGGTAACCGAGCTGGTTCACTTCTTCATTGCGGAATACACCGATGCCCAGCGCACTCACCGGGGCGGCGGCGTGGAGGACGAAGATATCGAAGTGCTGGAAATGCCCTTCAGTCAGGCCGTCGCGATGATGAAAAGCGGCGAGATCCGCGACGGTAAGGCGGTGATCCTGTTGCAGTACCTGCAAACCAGTGGGCTGATGAACGCCGCGCAGGCGTCGTGAGAAGTTGTATTTCAGATAAATCTATCCGATAAATCCGATTGAGCCAGCCCGCCCGGGGCACGAAGATACGCCCCAGATTGACCTTTTCGCTTCCGGGGCTGTGCCATTCATGCGCTACTGCGTTTTACTTCTCTTCGTTTTTTGTGGGCTACCCGCGCCGCTGGCGTGGGCTGCGCCCGCGCAGCAGTCCTTCTCGGACTGGCAGGTTACCTGCAACAACCAGAATTTTTGCGTAGCGCGGAATACCGGCGAGCATCGCGGCCTGGTCATGACCCTGAGCCGCAGCGCCGGAGCAAAAACGGACGCCAGCCTGCGCATCGATCTCGGCGGGCTTTCGGCCCCTCCGGTGAAAGAGCCAGACGTCGCCCCGCGCCTGCTGCTCGACAATGTCCCGCTAAAACTCAATTCGCAGCGCTGGCTGCTAACCCCCTGGCACCTTAAAACTGACGATACGGGCACCATCACCACGTTTCTGAAAACCATTCAGGAAGGGCAGGCGATAACCCTGCGCGGGGGGAAGCAGACGATCTCTCTGGTCGGGCTGAAGGCAGCGCTGCTGTTTATCGACGCCCAGCAGAAGCGCGTCGGCAGCGAAACGGCATGGATCAGGAAAGGGGATAGCCCACCGCTGAGCGTGCCGCCCGCGCCGCCTTTAAAAAAGGTGGCCGTGGTGAACCCGACGCCAACGCCGCTGACGCATAGCGAGCTGAACGATCTGCTGGATTACGGTGCCTGGCGGATGAACCGCAGCCAGTGCTCCCTCGATCCGAACCGGCGCGAAGTGCGCGTCACCGCGTTAACCGATGATAAAGCGCTGATGATCATCAGCTGCGAAGCGGGGGCGTACAATACCGTCGACCTGGCGTGGCTGGTGTCGCGTAAAAAACCGTTTTCGGCCAGAAGCGTCAGGCTGCGTCTGCCGTTTACCCCGTCCAGCCAGACCAGCGACATGGAGCTGATGAATGCCAGCTTCGATGAAAAAACGCGCGAGCTCACGACGCTGGCGTTGGGGCGAGGGATTGGCGACTGCGGGATCCAGACCCGCTGGCGCTTTAACGGCCAGCGCTTCCGCCTGGTGCGCTATGCCGAAGAGCCAAGCTGTGATAACTGGAATGGGCCAGACGCCTGGCCCACGCTGTGGATCACGCGGTAGTGCCCGGCAAGCGTAGCGCCACCGGGCACGCAGAGCGCACTACATCACGCTCAAGGCCTTCTCTACCACGTTCTCAACGGTAAAGCCGAAGTACGGGAACAGCTTGTCGGCAGGGGCGGATTCACCGTAGCCCCGCATACCGACAATCGCCCCCTTCAGCCCGACGTATCTGTACCAGTAGTCGGCGATGCCCGCCTCGACAGCCACGCGTGCCGCGACGTTGGAAGGGAGCACCGATTCCCGGTACGCCTCATCCTGCGCGTCGAAGATATCCGTGGAAGGCAGGGATACCACCCGCACCGCGTGTCCTTCGGCGGTCAGCTTCTCCGCCGCTTTCACCGTGATTTCCACCTCGGAGCCGGTGGCAATCAGGATCACGTCCGGCTTGCCGCCGCTGTCCTTGAGGATGTAGCCGCCGCGGGCGATATTTTTCACCTGCTCCGGCGTGCGCTCGATCTGCGCCAGGTTCTGGCGCGACAGGATCAGCGCCGTTGGCCCGTTATGGCGCTCAACGGCCAGCTTCCAGCCCACCGCCGCTTCAACCTGATCGCACGGGCGCCAGGTGCTGAAGTTCGGCGTTAAGCGCAGGCTTGCCAGCTGCTCCACCGCCTGGTGGGTAGGGCCATCTTCCCCCAGCCCGATGGAGTCGTGGGTGTACACCATGATCTGCCTTGCCTTCATCAGCGCCGCCATACGCGCCGCGTTACGGGCATATTCGACAAACATCAGGAAGGTGGCGGTGTACGGCACGAAGCCGCCGTGATGGGCGATGCCGTTGGCAATCGCGGTCATCCCGAACTCGCGCACGCCGTAGTGGATGTAGTTCCCGGCGATATCTTCCTTCAGCGATTTCGAGCCGGACCAGATGGTCAGGTTGCTTGGCGCCAGATCCGCCGAGCCGCCGAGCAGCTCAGGCAGGATCGGGCCAATGGCGTTCAGTGTGTTTTGCGAGGCCTTACGGGTGGCGATTTTCGCCGGACTGGACTGCAGGTTTTCAATCAGCGCCTGGGTTTTCTCTTCCCAGTCCTCCGGCAGGCCGCCGCTCATGCGGCGGGTAAACTCGGCCGCCAGCTCAGGATACGCTTTTTTGTAGGCGGCAAACTTTTCGTTCCAGGACTGCTGCGCTTTTTCACCGGCTTCGCGGGCATCCCAGGCCCTGTAGATCTCTTTTGGGATCTCAAATGCCGGGTGTTTCCAGCCCAGCTTCTGACGAGTCAGCGCCACTTCCTCTTCACCCAGCGCCGCACCGTGCGCCTCTTCCTTGCCCGCTTTGTTCGGCGAGCCGAAGCCGATGGTGGTGCGGCAGATAATCAGGGACGGTTTGTCCGTCACGCTCTGCGCTTCCTGAATCGCTTTTTTCACCGCTTCCGCGTCGTGACCGTCGATCTCATGCACCACGTGCCAGTGGTAGGCCTCAAAGCGCTTCGCCGTGTCGTCGGTAAACCAGCCCTCGGTTTCCCCGTCAATGGAGATGCCGTTGTGGTCGTAGAAGCCAATCAGCTTGCCCAGCCCCAGCGTGCCCGCGAGAGAGCAGACCTCGTGGGAGATCCCCTCCATCAGACAGCCGTCGCCCATAAAGACATACGTGTAGTGATCGACAATGTCGTGGTCCGGCTGGTTAAACTGCGCGGCCAGCGTGCGTTCGGCAATCGCCAGCCCGACGGCATTCGCCAGCCCCTGGCCCAGCGGCCCGGTGGTGGTTTCTACGCCCGGCGTATAGCCGATCTCCGGGTGGCCCGGCGTTTTGGAGTGCAGCTGGCGGAAGTTTTTTAGCTCCTCAAGCGGCAGATCGTAGCCGGACAGGTGCAGCAGGCTGTAGAGCAGCATCGAGGCGTGGCCGTTGGAGAGAATAAAACGGTCGCGGTCGTACCAGGTCGGATCGGTAGGGTTGTGCTTCAGGAAATCGTTCCACAGCACTTCGGCGATATCGGCCATACCCATGGGGGCGCCAGGGTGGCCGGAATTGGCTTTTTGTACGGCATCCATGCTCAGGGCGCGAATGGCGTTGGCGAGCTCTTTACGGGACATAGTTCACTCCGTGGCAAGGTTAAAGTTTGGCAGCAAGAAGATCTTCAAGTTTGCGCTGGTCGACGGCGAACTGGCGGATGCCGTCCGCCAGTTTTTCCACGGCCATCGGGTCCTGATTGTGCTCCCAGCGGAATTCCGCTTCGGTCATGGCTTTCGGTTTCGGCAGTACGGTAGAGGTCGGCACCAGCTTGCGGATCACCGTCTCTTCGCTCTCCTGAAGCTTTTTCAGCAGATCCGGGGAGATGGTCAGGCGGTCGCAGCCCGCGAGCGCCAGGATCTGCTCGGTGCGGCGGAAGCTGGCCCCCATGACGATGGTCTCGTAGCGGTGCTGCTTGTAATAATCGTAAATATTACGTACCGACTTCACGCCCGGGTCTTCCTCCACCACGTACGGATCCATCGGCTGTTTCGCCTGATACCAGTCGTAAATACGCCCGACGAAGGGGGAGATCAGGAACACGCCCGCTTCGGCACAGGCGCGCGCCTGCGCAAAGGAGAACAGCAGCGTCAGGTTGCAGTGGATCCCCTCTTTTTCCAGCACTTCCGCCGCGCGGATGCCTTCCCAGGTGGAGGCGAGCTTAATCAGAATGCGCGATTTGTCGATCCCCTGCTCCTGGTAAAGCTCCACTATGCGGCGGGCTTTGTTAATGCTTTTTTCCCGATCGAACGACAGGCGGGCATCCACCTCGGTGGAGACGCGCCCCGGTATGCTTTTCAGAATTTCCGCACCGATGTTAACCGCCAGCTTGTCGCTCGCTTCGGCGACCTGCTGCTCCTGGGTCTTGCCGCGCTGTTTGCCGTAGGCAAGGGCGTCGTCAATCAGGTGGCTAAAGTGCGCCAGCCCGGCCGCCTTGAGCAGCAGAGAAGGGTTGGTGGTCGCGTCTTCCGGCTGGTAGTGACGAATCGACTCGATGTCGCCGCTGTCCGCAACCACGGTGGTAAATTGTTTGATGCCGTCTAGCTGGTTCATAATTACTCCTTGGAAATAAAAGAGTTAGTCGAGTGCGTTAGTTCACACTTCTGAGAAAATCATGATGGACTTAACAAAAAAGCATAGCAGACGGGGGAGGCATTGCTCCCTGAGACGGGTAACATGGTTGCTATAAGTTGATAACAATTTTTATTTTGCAATGGTGAGAGTTTGGCAGCCTTCAAAGTTTGTGGACCTGCCTGCGGCGATACTATGCGGCACACCAGGGTGTGCATAGGAACGTCAACATCACCCTTTTTGACCGAAACGTGAAAGGAATAACAAGATGGACGATCAGTTAAAACAAAGTGCTCTCGATTTTCACGAGTTTCCTGTTCCGGGTAAAATCCAGGTTTCCCCCACCAAGCCGCTGGCAACCCAGCGCGACCTGGCGCTGGCCTACTCGCCGGGCGTGGCGGCCCCGTGCCTTGAAATCGAAAAAGATCCGCTGGCGGCCTACAAATACACCGCGCGCGGCAACCTGGTTGCGGTGATTTCTAACGGCACGGCGGTGCTCGGGCTGGGGAACATCGGCGCGCTGGCCGGCAAGCCGGTAATGGAAGGCAAGGGCGTTCTGTTTAAGAAATTCGCCGGTATCGACGTGTTCGATATCGAGGTGGACGAACTGGATCCTGATAAATTCATCAACGTGGTGGCGGCGCTGGAGCCGACCTTCGGCGGCATCAACCTGGAAGACATCAAAGCGCCGGAATGTTTCTATATCGAGCAGAAGCTGCGCGAGCGTATGAACATTCCCGTGTTCCATGACGACCAGCACGGCACGGCGATTATCAGCACCGCCGCCATTCTGAACGGCCTGCGCGTGGTGGAGAAAAATCTTTCCGACGTGCGCATGGTGGTGTCCGGCGCGGGGGCAGCGGCGATTGCCTGTATGAACCTGCTGGTGGCGCTGGGAATGCAGAAGCACAACATCGTGGTCTGCGACTCCAAGGGCGTTATCTACAAAGACCGCGAGCCGAACATGGCGGAAACCAAAGCGGCCTACGCGGTGGAAGATGACGGCAAGCGCACGCTCGAGGATGTGATTGACGGTGCGGATATCTTCCTTGGCTGCTCTGGTCCGAAGGTGCTGACCCAGGAGATGGTGCAGAAGATGGCGCGCGCCCCGCTGATTCTGGCGCTGGCGAACCCCGAGCCGGAAATTTTGCCGCCGCTGGCGAAAGCGGTGCGTGAGGACGCTATCATCTGTACCGGCCGTTCTGACTACCCGAACCAGGTCAACAACGTGCTCTGCTTCCCGTTCATCTTCCGCGGCGCGCTGGACGTCGGCGCAACGGCGATCAACGAGGAGATGAAGCTCGCCGCCGTTCACGCCATCGCGGAGCTGGCGCACGCCGAGCAGAGCGAAGTGGTGGCCTCCGCCTACGGCGATCAGGATCTGAGCTTCGGCCCGGACTACATCATTCCAAAACCGTTTGACCCGCGTCTGATCGTGAAGATCGCGCCTGCGGTGGCTAAAGCGGCGATGGATTCCGGCGTGGCGACGCGCCCGATTGAAGACTTCGATGCCTATGTCGATAAGCTCACCGAGTTTGTCTACAAAACCAACCTGTTTATGAAGCCGATCTTCTCCCAGGCGCGTGCCGACGCGAAGCGCGTGGTGCTGGCGGAAGGGGAGGAGGCGCGCGTTCTGCACGCGACGCAGGAGCTGATTACCCTGGGACTGGCGAAACCGATCCTGATCGGTCGCCCGAGCGTGATCGAGATGCGCATTCAGAAGCTGGGCCTGCAAATTAAGCCGGGCGTGGATTTTGAGATCGTTAATAACGAGTCCGATCCGCGCTTCAAGGAGTACTGGAACGAATACTATGCGATCATGAAGCGTCGCGGCATCACCCAGGAGCAGGCGCAGCGTGCGGTGATCAGCAACACCACGGTGATCGGCGCGATTATGGTTCATCGCGGTGAGGCGGATGCGCTGATCTGCGGCACCATCGGTGAGTACCACGAACACTTCAGCGTGGTGCAGGAGATCTTCGGCTACCGCGAGGGCGTCCATACGGCCGGGGCGATGAACGCGCTGCTGCTGCCGAGCGGTAACACCTTTATCGCCGATACCTACGTCAACGACGATCCTACCCCGGACGAGCTGGCGGAAATCACCGTGATGGCGGCAGAAACCGTGCGTCGCTTCGGGATTGAGCCGAAAGTGGCACTGCTGTCGCACTCTAACTTTGGGTCATCTAAGTCCGCGGCGGCATGCAAAATGCGCCAGACGCTGGAGCTGGTGCGCGAGCGCGCGCCGGAGCTGATGATCGACGGCGAGATGCACGGCGACGCCGCGCTGGTGGAGAGTATTCGTAATGAACGCATGCCTGACAGCCCGCTGAAAGGCTCGGCGAACGTGCTGATTATGCCGAACGTGGAGGCGGCGCGTATCAGCTATAATCTGCTGCGCGTCTCAAGCTCTGAAGGGGTGACCGTTGGACCTGTGCTGATGGGGGTATCGAAGCCCGTCCATGTGTTAACGCCGATCGCATCCGTGCGCCGCATCGTGAACATGGTGGCGCTGGCGGTGGTTGAGGCGCAGACGCAGCCGCTGTAATTTATTGACCTCGCCCCTCACCCTAACCCTCTCCCCATAGGGGAGAGGGGACTGCTCTGAGCCGTCTTTTCACCCTCGCCCCTTTGGGGAGAGGGCCGGGGTGAGGGGTAAAGGTTAAACCCAGTCCCGAACCTTAATAAACTCACTCAGGGCAGCCTCCGGGCTGCCTTCTTTTGGCTCGTAGCAGTACTCCCAGCGCACCAGCGGCGGCATCGACATCAGGATCGACTCCGTGCGCCCGCCGGTCTGCAGGCCAAACAGCGTCCCGCGATCCCACACCAGGTTGAACTCCACGTAGCGCCCGCGACGGTAAAGCTGGAACTCGCGTTCGCGCACGCCGTAGTCGGTGTTTCTGCGCCGTTCAACAATGGGCAAATAAGCGTCGGTATAGCCCTCGCCCACCGCGCGCATAAAGCTGAACGCGGTATCAAAATCAGGCGTGTTCAGATCGTCAAAGAACAGTCCGCCGATGCCGCGCTGCTCGTCGCGGTGCTTCAGATAGAAGTAGTCATCGCACCACTTTTTGTATTTCGGGTAAACGTCTTCGCCAAACGGCAGGCAGAGGTCGCGCGCGGTGGTGTGCCAGTGCACGGCATCCTCTTCAAAGCCGTAGTAGGGGGTCATATCAAAGCCGCCGCCAAACCACCAGACCGGATCGGCCCCCGGTTTTTCCGCAATGAAAAAACGCACGTTGGCGTGGCTGGTCGGCACAAACGGGTTATGCGGATGCACCACCAGCGAGACGCCCATGGCCTCGAAGCTGCGGCCCGCCAGTTCAGGACGGTGCGCCGTGGCGGAGGCTGGCATGGCGTCCCCGTGAACGTGGGAAAAATTCACCCCCGCCTGCTCAAAAACACCGCCGTTGCGCAGCACGCGGCTGCGCCCGCCGCCGCCGGCTTCGCGCTGCCAGGTGTCCTCCTGAAACTCACCGCCGTCTGCGGCGGCCAGTTTTCGGCAAATCTCGTCCTGTAGCTGCATCAGGAAGGTTTTGACCAGCTGTGCATTCGGTTTCATCAACGTTTCCTGGAGTGCGCTTTTTGGTTATCGAACCAGTTGAAATAACTGATTACCCCTGAGGCGATGGCGTTAGCGATTTTCTGACGAAACGCCTTAGTGCCGAGCAGGCGTTCTTCTTCCGGGTTGGTTATGAACGAGGTTTCAACCAGCACGGACGGAATTGAGGGTGACTTCAGCACCACAAACGCGGCCTGCTCGGTGCTTTTACTGTGCAGGCGGTGCACCGGCTTAATCCGTTTGAGGATATGTGAGCCAAGCGTCAGGCTGTTTTTGATGGTGTCGGTCTGAACGAGGTCAAACAGTACCTGCTGCAGCAGATGATCTTTGTCGGTCGCTTTTTTCCCGGCGACCTCATCCGCGCGGTTTTCGCGATCGGAGAGGTACTTCGCCATGGCGCTACTGGCGCCACGGTTGGAAAGGGCGAACACCGAGGCGCCCGCGGCGGACGGGTTGGTGAAACCATCCGCGTGAATGGACATAAACAGATCGGCACCGTGCTTATGGGCAATCTCCACGCGATCGTACAGCGGGATAAACGTGTCGCCAGTGCGCGTCAGGCGGGCGTCAATGCCGTTGCTGCGTAAAATTGCGCGCACATTTTTTGCAATTGCCAGCACGACGTGTTTTTCTTTCGAACCGTTTCTGCCAATGGCGCCGGTGTCGATCCCGCCGTGGCCCGGATCGAGCATGACCAGACGCTTTGCGCCGGCTTTTTTGGCTTTAGGTTTGCTGTGTCCGTTGCTGGTTTTAAGCGTGCTCTCCTCTTTTGCCTGAGCCTGCTTAGCGATGCCGGTTAACGTTAAGGCCGCCAGCCCCGCTTTGAGAACCTGACGACGCGATGTGAGTGCTTTTAATGGTTTGAATGTGCTCATGCGGCCTGAATACTAAAAAATGAGGTCCTGGTGTTATATCGTATCGTGTTTCCCGTTACGACAGTCCTTATTGAGAATTGTTTTACTTTTCATTTCAATACGTGACAAAGTGACATTATGCCAAATTCAGGCGAGTTTTTCCCCGGTTATTGGCTAAATGCCCTGTTCACGCCATAATCACTGTTTTTAAACCCGAAAAGGCGGTTAATACCATGGAGATACGCGTTTTTCGCCAGGAAGATTTCGAAGAGGTGATCACCCTTTGGGAGCGCTGCGATCTGCTGCGTCCGTGGAACGATCCGGAAATGGATATCGAACGCAAGCTGAATCATGACGTCAGCCTGTTTCTGGTCGCCGAAGTGAATGGCGAAGTGGTGGGAACGGTGATGGGCGGTTATGACGGCCATCGCGGGTCGGCCTATTATCTCGGCGTGCACCCGGAATATCGCGCGCGCGGCATTGCTAACGCGCTGCTCAACCGTCTGGAGAAGAAGCTGATTGCCCGCGGTTGCCCGAAAATTCAGATTATGGTTCGGGAAGATAACGACGTGGTGCTGGGCATGTATGAACGCCTGGGCTACGAGCATGCTGACGTGCTGACGCTGGGTAAACGCCTGATCGAAGATGAAGAGTACTGAGTTCCACCCCGACGACTATGATGCTCAGGGTCGTCTGCGTCTGCCTTTTCTGTTCTGGTGCGTGTTGCTGTTGCAGGCCAGAACCTGGTTTTTGTTCGTGATGGCTGGCGCGTCGCGCGGGCAGGGCGATACGTTACTGAATCTTTTTTATCCCGATCGCCAGGCCTTCTGGCTGGGGTTGCTGCCCGGCGTCCCGGCGGTGCTGACGTTTCTGTGCAGCGGTCGGCGCCAGAAAATCCCGCGCTTCTGGCGCGCGCTTCGCTGGCTGCTGATCCTGGCGCAGGTTGCGCTCCTGTTCTGGCAGCCCGTGCTGTGGCTGTACGGCGAGCCGCTCTCCGGTATCGGGATTGCGCTGGTGGTGGCGGATATCGTTGCGCTGCTGTGGCTGCTCACGCACCCCCGCCTGCGCGCCGGTTTTACGCAACAGCCAGATTAGCACGGCACTTTTTGCCGATGTCGTACTCCAACAAGCGTTGATTTACTACGTAAGGACGTCTCAATGAAATCGCTGCGTTTACTTTTATGCGCTCTCCCGCTGGCGTTAACCGGCTGTTCCACGCTCTCATCCATCAACTGGTCTGCGGCCTATCCGTGGAACTGGTTCGGCTCCTCGACGGAAGTGACCGAGCAGGGCGTAGGCAAAATTACCGCCTCAACGGCGCTGGATCAGGATGCCATTCAGGATGCCATCGGCAGCGATTATCGCCTGCGCAGCGGCATGAAAACCGAGAACGGCAACATCGTGCGCTATTTCGAAGCGTTGAAGGGCGACAGGGTGGCGCTGGTCATCAACGGCGACAAAGGCACGGTAAACCGCATTACGGTCATGGATGAAGATATTCCAGCCTCGGGCGGCGTGAAGGTGGGAACGCCGTTTAGCGATCTCTATCAGAAAGCCTTTGGCAACTGCGCCAGCGCGCCGTCAGAAGACAGCGTGGCGGTCGAGTGTAAAGCCGAAGGCAGCCAGCACATCAGCTATCTGTTCACCGGCACCTGGAACGGCCCTGAAGGGTTAATGCCGTCTGACGACACCCTGAAAAACTGGAAAGTGAGCAAGATTATCTGGAAGCAGTAATTTGCGCCTGAGCAAGCCGCCTCGCTGAAATCCGGGTATAATAGCCGCCATCAATGCCACGCTGACGTGGCATCTTTATTTCAGGAGGAGCGATGTCTCAGGTTCAGAGCGGCATTTTGCCAGAACATTGCCGCGCGGCGATTTGGATTGAAGCCAATGTTAAAGGGGATGTGGATGCCCTGCGTGCGGCCAGTAAAGTTTTCGTGGATAAGCTGGCAACCTTCCAGGCCAAATTCCCGGATGCCCATCTGGGCGCGGTGGTTGCCTTTGGCCACAACGTCTGGCGCCAGCTGAGCGGCGGGCAAGGTGCAGAAGAGCTGAAAGACTTCGTTCCTTATGGCAAAGGCCTAGCCCCTGCCACCCAGTACGACGTGCTTATCCATATTCTCTCCCTGCGTCACGACGTGAATTTCTCGGTAGCGCAGGCGGCGGTTGAGGCGTTCGGCGACAGCATCGACGTGCAGGAAGAAGTGCACGGATTCCGCTGGGTGGAAGAGCGCGATCTGAGCGGCTTCGTTGACGGCACCGAAAACCCGGCCGGGGAAGAGGTTCGTCGCGACGTGGCGGTCATTAAGGATGGCGTGGACGCGGGCGGCAGCTACGTGTTCGTCCAGCGCTGGGAGCACAACCTCAGGCAGCTTAACCGCATGAGCGTGCATGACCAGGAGATGATGATTGGCCGCACCAAAGACGCCAACGAAGAGATCGACGGCGATGCCCGTCCGGTGACGTCCCACCTGACCCGCGTTGACCTTAAGGAAGACGGCAAAGGGCTGAAGATTGTCCGCCAGAGCCTGCCGTACGGCACCGCGAGCGGCACGCACGGCCTGTACTTCTGCGCCTACTGCGCGCGCCTCTACAACATTGAGCAGCAGCTGCTGAGCATGTTTGGCGACACCGACGGCAAGCGCGACGCTATGCTGCGCTTCACGAAGCCGGTAACCGGCGGCTACTACTTCGCGCCGTCCGTTGAGCGTCTGCTGGCGCTGTAATCACCTTTCGCCCTCTCCCTGTGGGAGAGGGCATCAGGCCGCACCCTTATTCCCTTTTCTGCTTCTAAATCACCAAACGGTATATAAAACCGTTACTCCTTTGGTCCTCGTTATAAATATTATGACTATAAGATAGTCATCACATTTATAAGGGTGCGCAATGGCCGTTACTGTACTGAAAAAAGGATCGCTGGCGCTGGCAGGTTTACTGCTGGTGGCGCAGGCGCAGGCAACCGAGTTGCTGAACAGTTCATATGATGTCTCGCGCGAGCTGTTTGCCGCCCTTAACCCCGCCTTTGAGCAGCAGTGGGCGAAAGAGAATAACGGCGACAGGCTGACCATCAAGCAGTCCCATGCCGGTTCATCCAAGCAGGCGCTGGCAATTTTGCAGGGGCTGAAGGCGGATGTGGTGACCTACAATCAGGTCACTGACGTACAGATCCTGCACGACAGGGGCAAGCTGATCCCGGCGGACTGGCAGAGCCGCCTGCCTAACAACAGCTCGCCGTTCTACTCCACCATGGGGTTCCTGGTGCGAAAGGGCAACCCTAAGAATATCCACGACTGGAACGACCTGGTGCGTTCTGACGTAAAACTGATTTTCCCGAACCCGAAAACCTCCGGTAACGCGCGCTATACCTATCTGGCGGCGTGGGGCGCGGCGGACAAAGCTGACGGTAACGATAAGGCGAAAACCGAACAGTTCATGACCCGGTTCCTGAAGAATGTCGAAGTGTTTGATACCGGCGGCCGCGGCGCGACCACCACCTTCGCCGAGCGCGGGCTGGGTGACGTGCTGATCAGCTTTGAATCTGAAGTGAACAATATCCGCAAGCAGTATGAAGCGCAGGGATTCGAGGTCGTGATCCCGAAAACCAACATTCTGGCCGAGTTCCCGGTGGCGTGGGTGGATAAAAACGTCAAGGCCAACGGCACCGAGAAAGCGGCAAAAGCCTACCTTAACTATCTGTACAGCCCGCAGGCTCAGACGGTGATTACCGACTATTACTACCGCGTGAACAATCCCGAAGTCATGAACAAGCTGAAAGACAAATTCCCGCAGACCGAGCTGTTCCGCGTGGAAGACCATTTCGGCGCCTGGCCTGAGGTGATGAAAACGCATTTTGCCAGCGGCGGTGAGTTAGACAAATTGCTGGCGGCGGGGCGTAAGTAATGTTTGCAGTCTCCTCCAGACGCGTGCTGCCGGGCTTTACCTTAAGCCTCGGGACCAGCCTGCTGTTCGTCTGTCTGATTTTGCTGTTGCCGCTCAGCGCGCTGGTGGTGCAGCTCTCTGAAATGAGCTGGTCCCAGTACTGGGAAGTGGTCACTAACCCGCAGGTGGTGGCCGCCTATAAGGTCACGCTGCTGTCCGCGTTTGTGGCCTCAATATTTAACGGCGTGTTTGGCCTGCTGATGGCGTGGATCTTAACCCGCTACCGCTTTCCGGGCCGCACGCTGCTCGACGCGCTGATGGATCTGCCTTTTGCGCTGCCGACGGCGGTGGCCGGTTTAACGCTGGCGTCGCTGTTTTCCGTGAACGGCTTTTACGGCGAATGGCTGGCAAAGTTCGATATCAAAGTTACGTACACCTGGCTCGGCATCGCGGTGGCGATGGCCTTTACCAGCATCCCGTTCGTGGTGCGTACCGTGCAGCCGGTGCTGGAAGAGCTGGGCCCCGAATATGAAGAGGCCGCAGAAACGCTGGGCGCCACGCGCTGGCAGAGTTTTCGCAAGGTGGTGCTGCCGGAACTTTCGCCGGCCCTGCTGGCGGGCGTGGCGCTCTCCTTTACCCGCAGCCTCGGTGAATTTGGCGCGGTTATTTTTATCGCCGGGAACATCGCGTGGAAAACCGAAGTCACCTCGCTGATGATTTTTGTGCGTTTGCAGGAGTTTGATTATCCGGCCGCGAGCGCGATCGCCTCGGTGATCCTTGCCGCGTCGCTGCTGCTGCTGTTCTCGATTAACACTCTGCAAAGTCGCTTTGGTCGACGTGTGGTAGGTCACTGATGGCGGAAGTTACGCAATTGAAGCGCTATGACGCGCCCCGCATCAACTGGGGCAAATGGTTTCTGATTGGTACCGGCGTGCTGGTTTCCGCCTTCATCCTCGTTGTGCCAATGGTATACATCTTCGTTCAGGCCTTCAGCAAGGGGATCATGCCCGCGCTGCAAAACCTGGCCGATCCCGACATGCTGCACGCCATCTGGCTGACGGTGATGATTGCCCTCATCACCGTTCCGGTGAATCTGGTGTTTGGCGTATTGCTCGCCTGGCTGGTGACGCGCTTTAACTTCCCGGGGCGTCAGCTGCTGCTGACCCTGCTGGATATCCCGTTTGCGGTTTCGCCGGTGGTGGCGGGCCTGGTTTATCTGCTCTTCTACGGCTCCAACGGCCCGCTGGGCGGGTGGCTTGATGAGCACGACCTGCAGATCATGTTCGCCTGGCCGGGCATGGTGCTGGTGACGGTCTTTGTGACCTGCCCGTTCGTGGTGCGCGAGCTGGTGCCGGTGATGCTAAGCCAGGGCAGCAACGAGGATGAAGCGGCCGTTCTGTTAGGCGCTTCCGGCTGGCAGATGTTCCGCCGCGTGACGCTGCCGAATATCCGCTGGGCGCTGCTTTACGGCGTGGTGCTGACCAACGCCCGCGCGATTGGCGAATTTGGTGCGGTGTCGGTGGTATCCGGCTCGATTCGCGGTGAAACGCTGTCGCTGCCGTTACAGATTGAACTACTGGAACAGGACTACAACTCCGTCGGTTCCTTTACTGCCGCAGCGTTGCTGACGCTGATGGCGATTTTGACCCTGTTTTTGAAGAGTGTGGTGCAGTGGCGTTTAGAGAATCAGGAAAAACGTCAGCATCAGGAGGGAAATCATGAGCATTGAGATTGCCAATATTAAGAAGTCTTTTGGTCGCACCCAGGTGCTGAACGATATCTCGCTGGATATCCCTTCCGGACAAATGGTGGCGCTGCTGGGGCCGTCGGGATCCGGTAAAACCACGCTGCTGCGTATTATCGCCGGTCTTGAGCACCAGAGCAGCGGGCATATCCGCTTCCACGGCACCGACGTGAGCCGTCTGCATGCCCGCGACCGCAAGGTGGGCTTTGTGTTCCAGCATTACGCCCTGTTCCGCCACATGACGGTTTTCGATAACATCGCCTTTGGCCTGACCGTGCTCCCGCGTCGCGAGCGTCCGAATGCCGCAGCCATCAAAGCGAAAGTGACCAAACTGCTGGAGATGGTGCAGCTTGCTCATCTGGCCGATCGCTTCCCGGCGCAGCTTTCCGGCGGGCAGAAACAGCGCGTGGCGCTGGCGCGCGCGTTAGCCGTTGAGCCGCAAATCCTGCTGCTGGATGAACCGTTCGGCGCGCTGGATGCGCAGGTGCGCAAAGAGCTGCGCCGCTGGCTGCGCCAGCTGCACGAGGAGCTCCAGTTCACCAGCGTCTTCGTGACCCACGATCAGGAGGAGGCGATGGAAGTGGCCGACCGCGTGGTGGTGATGAGTCAGGGCAACATCGAGCAGGTTGACGAGCCGGAACAGCTCTGGCGTGAACCGGCGACCCGCTTTGTGCTGGAGTTTATGGGCGAAGTAAACCGCCTGAAGGGCACCATCCGCGGCGGCCAGTTCCACGTCGGCGCGCATCGCTGGCCGCTGGGCTACACCTCCGCGCATCAGGGGCCGGTCGATCTGTTCCTGCGCCCGTGGGAAGTGGACGTCAGCCGCCGCACCAGCCTGGATTCCCCGCTGCCGGTGCAGGTGCTGGAGGCTAGCCCTAAAGGCCACTACACCCAGCTGGTGGTACAGCCCCTGGGCTGGTACACCGAGCCGCTGACCGTTGTTATGCGCGACGACGAGCCGCCGCATCGCGGTGAACGCCTGTTTGTGGGGCTGCAGCATGCCCGTATTTATCACGGCAGCGAGCGCATCGAGACGCGCGAGGATATTGCTCTGGCGGAGTCAGCCTGATAGGTTAGTAGGATGTTTATCGCCCGGTGGCATCGCGCCTGCCGGGCGTACAGTTATCACTGCGTCTTGTAGGCCGGGATCGCTACGCGTCACCCGGCTTTTTTATTGAGTAAAAATCGTGAATACACTCGAACACACCATCGGCAACACTCCTCTGGTCAAGCTTCAGCGCATGGGGCCGGACAACGGCAGCGAAATCTGGGTCAAACTCGAAGGCAATAATCCCGCAGGCTCGGTAAAAGACCGCGCGGCGCTGTCGATGATTGTCCAGGCCGAAAAGCGCGGCGAGATAAAGCCCGGCGACGTGTTAATTGAAGCCACCAGCGGTAACACCGGGATCGCGCTGGCGATGATTGCCGCCCTGAAAGGCTACCGCATGAAGCTGCTGATGCCTGACAACATGAGCCAGGAGCGCCGTGCGGCCATGCGCGCCTACGGGGCCGAGCTGATTCTGGTGACCAAAGAGCAGGGGATGGAAGGGGCGCGCGACCTGGCGCTGGCGATGGCCGAGCGCGGGGAAGGCAAGCTGCTCGACCAGTTCAATAACCCGGACAACCCGTACGCGCACTACACCACTACCGGCCCGGAAATCTGGCAGCAAACCGACGGGCGCATTACCCACTTTGTCTCCAGCATGGGCACCACGGGCACCATCACCGGCGTGTCGCGTTTTCTGCGCGAGCAGGCAAGCCCGGTGACGATTGTCGGCCTGCAGCCGGAGGAGGGGAGCAGCATTCCAGGAATTCGCCGCTGGCCTGAGGAGTATATGCCGGGCATCTTTAACGCGCAGCTGGTTGACCAGGTGCTGGATATTCACCAGCGCGAGGCGGAGAATACCATGCGTGAGCTGGCCGTGCGTGAAGGTATCTTCTGCGGCGTCAGCTCTGGCGGTGCCGTAGCGGGCGCGATCCGGGTGGCAGAGTCCACGCCGGGGGCGGTTGTCGTGGCGATTATTTGCGATCGCGGCGATCGTTACCTGTCTACCGGCGTCTTTGGTGAAGAGAGTTATTCGCAGGGGGCGGGGATTTAAGCGTCATGGAGATGATTTTATTCCGGGATAAAACCCGGGCGCAGCAAACCGATATTGTCGCCGTACAGTCCCAGGTGGTGTACGGCAGCGTGGGTAACAGCATTGCGGTACCGAATATTCGTACCCACCGGCTTAACGTGACCGCCGTGCCGACGGTGCTGTTCAGCAATACGCCGCACTATGACACCTTCTACGGTGGCGTGATCCCGGATGAGTGGTTCAGCGGCTACCTTAAGGCGCTGGAAGAGCGCGAAATCCTGCGCGAGCTTAAGGCGGTGACCACCGGCTATATGGGCAGCGCCAGCCAGATCGTTCTGCTGGCTCAGTGGCTGAAGGCGATCAAAGTGCTGCATCCTGAACTGCTGGTGCTGGTCGATCCGGTGATCGGCGATATCGACAGCGGCATGTACGTGAAACCCGATATTCCTGAGGCCTATCGGGAGCATCTGCTGCCGCTGGCGCAGGGCATTACGCCCAACGTGTTTGAGCTGGAAGCGTTAAGCGGAAAGCCGTGCCGCACGCCGGAGAGCGCCATTGCCGCCGCGCAGGGGCTGCTGTCTGATACGCTGAAGTGGGTGGCGATCACCAGCGCGCCCGTGGCCGACGATCCGCAGAATATTCACGTCGTGCTGGTGAGCAAAGCGGGCGTTACCGTAAGCGCGCACCCGCGCGTCGAGACGGATCTCAAGGGAACCGGCGATCTGTTCTGTTCAGAACTGGTGAGCGGTATCGTGGGGGGAAAAACCGTTGCTGACGCCATCCGCATGGCAGGCGATCGGGTGACTGACGTCATGATTTACACGCAGTCGAAAGGCTATAACGAGCTGATCCTGCCCGCATAAACAAAAATGGCGCCCGAAGGCGCCATTTTTCTGTGCGGTAAGAATTACTTCTTGATGCGGATAACCGGGGTTTCACCCACGGTGACGCTGCCGGACAGTTTGATCAGCTCTTTGATTTCGTCCATGTTGGAAATAACAACCGGAGTCAGGGTAGACTTCGCTTTTTCTTCCAGCAGAGGCAGATCGAATTCAATCACCGGGTCGCCAACCTTAACACGCTGGCCTTCTTCCGCGATACGTTTGAAGCCTTCGCCTTTCAGTTCAACGGTGTCGATACCGAAGTGAACGAACAGTTCGATACCGCTATCGGACTCAATAGAGAACGCATGGTTGGTTTCAAAAATCTTACCAATGGTGCCGTCAACTGGAGCAACCATTTTGTTGCCAGTTGGTTTGATAGCAATGCCATCACCAACGATTTTCTCAGCAAACACTACATCCGGCACGTCTTCGATGTTGACGATCTCGCCGGAGAGCGGAGCAACAATCTCAATAGTTCCGGAGTCGCTATTGCTTTTGTCACCGAACAGTTTACTAAATAAACCCATTAGACTTATCTCCTAAGCAGTAATTTGGGCCGCATCTCGTGGATTAGCAGATTGTTTTTTCTTCAATGAACTTGTTAACCAGCGTCATTAACTCGTCCGTTGTCGGTTGAGCAAGAGCCTGCTCTGCTAATACCTTCGCATCTTCGAAGTTCGTGTTACGGATAATCTTCTTGATGCGCGGGATGGAAATGGCGCTCATAGAGAATTCGTCCAGACCCATACCCAGCAACAGAAGTGTAGCACGTTCGTCGCCTGCAAGCTCACCACACATGCCAGTCCATTTACCTTCTGCATGAGAAGCATCAATAACTTGCTTGATCAAATTCAGTACAGACGGTGACATTGGCTGGTAGAGATGTGAAATCATATCATTACCACGGTCAACTGCCAGGGTGTACTGCGTTAAATCATTGGTACCGATACTAAAGAAATCAACTTCTTTGGCTAAATGACGCGCAATGGTCGCGGCTGCCGGTGTTTCCACCATCACGCCGATCTCGATTGACTCGTCAAACGCTTTACCTTCGTCACGCAGTTCCTGCTTGTAGATTTCGATCTCTTTTTTCAGTGCGCGCACTTCTTCAACAGAGATGATCATCGGGAACATGATGCGCAGCTTACCGAAAGCGGAGGCACGCAGGATAGCGCGAACCTGGTCACGCAGGATCTCTTTGCGATCCATAGCGATACGCACGGCACGCCAGCCCAGGAACGGGTTCTCTTCTTTCGGGAAATTCATGTACGGCAGCTCTTTGTCGCCGCCGATGTCCATGGTACGGACGATAACTGCCTGAGAGCCGCAGGCTTCAGCAACAGCTTTGTACGCCGCAAACTGCTCTTCTTCAGTTGGCAGGGCGTCGCGGTCCATGAACAGGAATTCAGTACGATACAGACCTACGCCTTCCGCACCGTTGCGCTCAGCGCCATCAACGTCGCGTACGGTACCGATGTTGGCACAAACTTCAACCTGATGGCCGTCCAGCGTGATGGCTGGCAGGTCTTTCAGTTTAGCAAGTTCTGCTTTCTCGGTAGCAACCTGCTCCTGAACGGCGCGCAGTTGCTCGATCACATCGTTAGTTGGGTTGACGTAAACCACGTTGTTTACGGCATCCAGAATCAGATAGTCGTCGTTTTTAACCTGAGAGGTAACGCTACCGGTACCCACGATGGCTGGCAGCTCCAGAGAACGCGCCATGATTGAGGTGTGGGAGGTACGTCCACCTGCGTCAGTAATGAAACCCAGCACCTTGTTCAGGTTCAGCTGTGCGGTTTCAGACGGGGTCAGGTCAGCGGCAACCAGGATCACTTCGTCCTGAATCGCGCTCAGATCGATGATGGCCAGACCCAGGATGTTGCGCAGCAGGCGCTTACCGATGTCACGTACGTCAGCCGCACGCTCTTTCAGGTATTCATCGTCCAGCTCTTCCAGGGCAGATGCCTGACCTTCGATAACTTCATGCGCAGCCGCGTCGGCCGTCATGCCTTTATCTTTAATCAGGGCTATGATTTCCTGCTCCAGCTCCTCATCTTCGAGCAGCATAATGTGCCCTTCGAAGATGGCTTCTTTTTCTTCACCGAAAGTTTCGCCAGCTTTAGTTTTGATCGCTTCCAGTTGCGCAGATGCCTTGGCACGACCGCTCAGAAAACGTTCAACTTCCTGATCAACCTTGTCGGCAGAAATTTTTTTCCGGTCAATGACGATTTCGTCTTCTTTCAGCAGCAGTGCTTTGCCGAAAGCGATACCCGGGGATGCTAAAATGCCTGAAATCATAACCCTACCTTACTTGTGACTGATATTGAAAAGAACCCGGTAAACTTACTCGAGCTCAGCCATCAGCTTAACCAGATGCTCAACTGCTTTCTGCTCATCTTCACCTTCTGCGGAGATGGTCACAACGGTACCCTGAGTCAGACCCAGAGTTTGCAGTTTGAACAGGCTTTTCGCGCTAGCGCTTTTGCCGTTAGAAGTCACAGTGATTTCAGAAGTGAAGCCTTTCGCTTCTTTAACAAACTGAGCAGCAGGGCGGGTGTGCAGACCGTTCGGAGCGGTAATGGTAACTTCTTGCTGGAACATTGTATTTCCCCAACTTATAGGTTTAGTGTTGTGGAACTAAAGTCTAGCCTGGCGACTTAACTTTAGCCTGTATAGTTAGCGCTGACGTTTCAATCGTCATTAAACATTATGCAGTGAAAGCAAGACTTGAACCAAATCATAAAATCGATTCAGCAGCGCTATTTCGTTCACTGATTAATTTCGCGCATCAAAATAATTGCTGGTTTAAATACCAGACCCAACGGGGTGAAGCAATGCCAGGAGGGGTAAAAGTTTGAAGCAGGCCACAAAAAAGCACCTGAAAAGGTGCTTTTTTACGCGTTTTTAACATACTGGCATCACTGTTGCAGCTCTTTCTCTGTGAAGAGATCGGCAAACAGTGCGGTGCTCAAGTAACGCTCACCCGAAGACGGTAGGATAACCACAATATTCTTGTTGGTAAAGGTTTCATCTTCCAGCAGCTTAAGGGCTGCCGCAACTGCCGCACCGGAAGAGATGCCTGCCAGAATACCCTCTTCGTCCATCAGGCGACGCGCCGTGGAGATAGCTTCTTCATTGGTAATGGCCACGACTTTATCAATCAGCTTAAGATCCAGGTTGCCTGGAATAAAGCCCGCGCCGATACCCTGAATTTTGTGCGGGCCAGGTTTGATCTCTTCACCCGCCAGCGCCTGCGCTATAACAGGAGAATCGGTTGGCTCAACGGCAACGGTAATCAGATCTTTTTTACCCTTCGTGCCTTTAATATAGCGAGACACGCCGGTCAGCGTGCCGCCGGTGCCGACGCCGGAGATAAACACATCGACCTGGCCGTCGGTATCTTCCCAGATTTCCGGGCCCGTGGTTTTCTCGTGGATCTCCGGGTTAGCCGGGTTGCTGAACTGCTGAAGCAGCAGATATTTTGCCGGATCGCTGGCGACGATCTCTTCCGCTTTCTGAATCGCGCCCTTCATGCCCTTCGCGCCTTCGGTCAGGACCAGATTTGCTCCCAGCGCCTTCAGCAGCTTACGGCGTTCAATGCTCATGGTTTCAGGCATGGTCAGCGTCAGCTTATAGCCGCGCGCCGCCGCAACATAGGCCAGCGCGATCCCGGTATTGCCGCTGGTTGGTTCAACCAGCTCAACGCCCGGCTTCAGCACGCCACGTTTTTCAGCATCCCAAATCATATTCGCACCGATACGGCACTTAACGCTGAAGCTCGGGTTACGTGATTCGACCTTCGCCAGAATGCGTCCATTACCGATACGGTTCAGTCGAACCAGGGGCGTATGACCGATAGTCAGCGAGTTGTCTTCATAAATCTTACTCATGGCCTGTCCTTAACTGTATGAAATTGGGATACCGACCCAGCATACCTGTTGAACAGGTATGGGGAAGTAAGGAAATCGCATATCTATATGCTGCAAGGAAATAATGGGGATCAGTATGGAATAAGGGATAGCATAAGCTACCCCTTGTTTACACATTTTTGCATTATTTCCATAACGCGTGCTTTGCACGATAGCAGTCAACCCACATCGCCGTCGCACCGCATACCGCAACCGGCATGATGAACAAGTTGAGGAAAGGAATCATGGTGAACAGGCTGGTGAGCGCGCCGAACTGCATATTGGTGACCTTCCGGCTGCGCAGAGCCGTGCGCATTTCCTTAAACGGCACCTTATGGTTATCGAACGGGTAGTCACAGTACTGGATGGCAAGCATCCAGGCGCTGAACAGGAACCACAGCACGGGCGCGACCGTCTGGCCGATGCCGGGCACAAAATAAAGGATAAGCAGCACGACCGCGCGCGGCAGGTACCAGGCAAACTTTTGCCATTCGCGCTTCATAATGCGGGGGATGTCTTTCATGATCCCCAGTACGCCCGTGTCGGGTGGCGTTGCACCGGTAAGGCGCGCTTCCAGCTGTTCGGCCAGCAGGCCGTTGAACGGCGCGGCTATCCAGTTCGCAATCGTCGAGAAGAAATAGCCGAAGACCAGCAGCACGGAGATAACCGCAATTGGCCAGAGCAGGTAGTTAAGCCACTGTAACCAGTCCGGCACATAGCTCATAAGGGACGGGATCCAGCTTTCCAGCCTGGTGAACAGCCACCAGAAGGCGCCGCCCATCAGAATAATGTTGATCAGCAACGGCAAGATCACGAAGCGCCGAATGCCCGGCAGGGAGACCAGTTTCCAGCCCTGAGAAAAATACCAGACCCCGCTGCGTGGGGCAGAAGAAGATGTTGAAACCATACCAGGCTGTACTCCTTTTTACACAACCAGTGGAATTGCCCGCCTATATTATCCAGTTACGGGACAATGACCAGTTCGGAAATGTTCGAAAAACCAGCAAAAAGCACGATTTAGTTCATCTTTATGCTGTGAATGCTCTGCACACACTTGCACTTGACGTAAACGGCAAATACTCTTAGTGAGTAAATGTTTGCCGTGGTGGCAAGGTGTTAGAACAACAGAGAATATAATGATGCAGGATTTGCGTCTGATATTAATCATTGTTGGCGCGATCGCCATAATCGCTTTACTGGTACATGGTTTCTGGACCAGCCGTAAAGAGCGTTCCTCAATGTTTCGCGATCGTCCACTGAAGCGCATGAAGTCCAGTCGTGATGACGATGACGTGGAAGACGACATCGACGGGCTGGACGATGACGGCGTGGGTGAAGTTCGTGTGCATCGGGTCAATAGTGCGCCCGGCGCGGCTCATGGGGAGCATGAAGCCCCCCGCGCTCCGCAGCACCAGTATCAACCGCCGTATGCCTCTGCCCAGCCGCGCCAGCCAGCGCCGCAGCCGGTGGAAGAGCCTGTGCGTCAGGCGCCTCCGCAGCCTGTGCAGCAGCAGCCCGTGGCGCCACAGCCGGTACAGCCACAACCCGTGCCACAACCTGCGCCGCCAGTTCAGCAGCCGCAGCCGGTGCAGCCGCCGCAGCCTGAACCCGTGCAGCCTGCGCCACAGCCCGCACCTGCTCCGCGCGTAGAGCCTGAGCCGGTCGCAGAGCCAGAACCGGTTGTTGAAAAACCGCAGCGTAAAGAAGCGGTGATCGTCATGAACGTGGCCGCCCATCATGGCACCCATCTGAACGGCGATGTGCTGCTTAACAGCATTCAACAGGCGGGCTTCAAATTTGGCGATATGAATATTTTCCATCGTCATTTGAGTCCTGACGGCAGCGGTCCGGCACTGTTTAGCCTGGCCAATATGGTGAATCCAGGAACGTTTGACCCGGAAATGACCGGTGATTTCGTCACGCCGGGCGTAACCATCTTTATGCAGGTGCCGTCTTACGGTGACGAACTGCAAAACTTTAAGCTGATGCTCCAGTCCGCTCAGCACATTGCCGACGAAGTGGGCGGTGTGGTGCTCGACGACCAGCGTCGAATGATGACGCCGCAGAAGCTGCGCGAATATCAGGACCGCATCCGCGAAGTTAAGGAAGCTAACGCGTAATCGTCGCGTTTACTTCAACTCCTCCTCAACCCCCGCCTGTCGGGGGTTTTTCTCATTGATGGTGCGATATGGACTCAATCGAACAACAACTTACTGAACTGCGAACCACGCTTCGCCATCATGAATATCTCTATCATGTTATGGACGCCCCGGAAGTGCCGGATGCGGAATATGACCGCCTGATGCGCGAGCTGCGCGAGCTGGAAGCCCGCCATCCGGAGCTGATTACGCCCGACTCCCCGACGCAGCGCGTCGGCGCGGAACCGCTTGGCGCATTCAGCCAGGTGCGCCACGAGGTGCCGATGCTGTCGCTGGATAACGTGTTTGATGAAGAGAGTTTTCTGGCTTTCAACAAGCGCGTGCAGGATCGCCTGAAGAGTGTCGACAACCTGAGCTGGTGCTGCGAGCTGAAGCTGGACGGTCTGGCCGTCAGTATTCTTTATGAAAACGGCGTAATGGTGCGTGCCGCGACGCGCGGCGATGGCACCACCGGGGAAGATATCACCACCAACGTGCGCACCATCCGTGCAATCCCGCTGAAGCTGCGCGGCGATAACATTCCCGCGCGGCTGGAAGTACGCGGGGAGGTGTTCCTTCCGCAGGCGGGCTTCGAGAAGATCAACGAAGAAGCGCGCCGCACCGGCGGAAAAGTATTTGCGAACCCGCGTAACGCGGCGGCAGGCTCTCTGCGTCAGCTCGATCCGCGCATCACCGCGAAGCGACCGCTTACTTTCTTCTGCTACGGCGTCGGGATCCTGGAAGGCGGAGAACTGCCTGATACCCACCTGGGACGTTTACTCCAGTTCAAAGAGTGGGGCTTGCCGGTAAGCAACCGCGTGCAGCTTTGCGACTCCCCGGAGGCGGTGCTGGCGTTCTATCACAAGGTAGAAGAAGATCGTCCTGCTCTCGGGTTTGATATTGACGGCGTGGTGATCAAGGTTAACTCCCTGGCATTGCAGGAGCAACTGGGCTACGTGGCTCGCGCGCCTCGCTGGGCGGTGGCCTTTAAATTCCCGGCCCAGGAGCAGATGACCGTCGTTCGCGACGTGGAGTTCCAGGTTGGCCGTACGGGAGCGATTACGCCGGTAGCGCGGCTGGAGCCGGTGCAGGTGGCTGGCGTGCTGGTCAGTAACGCCACGCTGCACAACGCCGATGAAATCGCGCGTCTGGGCCTGCGCATTGGCGACAAAGTGGTTATTCGCCGCGCGGGGGATGTGATACCGCAGGTGGTTAACGTTGTGGAGTCAGAGCGTCCCGCCGATACCCGCGCCATTGAGTTTCCGGCCCACTGCCCGGTATGCGGTTCGGACGTAGAGCGCGTGGAGGGTGAAGCGGTAACGCGCTGTACGGGCGGGTTAATCTGCGGGGCACAGCGTAAGGAGTCGCTCAAGCACTTTGTCTCCCGCCGGGCGATGGACGTCGACGGAATGGGTGACAAGATTATCGATCAGCTCGTTGAAAAAGAGTACGTCCATACGCCAGCAGACCTCTTTACGCTGACTGCAGGTAAGCTGACCGGCCTTGACCGGATGGGGCCGAAATCTGCCCAAAACGTGGTCAATGCGCTGGAAGCGGCAAAAAATACAACCTTTGCCCGTTTCCTTTACGCGCTCGGCATTCGTGAAGTGGGGGAGGCGACGGCGGCAGGTCTGGCGGCCTATTTCGGCACGCTGGACGCGCTGGAGAAAGCCAGCATTGAAGAGTTACAGAAAGTCCCGGATGTGGGCATTGTGGTCGCAACCCACGTCTTTAACTTCTTCGCCGAAGAGAGTAACCGCGAGGTGATCGGCAAATTGCTGGAGCAGGGCATTCACTGGCCCGCGCCGGTAGTGGTTAATGCAGAAGAGATCGACAGCCCGTTCGCGGGTAAAACGGTGGTCCTGACCGGTAGCCTGAGCCAGCTCTCGCGCGATGATGCGAAGGCGCGGCTGGTGGCGCTGGGGGCAAAAGTGGCGGGGAGCGTGTCGAAGAAAACGGATCTGGTGATTGCCGGAGAAGCGGCCGGCTCCAAGCTCGCCAAAGCGCAGGAGCTCGGCATTGACGTGATCGACGAAGCGGAAATGATGCGTCTGTTAGGAGAATAACGTGGAAAAAGAGCAGATCGTTGAGATCGCCAATACGGAGATGCCGTTCGGTAAATATAAGGGCCGCAGGCTCATTGATTTGCCGGAGGAGTATCTGCTGTGGTTTGCCCGTAAGGATGAATTTCCTGCCGGGCGTCTGGGCGAGCTGATGGCCGTCACGTTACTGATCAAAACCGAGGGGCTGACCCAGCTGGTTCAGCCCCTGAAGCGTCCTTAAGCCTTTGCGGCGCGGGTCTCTTCCTGCGCCAGTTTTTCCGTCTGCGCCTTGTAACGGCGCGCCAGTACCGCACAGACCATCAGCTGGATCTGGTGGAAAATCATCAGCGGCAGCACCATCATCCCAATGACCGAGGTCGGGAACAAAATATTGGCCATCGGGATCCCGTTGGCCAGGCTCTTTTTCGAGCCGCAAAACACGATGGTGATTTCATCGGCTTTACTGAAGCCGCATTTGCGGGCCACGAAGACGTTAACCGCGATGACGATCGCCAGCAGAACGATACTGACCACAACAATAAACAGCAGCGAACCGGCCCCCACCTTGTGCCAGATGCCGTTGACAACGGCTTCGCTAAAGGCGGTGTAAACCACGAGCAGAATCGAGCTCTGATCCGTCTTCGCGATCCATTTTTTGCGTTTAGCCACGAACGCGCCGATCCAGGGGCGGGAGAGGTGCCCAAGCACAAACGGCAGCAGCAGCTGCAGGCAAATTTTACCCACCTGCTCCAGGTTACCCTCCGCGCCGTGCATATTCATCAGCAGACCAACCAGCAGTGGGGAAACAAAGATCCCCAGCAGGCTGGAAGCGGAAGCGGAGCAGACCGCCGCCGCGACGTTGCCGCCCGCCAGTGAGGTAAAAGCGATGGCGGACTGTACGGTGGCCGGCAAAATACACAGATAGAGGAAACCGGTATAAAGCGCCGGATCGACGTTCACCGGTGCCCACCAGGCAAACAACACCCCCAGCACCGGGAAGAGGATAAAGGTGCTGCACATTACCCAGAGATGCAGCCGCCAGTGGCTGCCGCCTGCGATAATCGCTTCCCGGGAGAGCTTGGCGCCGTGCATAAAGAACAGTAGCGCGATGGCGGCCGTGGTCAGCCCTTCAATAACTGGAACGAAAGCGCCGCGCGCCGGGAAGAAGGAGGCCAGCAGGACGACGGCAATTAGGGTCAGCGTAAACGGATCAAGGATACGAAAAAGTTTCATAATCACTCCTGAAATCAGATATCGCTATTGTGCTTTCTTCCCTTTGAGAAATAAAATTGATTTATTGCATCCATTCATGAATTAATCAGATGAATTATTCACTACGTCAGCTTCGCGTTTTTGTTACCGTCGCGCAGGCCCGCAGCTTTAGCCGGGCAGGGGAGATGATCGGCCTCAGCCAGTCGGCGGTCAGCCATAGCGTTAAGGAGCTGGAAACCCAGACCGGCGTAAAGCTCCTTGACCGCACTACGCGGGAAGTGGTGCTCACCGAAGCAGGACAGCAGCTGGCCGCGCGTCTGGAGAGGCTGCTGGACGAACTGAACAGCACGCTGAGGGATGTGGGCCGGCTCGGGCAACAGCTTTCCGGCACCGTGAGAGTGGCGGCGAGCCAGACGATCTCCGCGCACCTTATCCCCCAGTGCATCGCTGAAGGCAACCTGCGCTACCCGGATATCGATTTTGTTTTGCACGACAGGCCGCAGCAGTGGGTGCTGGAGAGCATCCGCCAGGGCGAGGTGGATTTTGGCATCGTTATTGACCCCGGCCCGGTGAGCGATCTGGTTTCGGAGGTTGTCCTGTCTGAACCCTTCCTGCTGCTGTGTCGCGACGACGATCCGCTGGCATTGTTACCGCAGGTGGGCTGGCAGTCGCTTCAGGGGGCGAATCTGGTTTTGCAGGATTACGCGTCGGGAAGTCGCCCGCTGATTGACGCAGCCCTGGCGGCGCAAGGCGTTCAGGCTACCATCGTTCAGGAGATCGGCCACCCCGCAACGTTATTCCCCATGGTAGAAGCGGGAATCGGTATCAGCGTATTGCCGGCGCTGGCGCTGCCCCTGCCGCAGGGAAGCCGCCTGGTTGTTAAGCGTTTTACGCCGGCTATCGAGCGTCAGCTGATGCTGGTACGCCGTAAAAATCGCTCGCTCTCGGGAGCGGCGCAGGCTATCTGGGAAGTGGTGCGCATACAGTCTCAGAAATTAACCCAGGCCCGCACGCGCGACCCGCTGTTTAGCGCTTCTGATTGTCAGATATAGACATCAATCTGACCATCGTCGGAAGGGCGATTAACCCCTTCGGCTTTACCCAGCATTTGCTCCTGCTTTTTCTGCGCTTCTTCGGCCTGCTGGCGCTGCAATTGTGCCAGCTGCGCCTGTAGCATTTTGATTTGCGTCTGGATCAGCTCCTGCTGCTTTTTCTTTTCTTCTGCGCTGGCGGAGCTATCGGCAAGCTCTTTTAGCTGCTGAGTCAGCTTTGTGATCTGCTTCGTGATCCGCATGATTTGTGCGGAGATATCGTTGCCGCTCACATTTCCGCTGCTGCCGGTGCTTTGGCTCTGAACGGATGGCGTTGATGCATGAATGGTGGTCATCTTTATTCCTCTTGCCATAAATAAGAGGTATCGGCACGGCGGCGGGGAGCTTGAGAAAAACTGCAGAAGAAGGTGCTGTATCGCAGATAGTAAAAAAGCGCCTTTAGGGCGCTTTTTTACAATGGTGGGTCGTGCAGGATGACTCGCTTCGCTCGCCCTTCGGGCCGTCGTCGTAAACGACTCCGGTGCCTCACTGCGTTCGGCTCGAACCTGCAGCAGGTTCGAATCATCTATATTGCAGATAGCAAAAAAGCGCCTTTAGGGCGCTTTTTTACATTGGTGGGTCGTGCAGGATTCGAACCTGCGACCAATTGATTAAAAGTCAACTGCTCTACCAACTGAGCTAACGACCCGAAATGGTGGGCGATGACGGGCTCGAACCGCCGACCCCCTCCGTGTAAAGGAGATGCTCTACCAACTGAGCTAATCGCCCATTTCGGAACTGCTGCGATAAGGTGAGAATGGTGGGCGATGACGGGCTCGAACCGCCGACCCCCTCCGTGTAAAGGAGATGCTCTACCAACTGAGCTAATCGCCCAATCTCAATTCTTATCTACACTGCGAGCCTACCGAAGTAGATGGTGGGTGATGACGGGCTCGAACCGCCGACCCCCTCCGTGTAAAGGAGATGCTCTACCAACTGAGCTAATCACCCCCGCTGTGTGGAGTCGCATTATAGGGAGAGTTGAAAATGAGTCAACGCATTTTCTAAAGTTTTTATTCGTTCGTCGTAAAATTAGTCAAAACGATCGCAAAACCGACTGCGGTGCATGATTTCTAAACAAAAACAGCAATCTCGGGCCGGATAAAGTGATCGACATTGAGGAATCGGCCCACAGTGATAGAATATTGCCCATTGTTTTCTCCCCAGGATTTGCCGATTACCGGCATCTTTATAACGTAAGGCCATTTCATGAAAATCAAAACTCGCTTCGCGCCGAGCCCGACAGGCTATCTGCACGTCGGTGGTGCACGTACTGCTCTCTATTCCTGGCTTTTCGCACGTCACAACAAAGGTGAGTTTGTGCTGCGTATTGAAGACACCGATCTTGAGCGCTCAACGCCGGAAGCAATTGAAGCCATTATGGATGGGATGAACTGGCTGAATCTGCAGTGGGATGAAGGCCCTTACTTCCAGACCAAACGTTTTGACCGCTATAACGCCGTGATTGACGAGATGCTGGTCGCGGGTACCGCCTATAAGTGTTACTGCTCCAAAGAGCGTCTGGATGCGCTGCGCGAAGAGCAGATGGCAAACGGTGAAAAACCACGCTATGACGGCCGCTGCCGTCATGACCACAGCGAACATGCCGCTGACGAACCGTGCGTGGTGCGTTTTGCTAACCCGCAGGACGGCTCCGTTATTTTTGATGACCAGATCCGTGGCCCGATCGAATTCAGCAACCAGGAACTGGACGACCTGATTATCCGTCGTACCGATGGTTCTCCTACCTATAACTTCTGCGTGGTGGTGGACGACTGGGATATGGAGATCACCCATGTGATCCGTGGGGAAGACCATATCAATAACACGCCTCGTCAGATCAACATTCTCAAAGCGCTTAACGCGCCAGTGCCGGTGTATGCGCACGTATCAATGATCAACGGTGACGACGGTAAAAAACTGTCCAAGCGTCATGGTGCGGTGAGCGTGATGCAGTACCGTGATGACGGCTATCTGCCGGAAGCGCTGCTAAACTATCTGGTGCGTCTGGGCTGGGCTCACGGCGATCAGGAGATCTTCAGCCGCGAAGAGATGATCGAGCTGTTCTCTCTGAACTCGGTGAGCAAATCAGCCAGTGCGTTCAACACTGACAAGCTGCTGTGGCTGAACCACCACTACATCAATACCATGCAGCCAGAATATGTGGCGACGTACCTGCAGTGGCATATTGAGCAGGCAAATATCGATACCCGTACCGGCCCCGAGCTGGCGGATCTGGTGAAACTGCTCGGCGAGCGTTGTAAAACGCTGAAAGAGATTGCCCAGAGCTGCCGCTACTTCTATGAAGAGTTTGACGAGTTCGACGCCGACGCGGCGAAGAAGCATCTGCGTCCGGTTGCGCGCCAGCCGCTGGAAGTGGTGCGCGACAAACTGGAAGCCATTACCGAGTGGACTGCTGAAAATGTTCACCACGCGATTCAGGCTACCGCTGATGAGCTGGAAATCGGCATGGGTAAAGTTGGCATGCCGCTGCGCGTTGCGGTGACGGGGGCAGGCCAGTCTCCGGCGCTGGACGTGACCGTTCATGCGATCGGTAAATCACGCAGCATTGCGCGTATCAACAAGGCGCTGGGCTTTATTGCCGAGCGTGAAAGCCAGCAGTAATTCTGGCGTGGTACGATAAACGGCAGGGTGACCTGCCGTTTTTTATGTCTGCTATTCAGCAATACCGAGACGTGTAAGAAAACCCTGCAAACCTTCGCGGGCGAGCAACGTGCGTAAACGTTCCTGTTCAGCAGTCGTCATGTTTTCCAGCGAGTCGATGATTTGCGGAAGCAGGCTCGCTGAGGTCGCCACGACATACGGGGAGGGACTTTCCGCCAGCTGGTATACGGCGCGTCGGTTACGAATGGCAGGAAGGCTGATGATATGCTCTTTTACGTGAGCATCAATACAGACCACCCTTGCTCTTCCACCCTTTACACCGTTAATGCCCTCTGTTTTCCAGCCTTTTTGTCGTATCCAGCGATTAACGGTTTGTCGGGCTACGCCCAGACTGTCCGCCAGCTCTTCCGTGGTCATTTTGCTGCGTAATCTTTTCATATCAGCTCTGTTCGCGAATCCCTAAACGTTGCAATAATCCGGTAATCCCTTCCCGCAGTAACAGAGAGGTTAACTGCTTTTGCTCATCCGGCGTCATTTCATTCGCCAGCGTCAGAAGCAGGGCATGAAGCGAACCGTCGTGGTAAGCATTTTCCGGCATGTCCGGCGTCTCTGTTGCCCGGCGCGCGCTGCGAATAAAGTCGCGCACCTTATCATTGACGTGTACCAGACGCGCCTTGCCGCCCTGAACGCCTGGCTTTGGCGAAGTAATCCAACCCTCTTTACGTACCCATTTATTGATGGTCTGTCGGCTATAGCCAGTCAGCAAGGCTAACTCTTCTGGCGTCATTCGTTCCTTGATCATGCAATTTCCTGAATATCTGTGGGGTTAATTTAGTGGTTCATTTTATAGCACCGTTTTACGTGAAAACGTGACAGGCTTAACTCCTGACTGCGAGCAGGCTCGCAAAGTGGTTTATTTGCATGATTTTTCGGCGATTGAAAGGCAGAGACTGAATTTGCCGTTGACACTCTGCGGCGGAATTCATATTATGCCGCCCGTCAACATGACAGCTTTACTATGGGGCTATAGCTCAGCTGGGAGAGCGCCTGCATGGCATGCAGGAGGTCAGCGGTTCGATCCCGCTTAGCTCCACCAAACTCTGAACCCAACAGAGTGCGGTCGGTAAAGTAACATGTGGGGCTATAGCTCAGCTGGGAGAGCGCTTGCATGGCATGCAAGAGGTCAGCGGTTCGATCCCGCTTAGCTCCACCAAAATTTAAACCCTCGTCGCAAGACGGGGGTTTTTTTATATGTTGTAAAATATTTTTACGGGTTTTGTTGCCGATTACGTCGTTTTCTATACCTCACCTCAATCCAAATCAATAAACATGTCCATAATTAGACTTGAACTTGATTCGTGCAATTAATAAACCTATTATCCATGCGGTCAATAAGACGATGGTAAAATAGATTTTCTTAATTAATGAATAGAAAAATATACAATAATGTAAAGATATTTATCATTGCCCTGGCGCTATGCCTGTTTGTGATACCCCTTTCCCGTTATGTTTCTCCGCGCGCCATTGTAAACGAAAATGATGTTTATTTAGCATGGTTGCCGCTGAGCGCCATGCTCGCCATCGTGCTGTTATTCGGGCGACGGGCAGTCATTCCGCTGCTGTTTGGTTTTAGTTTTACTAACATATATAATTTTGATTTAGCACCGCTACAATCTGCCGCGCTATTATTTTGTCAGACGTTCGCGGTTTTTGCGGCATGCGGCGTAATCCGCCTGCTGCTGGGCAAGCGCTGGCGGTACAGCATGCCAAATAAGTCTGTTGGTATTCATATATTCTGGCTCGGTTTTATGGTACCTGTCGGTATCAAATTATCAATGTATCTGGCTGGCTATTTATTTGATTTTCCGGTGACAATCTCCTCTTATTTCGGCGAAGGCTCCGCAATTTATAATGTTATCGATATTCAGAGCCTGATTTGCGCCGCGCTGATTTTTACCATGATGTTCTATTATCCATTAAGAATGATTATTAATCCCCGTTATGCCCGCACGTTCTGGCGACGCAGCGTTAAGCCTCTGTTCGCAGACAGAAAAGCCGTATTTACAGTAGTGTGGCTAATGCTTTTAGTCTCCCTCATTGCAATTTTGTGCGCGCCTTTTGAATCGCAGATTATAGCAGGCTATTTGATGCCTTTAGTTTTCATTCTTTTTACGCTTGGTATTGGTCGCCTGAGCTATGCTCCCATCTCGCTGCTGTGGGCAGCGTCGGCGCTTATGCTATTGACCTATAATTATAATTTCCTCAACGGCGTTGAGTCGGGTCACTCGCTCTCCTTTATCCTGTCCGTTCTGATCTCATTCGCCATCTGCCTGCTTTTTATGTCGCGGATTTACCAGAAAAGCGAGTGGCTAAAGCAGGGCTGGCAGGACAGGGCACTTACCGATCCGCTCACCGGTTTGCCCAACGTCCGCGCGCTGGAAGCGTTCCTGCAAACACATCCAGAAGCCAGGGTGTGTTGTCTGCGCCTGGATAACCTCGAGTTCCTGAGCCGCTACTACGGCATTCTTATGCGCGTGCACTGTAAAAAGATGATTGCCACGTCGCTGCAACCGCTTTTGCAAAAAGACGAGAAGCTCTTCCATTTGCCTGGAAGCGAGCTGGTTCTGGTATTGCTGGGGCCGGGCACCGCCGAGCGGCTGCAATACATGGTTGACCATCTGAACAGCCGTAAGATTATCTGGAACAAGACGGAGCTGGACATTGAGTTTGGCGCATCCTGGGGAGAAGTGCCGGATGGTGAAAGCCTGCACCACACGCTGGGACAGCTGAGCTGGCTCTCCGAGCAGTCTTGTGCGGGGCATAATGTGCTGGCGTTAACGAACAGTCTGGACGATGTCTCCGGACAGACAACGGACAGGGTGCTGATGCTGGCCCGTATCAAACGCGCCCTGGATATCGGCGGGATTCACCTGTACGCCCAGCCCATTCAGAACGCGCGCGGGGAAGGCTACTTCGAAATTCTTTCTCGCCTGGAAAGTGAGGGCGAGATCGTCACCCCGGATCGTTTTATTCCGCTGATTGCGCAGTTTAACCTGAGCCACCGGTTCGACCTCAACGTGGTGGAAAAGCTGCTGGTCTGGCTGCGCGATCACCCGTCCAGCGAGGCCGGAACGCGTTTTTCCGTTAATCTGATGCCGCTGACGTTAATGCAAAATGAGAGTGCAGCAGAGATTATCGCGCTTTTTGAACGCTATGCCGTCGCGCCGCAGGATATCGTTATCGAGATAACGGAGGAGCAGGCGTTTTCCGACTCGGGCAGCAGCATGAAGAATATCCAGCAGCTGCGGGATTACGGCTTTCGTATCGCCATTGATGACTTTGGTACCGGATATGCCAATTTTGAGCGCCTGAAGCGGCTGGAGGCCGATATCATCAAGATTGATGGCTGCTTTGTGAAAGATATCTGTACCGACAGCATGGATGCGATGATCGTGCAGTCCATTTGCAATCTGGCAAAAACAAAATCCCTTTGCGTGGTGGCTGAATATGTAGAGTCGCCGGAACAGCGTGAGGCGCTGCTGGGCCTTGGCGTGGATTACATGCAGGGGTACTTAATCGGCAAGCCTGTGCCGCTCACGGCGCTGGAGACATAAAAAACCGGGAGCGAAAGCTCCCGGTTTTCGTTAAGCGGTCAGTATTACAGAACCAGAGCTGCAATAGAGGCAGACAGTACGCTCACCAGCGTTGAACCGTAAACCAGCTTCAGGCCGAAGCGAGAAACCACGTTACCTTGCTCTTCGTTCAGGCCTTTAATCGCGCCAGCGATGATACCGATAGAAGAGAAGTTCGCGAAGGAGACCAGGAACACGGACAGGATACCTTCCGCACGTGGAGACAGCGTGCTGGCAATCTTCTGGAGATCCATCATCGCCACGAATTCATTGGAAACCAGCTTGGTTGCCATGATACTTCCCACCTGCAGCGCCTCGTGCGCCGGCACGCCCATTACCCAGGCAACCGGATAGAAGATGTAGCCCAGGATACCCTGGAAGGAGATCCCCAGAACGGCCGCAAACAGGGCGTTCAGCGCTGCGATCAGGGCGATGAAGCCAATCAGCATCGCGGCAACGATAATCGCGACCTTGAAACCAGCCAGAATGTATTCACCCAGCATTTCGAAGAAGCTCTGTCCTTCATGCAGGTTGGACATCTGGATGTTCTCTTCGCTGGCGTCCACGCGGTATGGGTTGATGATCGACAGAACGATAAAGGTGCTGAACATGTTCAGAACCAGCGCCGCAACCACGTATTTTGGCTCCAGCATGGTCATATACGCGCCCACGATAGACATGGAAACGGTAGACATTGCGGTCGCCGCCATGGTGTACATGCGGTTGCGGGACATCTTGCCGAGGATATCTTTATACGCGATAAAGTTTTCAGACTGGCCCAGGATCAGCGAGCTGACGGCGTTGAACGATTCCAGCTTGCCCATGCCGTTGACTTTGGACAACAGGAAACCAATCGCACGGATAACCACGGGCAGAACGCGGATGTGCTGCAGGATCCCGATCAGGGCGGAGATGAAGACGATAGGGCAGAGAACCTTCAGGAAGAAGAAGGCCAGACCCTGATCGTTCATGCTGCCAAAGACGAAGTTTGTCCCTTCGTTGGCAAATCCGAGCAGTTTTTCGAACATTTCGGAGAAGCCTTTCACGAAGCCGAGGCCTACGTTGGAGTTCAGGAAGAACCACGCAAGTAAAACTTCAATGACCAGCAGCTGGACAACATAGCGAATACGAATTTTTTTGCGGTCTGTGCTGACCAGCAGTGCAAGTGCAGTAACGACAACGAGTGCCAGGACAAAATGAAGGACGCGGTCCATATTTGCTCCAAATATGAGGCAGGTTTAATTTCCGTGCACATTCTATGTAACAAGCACAAAGAAAACGAGATCAAGGCCACACTATAGTTACATCCTGTGACGAGTCTCAAAAATAGTGATCAACAATACATTTTTGTTATGTTAGGTAAATGAGTGAAAAGTTAAGTTTGTGTGCTACGCTTCACAAATGTTCGTGCATTATCACATTCTGTGATATCGCTCCACCTGCCTGTCTATCGTTCCCGGCTATCAGAGAAATCATGTTAACCACTTTAAATGATCTTGATAATCATTCTCATTTTGATAGCATAAAACATAGCAAAGGCTATATTTCCAGAGGCAGAAATGACTAACAGTCGCGTAGAGCGTAGCAGCGGCAGGGCGGCACGCAAGTTGCGGTTCGCATTAATGGGACCTGCATTCATTGCCGCTATTGGCTACATCGATCCGGGTAATTTTGCGACCAATATTCAGGCCGGAGCCAGTTTCGGCTATAAGCTGCTGTGGGTGGTGGTGTGGGCTAATCTGATGGCAATGCTGATTCAGATGCTCTCGGCCAAACTCGGCATTGCCACCGGAAAAAACCTGGCGGAGCAAATCCGCGACCACTATCCGCGACCGGCGGTATGGTTTTACTGGGTTCAGGCGGAAATTATCGCCATGGCCACCGATCTCGCCGAGTTTATCGGGGCGGCGATCGGGTTCAAGCTCATCCTCGGCGTCTCCCTGCTGCAGGGGGCTGTGCTGACGGGTATCGCCACGTTTCTTATACTGATGCTTCAGCGGCGGGGACAAAAACCGCTGGAGAAAGTTATTGGCGGCCTGCTGCTGTTTGTCGCTGCCGCCTATATCGTTGAGCTGGTATTCTCTCAGCCGAACCTGGCGCAGCTGACGAAGGGAATGGTAATCCCTTCGCTACCTACGTCCGAAGCCGTATTTCTGGCGGCCGGGGTGCTGGGGGCAACCATCATGCCGCACGTTATTTATCTCCACTCTTCCCTGACCCAGAACCTGCATGGGGGGACGAGTAAGGAGCGTTACTCCGCGTCGAAATGGGACGTGGCTATCGCGATGACCATCGCCGGATTTGTGAATCTGGCAATGATGGCGACCGCCGCTGCCGCCTTCCACTTTAACGGACATACCGGTGTTGCCGATCTCGATCAGGCCTATCTGACGCTGGAGCCGTTGCTGAGCCATGCCGCTGCCACAATTTTTGGCTTGAGCCTCGTTGCCGCCGGTCTCTCTTCGACGGTTGTAGGCACGCTGGCAGGCCAGGTGGTTATGCAGGGTTTTGTCCGTTTCCATATTCCGCTGTGGGTGCGTCGCTCGGTAACTATGCTGCCTTCTTTTATTGTCATTCTGATGGGGCTGGATCCAACCCGCATTCTGGTGATGAGCCAGGTATTGCTGAGTTTCGGAATTGCGCTTGCGCTGGTGCCGCTGCTGATCTTTACCAGTGACAAAACGCTGATGGGCGAGCTGGTCAATACGGCGCTGGTGAAACGCACCGGATGGGCCATCGTGCTGGTGGTCGTGGCGCTAAACCTGTGGCTGCTGGTCGGCACAATCGCAGGGCTATAAAAAAAGGAGCCGCAAGGCTCCTTTCAAAATTAATGATGATGGCCGTGTCCGCGGCCTCTCCCGTGACCCCTGCCGCCGTGGCGGTCATCGCGGTCGCGCCAGCCTTCACGGTAGCCGCGTTCATAGGCTTTGCGTTTATCCCAGCCGCGGTGATAGCCGTTGTCGTGTTTCCACCAGCGGTTTTTACGCCATTCATAATGACGATGCCAGTAGTCACGGTCGCGCCAGTAGCCACCGTCCCAGTATCTGCCGTAGTCATCACGATCGCCAATTTGTAATTTTACGGATGGCAACAGGGTGATTTCGCCCGCAGTGGCGACCAGCGGGGCCGAAGCCAGTAATACCGCTGCAAGAATCAGTGACCTGAACATACTTTTCTCCTTCACGATCGGGGCCGTTGTCCGGCCTGTTAACGCAATATTAAGGGGTGGTAAAGTCCCTTATCATCGCCTCAACTCCGAAATCACAGGTGAGAGCACTTTTTGCTAAAGATGATTTTATGTTGTGCTACCGAGTATGTTGTCGATCGCGATTAGCTCGTCCGCAGAGAAATGCAAATTCCCCAGCATGCCGACCGCATCATCGATTTGTGCGGTCTTACTTGCACCAATCAGCACTGAGGTAACGGCTTCATGGCGCAGTACCCACGCCAGGGCCATCTGCGACAGCTTCTGCCCGCGGCTTTCGGCCAGAGCGTTAAGCTGTTGTACCTTTTCCCGTTTCTCTTCGGTTATCTGCTCTGGGTTAAGAAACTTACTGCCGCTGGCTGCGCGGGAATCTGCGGGTATCCCGTGGAGATAGCGATCGGTCAGCTGTCCGCCCGCCAGGGGAGAGAAGGGAATACACCCCACCCCTTTCTGCTGCAACACCTGGAGCAAACCCGCTTCCGGAGCGCGTTCGAACATGGAGTACTTCGGCTGGTGGATAAGACAGGGCGTGCCCAGATCCTCCAGTATTTCAATCGCCTGTCGCGCCAGCTCTGCCGGGTAGTTGGACAGGCCGATGTACAGCGCTTTGCCCTGGCGCACCAGATGGTCAAGCGCTTTCATCGTTTCACCGAGCGGCGTTTCCGGATCGGGACGGTGGTGATAGAAAATATCCACATACTCGAGTCCCATGCGTTTGAGGCTCTGATCCAGGCTGGAGATCAGATATTTACGCGAACCCCAGTCGCCGTAGGGCCCGTCCCACATGGTGTAGCCCGCTTTGGTGGAGACGATCAGCTCATCGCGCCAGGGCAGGAAATCCTCCTGCAGGATGCGCCCGAAGTTGCGTTCGGCTGAGCCGGGAGGCGGGCCGTAGTTATTGGCAAGGTCAAAATGCGTAATACCCAAATCAAAGGCGCGCTGTAAAAGTTGACGGCTGTTTTCGAGTAGCGTCGTGTCGCCAAAATTATGCCAGAGGCCCAGCGAGATGGCGGGTAGCCTGAGTCCGCTCTGCCCGCAGCGGCGGTACTGCATTGTCTGGTAACGATTTTTGTCAGGCTGATAGCCCATAGTCATGTCCTCTGGCGAAGATAAGAAAAGTCAGTGTATGCGTTTACACAAACCTGAAGAAAATGAGAATAGCCGAGCTTTTTTCGTAAAGCATTCTTTCCATAACCTGTTTGTCGCCAATTCTGGACACGCTTCACGCTTATTTAATACTCAGAGGGAGGTCAACGTCAGAAGGACACCTGTATATGCGTACCCCATATTGCGTCGCCGATTACCTGCTGGACCGTCTTACAGATTGTGGTGCCGATCATCTGTTTGGCGTGCCGGGCGACTATAACCTGCAGTTTCTCGACCATGTGATAGACAGCCCGGACATCTGCTGGGTGGGCTGTGCCAACGAGCTGAACGCGTCTTATGCCGCGGACGGCTATGCCCGCTGCAAGGGCTTTGCCGCGCTCCTGACGACATTCGGCGTAGGGGAATTAAGCGCCATGAACGGGGTGGCGGGCAGTTTTGCTGAACACGTTCCTGTGCTCCATATTGTGGGGGCACCGGGCATGGCGTCCCAGCAGCGCGGTGAGTTACTGCACCATACGCTTGGCGATGGTGAGTTCCGCCACTTCTACCACATGAGCGAGCCGATTACGGTTGCGCAGGCGGTGCTGACGGAACAAAACGCCTGCTATGAAATTGACCGGGTGCTCACCACCATGCTGAGGGAGCGTCGTCCGGGCTACCTGATGCTGCCTGCCGATGTTGCCAAAAAAGCCGCCACTCCGCCTGTAAGCGCTCTCACGATGGACCCCGCTCCGGCCGATGCTGCCTGCCTGCAGGCATTCCGTGAAGCTGCCGAAAAGCGCCTGTCCATGAGTAAGCGCACGGCGCTGCTGGCGGATTTCCTGGTGCTCCGCCATGGGCTGCGGGCTGCCCTTCAGAAATGGGTCAACGAGGTGCCGATGGCGCACGCGACCATGCTTATGGGCAAGGGGATCTTTGACGAACGACAGAGCGGTTTCTACGGCACCTATAGCGGCTCGGCCAGTGCCGATTCGGTCAAGATGGCGATTGAGGGGGCCGATACGGTGCTGTGCATTGGTACGCGCTTTACCGATACGCTCACTGCAGGGTTTACCCACCAGCTGACTTCCGCCCAGACGATAGAGGTTCAGCCCCATGCTGCTCGCGTGGGTGACGTCTGGTTTACGGGGATCCCGATGCGCCAGGCCATTGAAACGCTCACGGCGCTGTGCAAAGCGCACGTTAGCGATATGCGAGCGCCATCGGATCCCAGCGGCTATTCCTTCCCGACCGTCGAAGGCTCGCTCACCCAGGAGAGCTTCTGGCGCACGCTGCAGACGTTTATTCGCCCCGGCGACATCATTCTGGCCGATCAGGGCACGTCCGCTTTTGGCGCTATCGATCTGCGGCTACCGGCAGACGTGAACTTTATCGTCCAGCCGCTCTGGGGATCGATTGGCTACACGCTGGCAGCGGCCTTTGGCGCGCAAACGGCGTGCCCGGACCGACGCGTAATCGTCCTGACGGGGGACGGCGCCGCGCAGCTGACCATTCAGGAGCTGGGGTCCATGTTACGCGACAAGCAGCGCCCGATTATTCTGGTACTGAACAACGAAGGCTACACGGTTGAAAGGGCCATCCACGGGCCAGAGCAGCGGTATAACGATATCGCCCTCTGGAACTGGACGCAGATCCCGCAGGCGCTGAGCCTGGCGCCCGAGGCCGAGTGCTGGCGCGTCAGCGAAGCGGAGGAGCTGGCGGAGGTGCTGGATAAAGTGGCGCACCATGAGCGGCTTTCGCTGATAGAAGTAATGCTGCCGAAAGCCGATATCCCACCGCTGCTGAGCGCGCTTACGAAAGCGCTGGAGGCGCGTAATAACGCCTGATTATCCGTCGTTTCGCCATCCCATCATTATCGGTTTGCCCGCCAGCAGGAGCCAGGCGGGCAACATCACGATGCAGAGCAGCGGCAGAAGCGTGGTATCCGGAACGACCACGGCCGCCATAAACAGGCTCAGCCAGGCATCGCGCGTCACCACCAGTACCAGCCCCAGGATGGAGCAGGAGACGGTAATCGCCGCAGGAACAGCGTCAACATGCTCATGCAGCATAAGCCCCAGCGCGACGCCAACAAACACCGCCGGGAAGATACGCCCCCCGCGGAAGCCGCACGCCGCGGCCACCACCAGCGCCGCCAGCTTCACCAGCGCAAACAGCAGATAATCCGAAACGCTGAAGACCTGGCTGAACGCCAGCTGCTGCATCTCGTCCAGGCCCTTGAACAGGGTTACCGACCCGCCGATCGCGCCTAATGCGCCCAGAATAAAGCCACCCGTGCCCAGAATCAGCACCGGATGCTTCAGCCTGTGCATCAGCCGATGCAGGCGCGGAAGGCACCACACCGCGACCATTCCCAGCGCGATCGCTATCGCAACGACGACGGCACCGCTGAGAATATCGGCTATTTGCATCTGGCCGTAGTGGGGGATAGGGAGGGAAAAGTGGGGATTGAAAAACAGGCTGGTGGTAAGTGCCCCCGCCGCCGCCGCCATCAGCGGCGCAAAAAGTTTATCCCACAGCGGCACGTCCTGATTACTGCTGAGGGTTTGAGAAAAGATGAGCGCAGCCGCGACGGGGGTGCCGAACAGCGCTCCGATGGTCCCGGCGGAGGCGAGGATCGTCCAGTCCAGCGCGCCGACGCGCGGGAAGAGACGCGCTCCCAGAAAAACCGCCAGCGCGATGTTAACCGCCATAATGGGATGCTCGGGGCCGAGGCTGACGCCACCCGCAAGGCCGAGAATCAGCGCGATAATGAGCCCCGGCAACGCAGAGGGAGCGATTGGCTCGCCAATCAACGGCTCCAGTGCCGGATCGGGACCGGCATGACCCGGGCTGTAGCGGATAACCAGACCCACGGCTATCCCGGTCAGGGTCAGCATCATCACGATCCATCCCGGCGAGTCAATGCTGATGCCCAGTTTTACCGGAAGCGCTGTCCATAATATCGTTTGCAGCACCGACGCCACTTTCATGACGACAATGAGCACCAGGCTCGACGCTACGCCAATAATCAGCGCCGGGATAGCCAATAACAGCATGGTTCTGGCTCGCGGATGGAGCATGATGATTTCCTTGTACAAAACGGCTTAACGTTACTTTGCACAATCAGCATTGTGGCAATAGTGCAAAAGGTGCTGAAACGGTAAAGTTATTATGTGACGAAGATCGATAATCCATGGGCAGTCACCTTCTGGTCGTTGTTGTTATCACGCCTTGAATTTACAGTGTCCCAAAGATTTATTCTGACTTTAGCGGAGCAGTAGAAGAATGACAAAGTATGCTTTGGTAGGTGATGTGGGCGGCACCAACGCGCGCCTTGCCCTGTGCGATGTGAATAGCGGTGAAATTTCCCGGGCGAAAACCTATTCAGGGCTGGATTACCCAAGCCTGGAAGCGGTGGTTCGCGTCTATCTGGAAGAGCATCACGTTAACGTGGAAGACGGCTGTATCGCCATTGCCTGCCCGATCACCGGCGACTGGGTGGCGATGACCAACCACACGTGGGCATTCTCCATTGCCGAAATGCAGAAAAACCTCGGTTTCTCTCACCTTGAAATTATTAACGACTTCACCGCGGTCTCCATGGCTATTCCGATGCTTAAGCCCGAGCATCTGATCCAGTTCGGCGGCACTACACCGGTGGAAGGCAAGCCGATTGCCGTTTATGGCGCTGGCACGGGCCTCGGGGTAGCGCACCTGGTCCACGTCGACAAGCGCTGGGTGAGCCTGCCGGGCGAGGGCGGTCACGTGGATTTTGCGCCGAACAGCGAAGAAGAGGGGATCATTCTTGAGGAGCTGCGCGCGGAGATTGGCCACGTGTCGGCCGAGCGCGTGCTGTCCGGGCCGGGGCTGGTGAACCTGTATCGCGCAATTGTGAAATCAGACGGCCGTCTGCCGGAAAATCTGCGGCCGAAAGATGTAACCGAGCGCGCGCTGGCAGACAGCTGTATCGACTGCCGACGTGCGCTGTCGCTGTTCTGCGTAATCATGGGACGCTTCGGCGGCAACCTGGCGCTGAATCTCGGCACCTTTGGCGGCGTCTATATTGCGGGCGGGATTGTGCCGCGCTTCCTCGACTTCTTTACCGCCTCCGGTTTCCGCGGCGGCTTCGAAGACAAAGGACGCTTTAAAAGCTACGTGCAGGACATCCCCGTTTACCTGATTGTCCACGATAATCCAGGCCTGCTTGGCGCCGGTGCGCATCTGCGTCAGGTGCTCGGTCAGATCCTCTGACAACCGCCTCCCTCTCCTGCGGGAGAGGGAACATTCTACAGGTGCATTAGCTGGCGGAACGCTTTAACCCTGCTGCGGCTTACCGGCACCTGAAAATCCAGATCCTTAAGCCGCAAAATGTAGGTGTTATTAAACCAGGGTTCGATTTCGCGGATCTTGTTCAGGTTCACGCAGAACGAACGGTGGCAGCGGAAGAAGTGGGCGGCCGGCAGTTTGTTGCAGAATTCGGTAATGTTCATTGCCATCACGTAGGATTCACGCCGCGTATAAACAAACGTCATTTTTTCATGCGCTTCGGCATAGTAAATATCGTCGATCGGCGTGACGATAATCCGCTCGTCCTTCACCAGATTAATGGTGTCGTTTTCCCGCGCTGCCGGGCTGTTGCCTGCGGGCTGCGCCTGCTGCTGCCATGCCGCCTCCAGCTTATGCAGCATGCTGATAATCCGCGACTCCTGGTACGGCTTGAGAATGTAGTCAAACGCCTCCAGCTCAAAGGCCTCCACCGCATGCTCTTTCCAGGCAGTGACAAACACGATAAACGGCTTGTGGGCGAACTGGTTGATATTTTGCGCCAGCAGGACGCCGTCCAGCGAGGGAATATTGATATCGAGAAAAATGGCGTCGACCCGGTTATGCTGCAAAAATTTCAGCACGTCCAGACCGTCGTCAAAGCAGCCGACAATCTCCATCTGGCTGTGGGTTTTAATCAGCCAGCTCAGCTCCTGTTGAGCCAGAAATTCATCTTCTACGATGATTACTTTCATGCGTTACTCCGGCTTACGGCAACAAGGATATGGGGGCATGAACGGGGGTTCGTTCATTTGGAACATAAAAGGCGATTTCGGTGCCCGGCTCAAGGCGGTGAATGTGCAGCCCGTCGCCGAACAGTAGCTTGACCCGGTGATGCACGTTCAGCAGCCCAATTTTATTGCCCGGCATTTCGTTAGATTCAACGCGCTCAATCACTTTTGGATCAATGCCGTGTCCGGTATCGCGGACGGCAATACGCACGCGGTTGCCGCTTTCCGTCACGCTAATCGTTACCACGCCCTTGCCTTTACACGGCTGAATGCCGTGAACAATGGCGTTTTCCACCAGCGGCTGGATCAGCAGGCTTGGGATCACGCAGTTGACCTCTTCATCAATATCGTAAATGACGGTGAGCTTATCGCCAAAGCGCGCCTGCTCAATGGCGATGTAATCCTTGATTTGGTATAGCTCTTTTTTGATGTCGATCTGCTCGTCGTCTTTCAGCTCAATGTTGTAGCGCAGATAGCGTGACAGATTGAAAATCAGCTGGCGTGCGGTGTCCGGATTAAGACGGATGGAGGAGGAGATAGCATTCAGGGCGTTAAACAGGAAATGGGGATTGATTTTACTTTGCAGCGCACGCAGCTCTGCCTTATTTGCCATCTCCCGCAGCTGCTCGGCGCGGGAAACCTCAAGCTGGGTAGAGATGATCTGCGACAGGCCAATCGCCATCTCCTGAAGCGAGGAGGTAATTTGGTGCGCATGGCAGTAGTAAATTTTCAGCGTCCCCGTCACTACGCCCTTTTCCCACAGGGGGATCACCAGCATCGAGTGGATCTCTGGCGTTCGGTGGGCTTCATCATTGTTTTTAATGATGATTTTACCGTAGTTAATCGCCTGTCTGGTGGTGGGGCTGATGGTGTCGTCATTGTCGCGATAGTTATGTTCACCCACGCCCACGTAAGCCAGCACGTGATTGATATTGGTGATGGCAACCGCATCGGCGTGAATATCCCGACGGATGATCTCGCACACCTGGCGCAACGATTCGGCGTTAACGTGACGGAAAAGCGGCAGCGTTTTGTTGGCAATATCCAGCGCCAGCTTGGCCTGACGTGCGGCGCTGGCCTCCTTTTCCCCTTCCACGCTCTGCACCAGCAGCACGATAAAACCGATACAGACGCTGCCGAGGATCATCGGAATGCCGATCTTCGAGACGATATCCAGCCCCAGCGCAACGGTTGGTGCCCAGGCGACAACCAGAATCATGGTCAGCGTTTCGCAGATCATCCCGGCGATAATCCCCGCCCGCCAGTGCTGTTTTTTCGGGAATTTGCGGTTAATCCAGCCGGAGAGCACCCCGGCGATAATGCTGGTGATAAAACAGGGGATTGCCGTCACGCCGCCAATATCAATCAGGTAACGATGGGTACCGGCGATAATGCCCGTAATAATCCCGACCCAGGGGCCAAAGAGGATCCCGCCTGACATCACGGCGATGATGCGCACGTTGACCAGCGAGCCTTCTACCGGCACGCCGGACCAGGTACTGAACAGGGCAAGCAGCGAAAAGATGAACGTGACGGCCAGGAGCTCTTTTGGTGAGTGGGCAGATTTATGCAAAAGCTCGCGGAACAGGCGAATGCGTATGAGAAAAAACAGACAGATCAGCATTAACGCCGCGCGGTCAAACACCGCCAGGAGCATATTGAAGATTTCGTGCACGGTCAGGCCTGGGAATACGGGAAAAAGCTATGATAAAAAACCTCGCGTCCGATCGCCAGTTATCCGTCAGATTTATCAAATGAGGAAAAACCATAATTCTCAAAGGGGATTGTTCGCTTTTGACTGAAAGACGCTGCGTTTCCGTTTGTCGGAAAATGCCAGGTAAAGATACTGATAACAACCTGTTAAATCGTAGCGGTAAAAACTGGCCGCTCGCGATAATGGTTCCGCTTTTCACTGCGATGTGATTCCCGTTTTAGTGCAAAATGTTTTTTTGTCGATTGCCCCTCGACAGCATCTTTTTCTTCAGGTTATTTTCTAGGCATGCCACGCTGGTGGCAGCGTCGCTCGGACGGTCCGGGCGCTAACGTGACTCTGAGGAACCTATGGCTGAATTCAGTCCTGAACGCCGTTTTACGCGTATCGATCGTCTCCCCCCTTATGTTTTTAACATCACTGCTGAACTGAAAATGGCTGCGCGTCGGCGCGGCGAAGACATTATTGATTTCAGCATGGGTAATCCTGACGGCCCTACGCCTCCCCACATTGTGGAAAAACTCTGCACGGTTGCCCAGCGTCCTGATACGCACGGCTATTCGACGTCGCGGGGTATTCCCCGGTTGCGCCGGGCGATCTCACGCTGGTATCAGGATCGCTATCAGGTCGATATCGATCCCGAAAGTGAAGCGATCGTGACCATCGGCTCGAAAGAGGGGCTGGCGCACCTGATGCTGGCGACCCTCGATCATGGCGATACCGTACTGGTGCCAAACCCGAGCTACCCGATTCATATTTACGGTGCGGTGATTGCCGGCGCGCAGGTTCGTTCGGTACCGCTGGTGGAAGGCGTCGACTTCTTTAACGAGCTGGAACGTGCCATTCGCGAAAGCTACCCGAAGCCGAAGATGATGATCCTCGGCTTCCCGTCAAACCCAACGGCGCAGTGTGTCGAACTGGAATTCTTTGAGAAAGTGGTGGCCCTGGCGAAGCGTTACGACGTGCTGGTGGTACACGATCTGGCCTACGCCGATATCGTCTATGACGGCTGGACAGCCCCGTCAATTATGCAGGTGCCCGGCGCCCGTGACGTGGCGGTTGAGTTCTTTACGCTGTCGAAAAGTTACAACATGGCGGGCTGGCGTATAGGTTTTATGGTCGGGAACAAGACGCTGGTGAGCGCCCTGGCGCGGATTAAAAGTTACCACGACTATGGCACCTTTACGCCGCTGCAGGTCGCGGCCATCGCGGCGCTGGAGGGCGATCAGCAGTGCGTGCACGACATCGCCGCCCAGTACAAGCGCCGCCGTGACGTGCTGGTCAAAGGGCTTCATGAAGCCGGCTGGATGGTGGAAATGCCAAAAGCGTCGATGTACGTCTGGGCGAAAATTCCCGAGCCGTATGCGGCGATGGGCTCGCTGGAATTTGCTAAAAAATTGCTTCAGGATGCAAAGGTGTGCGTCTCGCCGGGCATCGGCTTTGGTGACTACGGCGATACGCACGTTCGGTTTGCGCTTATCGAAAACAGCGACCGTATTCGTCAGGCCGTGCGGGGAATAAAAAGCATGTTCCGTGCCGACGGCCTGCTTGCGACGAAGAGCGTGGCGGAACAACCGGAATCGTAACCGACAAAAAAAACAGGCGCCGCTGGCGCCTGTTTTTTTGACTGCATTTTCTTAACTAGATCATCAGAGCAAACGTCCCGGCCCAAACTAAAACAATAACCGAAATGCCCATAAAAAAATATTTCACGTTTCATCGCTCCGCGTATCTACCGGTACGCATTAAAAAAACAGAGTCCAACTGAGTATAGAGAGTTGAAATCGCGCGCAGGGGTAAATAAGAATTATCCCGTTACGCCGCTAACTTCAGCTCAGAATTCTGTGCTTTCCTGTCGCCAGACGGCGCTAATGTACGCCTAAATTTCAGGGGTGACAAGAGTCATTTTTTTAAATAATTTCCTATACTTACAGGTGTCGTGGAACGGCGACAGTTTGATTTCATCACGCAATAAAAGTGTATTGAGCGACGGCTCGAATAAGCCGTCACGCAATGTGATTACAGGTGATTGAAAAGGTTAGTTTCTTAGCGAAACTAACCTTCAGAAAGGCTTAGACGTAGAGGGAGGCTTCGCCCAGAGGGCGGGTTTTAAAGCGGCGGTGCATCCACAGATACTGCTCAGGCGCGCGCATAATCTCGAACTCAATCACCTTGTTGATAAAGGAGGCAGCTTCGCCTTCGTTTTCAGGATAGTCGGCCATTTCAGGAGAGATGTGCAGGCGGTAGCCTGATTTATCCGCTTTCCTGACCATGGTCACCGTTAACATCGCGGCGCCTGAAAGACGTGAAATCACAAAGGTACCGTTCGTCGTGGCGACATTTTTCACCGCAAAGAAGGGGGCAAAGCTGCTGCCTTTAGGACCGTAGTCCTGGTCCGGTGCAAACCAGACGGCTTCGCCTTTCTTCAGGGCACCGACCATGCCGCGCAGGTTGTTTCGGCTGATCATGGCTTTATTCGAACGCATGCGTCCGCGCGTTTGTACCCACTCCATCAGCGCGCTGTTATGCGGACGATAGGTAGCCATCATCGGCTGGCAAAGGCCCATAACGCGGCCACCCAGCTCAAGGGACATAAAATGCACGCCGACAACCATCACGCCGCGGTTTTGCAGCTGGGCGCGCTTCAGGTTATCCAGACCTTCAACGTCAAACCATTTACGCACGCGCTCGTCCGACCAGAACCAGGCCATGCCGGTTTCGAGCAGCGCCATACCGATAGATTTAAAGTTTTCAGCAATCAGCTTTTCACGCTGCTGCGCGTTGTAATGCGGAAAGCAGAGTTCGAGATTTTTACGGGCAATGGATTCGCGACGCTTCAGGAAATGGCGCGATGCGCTACCCAGCTTCGAGCCCAGGAAACGAATCACGGGGTAGGGAAGTTGCACCAGCAGCCAAAGCACGCCAAGACCGAACCATGTAAACCAGTAGCGCGGGTGCAGAAACGCCCGCTGAAATTTGGATTGAGACAAAATAGTGGAACCTTTGTAAAGCCTGTGAAGGTAGCGCAGACTTCGCGATACCACGTGCCATTAAGACCGTAGGACGAGGTCATGGTTGCAGGCTTTACCGTTCTTTACGACGTTGCCTGGCCATTGCTGACTTGGGTGGGCGGCATAATGTAGCACCGTTATACGATATGAGCTATCACTCCTTTTTGTTTAAAAAAGCGACAATTGCGGAGTGGGTTGATTTTGCTATTGTTAAATCTGCATTCCCGCGTGTCTCCTGAAGGAGCTGACCATGGAAACCTACCTGCAAACGGTAAAACAAGAGTGGGTAAAGCTGATTAATGAAACCGATCCCGAAGTGCACCGGCTTGCGGCCGAGCTTGCCGGGGATAATGCCACAGCGCTGATCGATGAATTCTATCGTATTGTTCTGGCCGATCCCTCCGTCGCTGAATTTCTGACTACCGAGCAGGTGGAAAGGCAGCTTCAGGAGGCGCTGCGTCGCTGGCTTACCGACGTACTTTCCTGCGAGGCCGGCCAGGTTGAAGAACAGATCCGGGCCCAGCAGCGCGCCGCGGACGTTCATGCCCGTATCGGCATTTCGGTTGATTTGGTCGAAATGGGGTTTCGCGTTCTGAAAAAGCTGCTGTTGCCCATCGTTACCACCAGCCCTCATTCGTCTGAGGTAAAGCTCCATATTTATCATTACGCGATAAACAGCATCGACCTGGCTATGGAAGTGATGTCGCGGGCTTACGTGTTTAGCGAAAACAATGCGGCGAAAGAGGACGAAAACTACCGAATCTTTTCCTTAATGGAAAATGCCGAAGAGGAGAAGGAGAGGCAGACCGCGGCGCTGCTGACATGGGAAATGGTGCTTCTGTATAAAATCACGCTTAATTCCAGCATCGGCAACAGCCTGCCGCTGGGCCAGTCTGAGTTTGGGCTGTGGTTTAGCCATAAGGGACGCCACTATTTCAGCGGGATCGCTGAGGCCGGTCATATTTCGCGTCTGATTCAGGAGTTTGACGAAACCTTCGAGCGCATCCGTCAATCCGAGCAGGGCCTGAACGATAACGTGCACCGGGATAAATTCCTGCATCAAATGCGAAACTCGCTCTCCCAAATCATTACGCTGCTGCGGGAGCTGTTTGACGAGGTCTCACGTCACGAGGTCGGCGTGGATGTCCTGACCCGGCTGCTGAACCGCCGTTTCCTGCCAACCATATTCAAACGCGAAATTCTGCACGCCAGCCGGGCCGGAACCAGGCTTTCTACGCTGCTTATTGACGTTGATAAATTTAAGCAAATTAACGATACCTGGGGGCACAACACGGGAGATGAGATCCTGCGTAAGGTCGCCGGCGCGTTTTATGACAACGTGCGGACCTGCGATTACGTTTTTCGCTACGGCGGAGATGAGTTTCTGATTGTGCTAACGGAAATCTCAGAGGCAGACACGCTGCGAATTGCCGAGCGGATTCGCAAACGGGTGGAAAAAATCAAGGTTAACTCTCCGGCCGGCGATATTATCCCGCTCTCTCTTTCGATAGGGGCGGCGATGTTTAACGGGCATCCTGACTACGAGCGGTTGATTCAGGCAGCGGATGAAGCGCTGTACGGCGCGAAACGTCGTGGCCGCAATTGCGTGGAGCTGTGGAAGGAGGCATAAGGGAAATCGGAAGTGTCCCCTGCAGGAATCGAACCTGCAACTAGCCCTTAGGAGGGGCTCGTTATATCCATTTAACTAAGGGGACGAAGCGGCAAGAGTATAGCGTTATTTACACTTTTCGTTAAGCGCCTTGCCGCCTGACTGGTCAAAGAGTCACCGTTTAGCCCGATTTTTTAGTGGATTGCGCCTTTTTTTCCTGTGCTTTTAGCTCTGCCTTACGCTTGTTGGACATATCGTTACGGATTTGCGCATGGCTCAGCAGCGCGAAGATAAAGGTTCCGCCACAAATGTTGCCCGCAAGGGTGGGGATCGCAAACGGCCAGAAGAAATCGCTCCAGTGCAGGGTGCCGTTAAAGACCAGATAAAGGATCTCAACGGTTCCGACCACAATGTGCGTGGTATCGGCGAGGGCGATTAGCCAGGTCATCAGGATAATCACCACAATCTTCGCGCTGCCCGCTGACGGGAACATCCAGACCATGGTGGCGATGATCCAGCCGGAAATGATGGCGTTAGAGAACATTTCCACCGGCGTGTTTTTCATCACGTCCATACCGATCTTCACGAAGGCATCGCGGGTAGGTTCATCAAATATTGGCATATATTCGAAGGCCCAGGCGGCTACGCCTGTACCGATGAGGTTACCCAGCAGCACGACGCTCCACAGGCGCATCAGCAGGCCAAAATTCCCGAGGGTAGGATTTTGCATTACCGGCAATACGGCGGTGACGGTGTTCTCGGTGAAAAGCTGCTGCCGCGCCATAATGACGATAATAAAGCCGAACGTGTAGCCTAAGTTTTCCAGCAGAAACCCGCCCGGTACGCCTTCCAGCTGCACGTGAAATATCCCTTTGGCAAGCAGCGATGCGCCCATCGACAGGCCGGCGGCTATGGCCGACCACAGCAGGGCCATCGCGTCGCGCTCCATCTCTTTTTCGCCGTCCTGGCGAATATGCTCATGAATGGCCATGGCGCGCGACGGCAGGCGGTCCTCATCGACCTCTATCTCTTCTCCCCGGTCTTTCTCCTCGCTCTCAATCTCAGGTTCTTCATTATTCTCGCCAATTTTTTCTTCGTTAATGTCTTTCATAACTGCTCCTTCGGGGTTATCGCTCATTTAAGCGTAGCGGCTTTTAGCGCGCTGCCCGTGGGGAAGCTCTTAAATTGCTGAAAATGGCAATAAAGGTGAGACATCCCTTTCAAAGCCAATATAAAATTGCCGGCGAAACGAATTCTGAAAGCCAGGCTATGCTGAAATTAGCGTGATGACGAGAGCGGGTCGTCATTGTCCTCGTAGACATCGGTAAGCGTGCTGTTACAATCACTTGCACGTTTCGGCGGAGCGTAAGATGCTCCGTCTCGGATGGCATTCAACGATAGCCATACTGAACAGGGAGAAATTTATGAAACTTCGGCTGTCGGCGCTTGCGCTGGGCGTCACAATGCTTGTGGGCTGCGCCAGCTCTGGCGAGCAAACGGGACGCTCCGATCCTCTCGAAGGATTTAACCGTTCAATGTACAGCTTTAACTACAATGTGCTGGATCCGTACCTGGTTCGACCGGTTGCCGTGGCGTGGCGTGACTACGTTCCGCAGCCAGCGCGTAACGGCCTGAGCAACTTCACCAGCAACCTGGAAGAGCCTGCGGTGATGGTGAACTACTTCCTCCAGGGCGACCCGTATCAGGGAATGGTGCATTTCACCCGATTCTTCCTGAACTCCCTGCTGGGGATGGGCGGCTTAATTGATGTCGCCGGCATGGCGAACCCGAAACTGCAGCGCGAGCAGCCGCACCGTTTCGGCAGTACGCTGGGGCATTATGGCGTGGGTTATGGTCCGTATGTGCATCTGCCATTCTACGGCAGCTTCACCGTGCGTGATGATGGCGGCGACATGGTGGATACGCTGTATCCGGTGCTGTCATGGCTCACCTGGCCGCTGTCGATTGGTAAATGGACGGTGGAAGGCATTGAAACACGTGCGCAGCTGCTGGACTCTGATGGTCTGCTGCGTCAGTCGTCAGATCCGTACATTATGGTGCGTGAGGCCTACTTCCAGAACCACGACTTTATTGCCAACGGCGGCAAGCTGAAGCCGGAAGATAATCCAAACGCGAAAGCCATCGAGAATGAATTAAAAGATATCGATTCGGAATAAATAAAAAAGGTGAGCGATGCTCACCTTTTTTGATGCCTGCGCGATTAGAACGCGTAGTTGAAGTTGGTACCGAACAGCCACGCTTTACCTTCAGAGGTAAACTCGTAAGGGCCTTCCTGGAACGTCACTTTCTGACCGTGCATATAAGAGACGCCAGCGTCGATGGAGGCATTCTCGTTAAACGCATAGGTTGCACCCGCACTAAGCCAGAAACGGTCCTGATCAGGAATGGAGATGGAGCGTTTATCCGCCGGAACCGGACTGTCATCAAACGCGATACCGGTACGGAACGTCCAGTTGTCATCCATATAGTAGGTTGTACCCAGCGCCAGACGGTATGCGTCGTGGAAGCTTTCGTCCTTATAGAACAGCGTCTGACCGTTGGTGCCGGTGGCTTTCAGCTCCTGGAACTGACTCCAGCTGGTGTAAGCCAGGCTATAGTGGATCGCCCACTGTGGCGCGACGCGGTTATAGCCGGAGACTTCCCACATTTCTGGCAGATGCAGCGACAGTGAACCCGGTACGGTCTGGTTAGATGTACCCCATGGAATGGTGGTGCCCGCACCCGGAACCAGGCCGTTAACAGGGCTCAGGATGCCGCTTTTGTAATCGCCATCGAAATCAATTTTCACTTCTGAGCGATAGGTCAGACCCCAGCGGTTATTCTTGTCCAGCTCGTACAGGATCCCGGCGTTCCAGCCGTAACCCCATTCATCGCCTTTCAGGCTGGCAATTTTATTGCTGTTTTTCGGCAGCGCGGCGGTTTGCTCGCCGGTGTAACGCTCAATTTTCGCATCAGCATAAACGGCATTGAAGCCCAGACCGAAGCTCCAGCTTTCGTTCAGACGATAAGCGCCGCTCAGGTTGAGGTTCAGGGTGGTCAGATCGGTTTTACCGCCGTATTCCCCGGCCGGATAGTCGTTATTGAATTCCGTCGCCAGGCCATAGTTAGAGGTAACGGAAGCCCCCCAACCAAACTGCTCGTTAATAGGTGCAACAAAGTGCAGGTTAGGCACCCACGCCGTCGGCGCAATGTTATCCGCCTTCAGGTCTGCACCGGTGAAGCGAGATTTGCCGGAAATGTTGACATCAGGATCGATGTAAACCGCACCAGCAGAGAAGGTAGGGCGATCGAACATCATGATCAGCGCCGGGTTACGGCTCGCGTTGCCTGCGTCATCGGCAATCGCACCTTCCCCGGAATACGCACGGCCAAGGCCAGAGGAAGAAAATTCGTTTAACTGGAAGCCCGCTGACCAGGCGGACGTTGAGACGATTGCCACTGCAACTGCTAAAGCAGTTTGTTTGAACAGGGTTTTCTGGCTCATGACCATAACCTCATTGAGTTATTTTTATTCAATAATTGTTACATACCGTAACAGGAGCGCGAAGTGTAGGGTCTGAGGTATGACTTACAAATCAGACCAGTGGCGAGAGTATAGGTCTGACCAGCTGGGATGTTGCAAGTTTGTTTATTAATATTTTCAGATATGTTTCTTGAAACGAGATCTGGTTGGCAAAATTGTGACCAGTGCGAATCATCTGAAAAGGTGAATTTTGTTTTAGATCATTTTTTAGTGTGATATTGCTCACTTATCCGATTTTGCGCCATTAACGGCTGGAGGGGGCACGCGAGGGGGCGTAAAATAGTCGCATCGTGTTTATCTCGCGCGCTGCGCGAATACAGAGGAAATTGAGCTATGAGTAAATGCAGTGCTGATGAAACCCCGGTTTGCTGCTGTATGGATGTTGGCACCATCATGGACAACACCGATTGCACCGCCTCTTACAGCCGTGTATTCACTAACCGCGCTGAAGCAGAAGAGACGCTGGCTGCGCTGAGCAAGCGCGCGCGCGACGTGGAGTCCGATCCGTGCGAAATCAAATCCACCTTCACGGAAGTGGACGGCGGCGTGAAGCTGGATATCGACTTTGTCTTCGCCTGTGAAGCAGAAACGCTGATTTTCCAGTTAGGGCTGCGTTAATCTCCGCGGCCTGATGCCCTCACCCCCAGCCCTCTCCCACGGGAGAGGGTGCAAACACTAAAAACGGTAACCTATGGGTTACCGTTTTGCTTTTACCTCGGCGCATTTTCTTTTTCTTCTCTGTGCCTTAGCTCGCAATTTTTCGCTTCCCCGATTGGCTCAATGTAAAAAAATAGTTAAGACTATTATCAGGTCAGACCACTTTGTGCGTGCGCAAATTTTTTTTACAGGGGAGTGTTATGAGTCAGGCATTACCGCTTATCACCCGACACGGTGACCGCATTGCCATCGTCAGCGGGCTGCGTACGCCGTTTGCGCGTCAGGCAACCGCGTTTCACGGAATACCGGCTGTCGATCTGGGAAAAATGGTGGTGGGGGAGATGCTGGCTCGCAGCGACATTCCGCCTGAAATCATTGAGCAACTGGTTTTTGGTCAGGTCGTGCAGATGCCGGAGGCGCCAAATATCGCGCGTGAAATCGTTCTGGGAACGGGCATGAACGTGCACACCGACGCCTACAGCGTCAGCCGTGCCTGTGCCACCAGTTTCCAGGCGGTGGCGAACGTGGCGGAAAGCCTGATGGCGGGCACTATTCGCGCCGGGATCGCCGGAGGCGCAGACTCCTCATCCGTGCTGCCCATCGGCGTCAGCAAAAAGCTGGCCCGCATTCTCGTGGATGCCAATAAAGCCCGCACCACCGGGCAGAAGCTGAAGCTTTTCTCGCGTTTGCGCCTGCGGGATCTGCTGCCTGTTCCACCCGCCGTCGCCGAATACTCCACCGGCCTGCGCATGGGCGACACCGCCGAGCAGATGGCGAAAACCTACGGCATCACGCGTGAGCAGCAGGATGCGCTGGCGCACCGTTCCCATCAGCTTGCCGCAAAGGCCTGGTCGGAAGGCAAACTGACCGGCGAAGTGATGACCGCCTATGTCCCGCCCTATCGTGAGCCGCTTTCGGAAGATAACAATATTCGCGGCACCTCGACGCTGGCGGACTATGCGAAGCTGCGCCCGGCCTTTGACCGTAAACACGGAACGGTAACCGCGGCTAACAGCACTCCGCTGACGGACGGTGCTGCCGCCGTGATCCTGATGACGGAGTCCCGGGCCAAAGAGCTGGGCATAACGCCGCTGGGCTATTTGCGCAGCTACGCCTTCACCGCTATCGATGTCTGGCAGGACATGCTGTTAGGGCCTGCCTGGTCCACGCCGCTGGCGCTGGAGCGCGCGGGGCTGACGCTCTCCGATCTCACGTTAATTGATATGCACGAAGCCTTTGCCGCACAAACGCTGGCAAACGTTCAGCTTATGGCGAGCGAGCGCTTTGCCCGCGACGTGCTGGGCCGCGCGCATGCCACAGGCGAAGTGGATCAGAGCAAATTCAACGTGCTGGGTGGCTCCATCGCTTATGGCCATCCGTTTGCGGCGACGGGGGCGAGAATGATAACCCAGACGTTACATGAGCTACGCCGCCGGGGCGGCGGCTTTGGTCTTGTCACCGCCTGTGCGGCGGGCGGTCTGGGCGCAGCAATGGTTCTGGAGGCTGAGTAATGGAAACGACATCTGCATTTAACCTGACCGTTCGCCTCGATAACGTGGCCGTTATCACCATTGACGTGCCCGACGAAAAGATGAATACCCTGAAGGCCGAGTTTGGCGTTCAGGTGCGCGACATGCTCAGACAAATTCGTGAAAACAAGGCGATTCGCGGGCTGGTGTTTATTTCGGCAAAGCCGGATAACTTCATTGCCGGGGCCGATATCAACATGATTGTCCGCGCCAGAAGCGCGCAGGAAGCAGAGGATCTGGCGCGCCAGGGCCAGCAGGTGATGGCGGAAATCCATGCGCTGTCGATACCCGTTGTCGCCGCAATTCACGGCGCCTGCCTGGGCGGCGGGCTTGAACTGGCGCTGGCCTGCCACAGCCGCATCTGTACCGACGATGCGAAAACCGTGCTGGGCCTGCCGGAGGTGCAGCTTGGACTGCTGCCCGGCTCCGGTGGAACGCAGCGCCTGCCGCGTCTGGTGGGCGTCAGCACGGCGCTGGAGATGATCTTAACCGGAAAACAGCTGCGCGCCCGACAGGCGTTAAAGGCGGGGCTGGTTGACGAGGTCGTTCCCCACGCCATCCTGCTCGATGCCGCCGTTGAGCGGGCGCTTAAAGGCCGCCAGGCAAAACGCGCGCTGCCGGTGCGCGAGCGCGTCCTTGCCGGGCCGCTGGGGCGCGCGCTGTTATTTAATATGGTGGGTAAAAAAACCGGGCAAAAAACCAAAGGTAACTACCCGGCCACGAAGCGCATTCTGGACGTGATTGAAACCGGGCTGTCGCAGGGCAGCAGCAGCGGCTATGCCGCCGAAGCGAAAGCTTTTGGCGAGCTGGCGATGACGCCGCAGTCGCAGGCGCTGCGAAGCATTTTCTTCGCCAGTACTGACGTGAAAAAAGATCCGGGCAGCGAGGCTGAGCCTGCTCCGCTGCGCGCCGTTGGCGTACTGGGCGGTGGGCTGATGGGCGGCGGCATCGCGTTTGTCACCGCCAGCAAAGGCAAATTGCCCGTACGTATCAAAGACATTAACCCTAAGGGCATCAACCACGCGCTGCAGTACAGCTGGCAGAACCTCGAGCGAAAGGTTAAACGCCGCCATATCAAAGCCAGCGAGCGCGATAAAACGCTCGCGACGATCTCCGGCACCACGGACTACAGCGGGTTTACGCATCGCGACGTTGTGATTGAAGCCGTTTTCGGAGATCTGGCGCTTAAGCAGCAGATGGTGGCGGAGGTTGAGGAGCACTGCGCGCCGCACACCATTTTCGCTTCAAATACCTCCTCCCTGCCGATTGGCGATATCGCAGCGAAAGCCGCGCGTCCGGAGCAGGTGATAGGGCTGCACTATTTTAGTCCGGTCGAAAAAATGCCGCTGGTAGAGGTCATCCCTCACGCCACAACCCGTCCGCAAACTATTGCCACGGTGGTGAAGCTGGCGAAAAAACAGGGGAAAACCCCCATCGTGGTAGCGGACAAAGCCGGTTTCTACGTCAACCGCATACTGGCGCCGTACATCAACGAAGCGATGCGGCTCCTGACGGAAGGCGAGAAAATTGAGCACGTTGACGAGGCCTTAGTAAAGTTTGGCTTCCCCGTAGGCCCTGTCCAGCTTTTGGATGAGGTAGGCATTGATACCGGCACTAAAATTATCCCCGTGCTGGAAGCCGCTTATGGCGATCGTTTTTCGCCGCCTGCAAACGTTGTTTCTGCAATTTTGAAGGACGATCGCAAAGGCAGAAAAAATGAACGCGGTTTCTATCTTTACGGCGCGAAAGGGCGTAAAAGCAAGAAACAGGTCGACCCTTCTGTTTATGGGCTTATACCTGCCGCGGGACAGGGAAAATTGTCGGCGGTTCAGTGTGCTGAACGCTGCGTGATGATGATGCTCAATGAAGCGGCACGCTGCTTTGGTGAGAAGGTTATTAAAGGCGCGCGCGATGGCGACATCGGCGCCGTCTTTGGCATTGGTTTCCCGCCGTTTCTTGGCGGCCCGTTCCGGTATATGGATACCCTCGGGGCGGGTGAAGTGGTTGCGATCCTGCAACGTCTGGCCTCGCAGTATGGTCCGCGATTTACACCTTGTGACGAATTATTGCAGATGGCGGAACGGGGCCAGACCTTCTGGCCCGCAAGGGAAACTGATTTCGTAAACTGAAGTCAAAGAAGGGTAAATCCTCCGGTGAGGGGACCTGTTCTGGCGAAATTGTAAACAGAGATTGACTATACTTACGCCATTGAGGTAAAAAACAGCGTTTCATTCACCGAATGGATCAGGCACAATGCCCGGCCATCGGGTTTTCTACCTCAGAGCATTTATCGCGGGTAGTTAACGCCGGTGATTCTGGTTAACAAAAGCGGTGCAATATGCAAGTTTTTATCATGCGTCACGGCGACGCGGCACTCGATGCCGCCAGTGACTCAGTACGTCCTTTAACCGTCTGTGGCTGCGACGAATCCCGTCAGATGGCGACATGGCTTAAAGGTCAAAAAGTGGACATTGAACGCGTTCTGGTGAGTCCGTACCTGCGGGCAGAACAGACGCTGGATGTGGTGGGGGAGTGTATGAACCTGCCATCCAGCGTGGATGTTCTCCCTGAACTCACGCCGTGTGGCGATGTTGGCCTTGTCAGCGCTTATCTTCAGGCGTTATGCAACGAAGGCGTCGCTTCCGCGCTGGTCATTTCCCACCTGCCGCTGGTCGGCTATCTGGTATCTGAGCTGTGCCCGGGCGAAACGCCACCGATGTTCACGACGTCCGCCATTGCCAACGTCACCCTCGACGACACCGGCAAAGGGGTCTTCAACTGGCAAATGAGTCCGTGCAACCTGAAGATGGCAAAAGCAATCTGACGTGACGTGCGATATGGCGGGGGGCAGCGTGCCTCCCGCCATCCTGTCAGGGTAATTCTGGCGGCTGCCACTCCTCAACTTCAATCAATACCAGCAATGCGGCATCTCCGCCGTACTCTTTTGGTGCCTGATGAAAAGCCATCACGTGCGGATGCTGGGCCAGCCACAGCGGCGTCTGTTGTTTGAGAATATGCTTACCGTGACCGTGCATTACGCAGGCACAAAAAACATGTTCGCGACGACACGCTGCTATCAACGCCCCCAGCTCCTGTTTCGCCTGCATCTGGGTCAAACCATGCAAATCGAGAAACAGCTCCGGCGAATAATCTCCCCGACGTAATTTTTTCAGCTCAAAATGGCTGACGTCTTCGCGCACGTATTTCACCGCACCCTGGGTATTCAGCAGCGGCTGAAATTCATCTGAAAAATAGTGACTGTTATCGGCCTGCTCCTGGAGCAGCCGTTTGACCGGTACTTCGCTGATTTTTTTACGCTGCGGGCGATGAACAATGGTGTCCTGCCTGATCTGGCGCGTCCCGGTCATAAGCTGTCGGAAGAGAGCCTGATCCTCCTCGCTGAGCGATGTTTTCTTTTTCATTCGTCATTCTCATCTCGTATTTCCGATAGTGTACCCGACTAAATGCATTTTTTAACCTCAAGCGGCACGCGTCATTGCTGATTTATCGCCGTCTTCATGGCAAACTAGCCGCCGAAAATTATGCGAGCATGCCCTGGAGGAAAGAGTGGATAAAATTTTTGTCGATGAAGCAGTAAACGAGCTGCATACCATACAGGACATGTTGCGCTGGTCGGTTAGCCGCTTCAGCGCCGCCAATATCTGGTACGGTCACGGTACCGACAACCCGTGGGATGAGGCCGTTCAGCTGGTGCTGCCGTCGCTCTACCTGCCGCTGGATATTCCGGAAGACATGCGCACCGCGCGTCTGACCTCCAGCGAAAAACACCGCATCGTAGAGCGCGTGATCCGCCGCGTGAACGAGCGCATTCCGGTGGCTTACCTGACCAACAAAGCCTGGTTCTGCGGCCACGAGTTCTACGTGGACGAACGCGTGCTGGTGCCGCGCTCGCCGATTGGCGAGCTGATTAACAACCACTTTGACGGCCTGATCGATCGTCAGCCGCAGCACATTCTCGATATGTGCACCGGCAGCGGCTGCATCGCGATTGCCTGCGCGTACGCCTTCCCTGAAGCGGAAGTGGACGCCGTGGATATCTCCACCGACGCGCTGGCCGTCACCGAACACAATATTGAAGAGCACGGGCTGATCCACCACGTTACGCCAATCCGCTCTGACCTGTTCCGCGACCTGCCAACGCTGCAATACGATCTGATCGTTACCAATCCGCCGTACGTGGATGCGGAAGACATGTCCGATCTGCCGAACGAGTATTGCCACGAGCCGGAGCTGGGCCTGGCGTCAGGTACTGACGGCCTGAAGCTGACCCGCCGCATTCTGGCCTGCGCGCCGGATTACCTGACCGACCACGGCGTTCTGATTTGTGAAGTAGGCAACAGCATGGTACATCTGATAGAGCAGTACCCGGATGTGCCGTTCACCTGGCTTGAGTTCGACAACGGCGGTGACGGCGTCTTTATGCTGACCAAAGCGCAGCTCCTCGACGCTCGCGAATACTTCAGCATTTACAAAGACTAATCCAGCGGGCTTCGGCCCGTTTCACAACGCTCAAACGCAAACAACAACATCGGAGCCGTGATGGCAGGAAACAGTATTGGACAGGTATTCCGCGTGACCACCTTTGGGGAGTCGCACGGGCTGGCACTGGGTTGTATCGTTGATGGCGTCCCGCCAGGCATCGAACTGACCGAAGCCGATTTACAGCACGACCTCGATCGTCGTCGTCCGGGCACCTCTCGCTACACCACGCAGCGTCGCGAGCCGGACCAGGTTAAAATTCTCTCCGGCGTTTTCGAAGGCCGCACCACCGGCACCAGCATTGGCCTGCTGATTGAAAATACCGATCAGCGCTCCCAGGACTACGGCGCGATCAAAGACGTCTTCCGTCCGGGCCACGCCGACTACACCTACGAGCAAAAATACGGATTCCGCGACTATCGCGGCGGCGGCCGCTCATCGGCGCGTGAAACCGCGATGCGCGTGGCGGCAGGGGCGATTGCCAAAAAATACCTTCAGCAGAAGTTTGGCATCGCGATCCGCGGCTGTCTGACCCAGATGGGCGACATTCCGCTGGCGATCAAGGACTGGGATCAGGTCGAGCTTAACCCGTTCTTCTGCGCCGATGCCGACAAGCTGGACGCGCTGGACGAACTGATGCGCGGCCTGAAAAAAGAGGGCGACTCAATTGGCGCGAAGGTTACCGTGGTAGCGGACGGCGTGCCGGCAGGCTGGGGCGAACCGGTATTCGACCGCCTCGATGCCGATATCGCCCACGCGCTGATGAGCATCAACGCGGTGAAGGGCGTGGAAATCGGCGACGGATTTGACGTGGTTCAGCTTCGCGGCAGCCAGAACCGGGACGAAATCACCAGAGACGGTTTCCAGAGCAACCATGCGGGCGGTATTCTCGGCGGGATCAGCAGCGGGCAGCAGATAGTTGCCAACATTGCGCTGAAGCCAACCTCCAGCATTACGGTGCCCGGGCACACGATTAACCGCGCTGGCGACGAAGTTGAGATGATCACCAAAGGGCGTCACGATCCGTGCGTGGGGATCCGCGCGGTGCCGATCGCAGAGGCGATGCTGGCGATCGTGCTGATGGATCACTTCCTGCGCCAGCGCGCGCAGAATGCGGATGTGACGACCACCATTCCACGCTGGTAACTATGAAAAAAACCGCAATCGCGCTGCTGGCGCTGCTGGCCAGTGGTGCCAGCCTGGCCGCCACGCCGTGGCAAAAAATCACCCATCCGGTGGCGGGAAGCGCGCAGTCCATCGGCGCCTTCTCTAACGGCTGTATCGTGGGCGCGCAGGCGCTGCCGCTCCAGTCGGATACGTATCAGGTGATGCGTACCGATCAGCGCCGTTATTTCGGTCATCCCGATCTGGTGCTGTTTATCCAGCGTCTGGGGAACCAGGTGCATAACCTGGGGCTGGGTACGATGCTGATTGGCGATATGGGGATGCCTGCCGGAGGTCGCTTTAACGGCGGACACGCCAGCCACCAGACCGGTCTGGATGTGGATATCTTCCTGCAGCTGCCGAAAGCGCGCTGGAGCTCAGCGCAGCTGCTGAAGCCGCAGGCGCTGGATCTGGTGTCGGCCGACGGGAAACGCGTCGTTGCTTCGCGCTGGTCGCCGGAGATCTCCAGCATGATCAAGCTGGCGGCGGAAGATAACGACGTCACGCGGATCTTCGTTAATCCGGCCATCAAGCAGCAGCTCTGTCTGGATGCGGGAACCGATCGCGACTGGCTGCGTAAAGTACGACCGTGGTTCCAGCACCGGGCACATATGCACGTTCGTCTGCGCTGCCCGGCGAACAGCCTTGAATGTGAAGATCAGCCGCTGCCGCCGCCTGGCGATGGCTGTGGCTACGAACTGCAAAGCTGGTTTGAGCCGGCCAAGCCTGGAACCTCTAAGCCTGAGAAGAAGACACCGCCTCCGTTGCCGCCTTCCTGCCAGGCGCTACTGGATGAGCACGTACTTTAATGGATACTTTCGTCGATCTGTTTATGGTGTCGCCGCTGCTGCTGGCGGTACTGTTTTTTGTTGCGATGCTGGCCGGATTCATTGATGCCCTGGCGGGCGGCGGCGGGTTGCTCACCGTTCCGGCGCTGCTGGCGGCAGGCATGAGTCCAGCTCAGGCGCTCGCCACCAACAAACTCCAGGCGTGCGGCGGCTCGCTCTCCTCCTCGCTCTATTTTGTTCGCCGCAAGGTGGTGAATCTCGCCGATCAGAAGCTCAATATCCTGATGACCTTTATCGGCTCGACGGCGGGCGCGCTGCTGGTTCAGCATGTGCAGTCCGACATTCTGCGCCAGATCCTGCCGATTCTGGTTATCTGTATCGGCCTTTACTTCTTACTGATGCCAAAGCTTGGTGAAGAAGACCGTGCGCGGAGGCTGCACGGCCTGCCGTTTGCGCTGATTGCCGGTGGCTGCGTCGGTTTTTACGATGGTTTCTTTGGGCCGGGTGCCGGCTCGTTTTACGCGCTGGCGTTCGTGACGCTGGCCGGGTTTAACCTCGCTAAATCCACCGCCCATGCCAAGGTCCTTAATGCGACCTCCAACGTTGGCGGCCTGCTGCTGTTCATCATTGGCGGCAAAGTTATCTGGGCAACCGGCTTTGTCATGATGGCCGGACAGTTTTTGGGCGCGCGCGTCGGCTCGCGTCTGGTTTTAAGCAAAGGGCAAAAGCTGATCCGCCCGATGATTGTTGTCGTCTCGGCGGTGATGAGCGCCAAACTTCTTTATGACAGCCATGGACAGGAGATCCTCACCTGGTTGGGGATGCACTAATGAACAGTACGCATAACTACGAACAGCTGATTGAGATCTTTAACGGCTGTTTTGCTGATGATTTTAATACCCGTCTGATTAAAGGCGACGACGAACCGATCTATCTTCCTGCAGATGCCGAGGTTCCTTACAACCGCATCGTATTCGCGCACGGCTTTTACGCCAGCGGTTTGCACGAGATTTCACACTGGTGCATCGCGGGGAAAGCGCGTCGCGAGCTGGTGGACTTCGGTTACTGGTATTGCCCGGACGGGCGCGATGCCGCTACTCAGGGCCGGTTTGAAGATGTGGAAGTGAAGCCGCAGGCGCTGGAATGGCTGTTCTGCGTGGCGGCGGGTTTCCCGTTCAACGTGAGCTGTGACAACCTTGAGGGCGACTTCGAGCCCGATCGCATCGTCTTCCAGCGCCGCGTACACGCGCAGGTGATGGAATATCTTGAGAAAGGCATCCCGGAACGTCCGGCACGTCTGATCGAGGCTTTACAGAATTATTACCACACGCCGGAAATAACGGCGGAATGCTTCCCGTGGCCGGAAGATCTTTAACAGAGGAAAGAAGATGATCGCAGAATTTGAATCACGCATTCTGGCGTTAATTGATGACATGGTGGAACACGCCAGTGATGATGAGCTGTTCGCCAGCGGTTATCTGCGTGGACACCTGACGCTGGCGGTTGCCGCGCTGGAGGCAGGGGACGATCACTCTGCCGGGGCGGTGCATGATGAAGTGACCCGCAGCCTGGAAAAAGCCATTCTGGCCGGAGAACTCTCCCCGCGCGACCAGTCGCTGGTGCTGGGTATGTGGGACAGTTTGTTCCAGCAGGCGAACGCGAAGTAAGTGTTTCACCACCCTCTCCCTGTGGGAGAGGGCACCAGACCCGATCCTACTTAACCAACTTCCCCTTCAGTAATTTTCTTACCCATAACCGGTTGGGGTTCAGCCCCGCAAGCGTCACGCTGTCCAGCGGAAGGGGCTCGTCGCTCATTTGTGCGGCTAACACTTCAGCCAGCAGCGGCGCGGTGCACAACCCGCGCGAGCCTAACCCACCCAGCATGTATAGCTCCGGATAAACCGGCGCACTCACCGCGCTTTCCCGGCTTTCAGCGAGGTGGTGATATACCTCAAGCGTGGTCTCGTAGTCCGGCACGCTTCCCGCCATCGGCAGGTGATCGCGAGTGGCGCAGCGTACGCCGCAGCGGGCTTCGCCTTTGCTGACGTCAACCTCTTTTGCCCATTCGGCATTCGGGAAACAGTCAATCAGGCGCTGGCGATTCTGCTGCTGATCCGCGTCGCTGTATTGCATAACCGCTTCACCGCGATGGTAGCTGGCGCCGATGCAGTGATGGCCGTTTGAGGGGTTTTGTGGCGTCAGATAGCCGTCGTAGCACAGTACCTGGCGCAGTTCGTTCAGCGCGGGCGTGGAAGGGATATGGCTCACCTGGCCGCCGACGGGGTAGACAGGCAGCTTTTCCGTCTGAACAAACTGGCTGATGCAGTGCCCGTTTGCCAGCACAACGCTGGCATGCTCTGCCTCTTTTCCATCAGCAAAATGCAGAACCCAGCGTTCTGCACGACTGAGCGATTCAACCTTGTGGGCATAGCGCACCGTCAGCCCGCGCGACTGGCCGAGGGCAATCGCCGCAGAAGTCAGTTCGGCCGGGCACAGCCAGCCGCCGAGCGGGTACTGAATGCCGCCACAGCCGGCGTCGACCCCAGCGGTTTCTAAAACCTGCTGCGCAGTCACCGCCTGGGCGATGGCCTCCGGTAAACCCAGCGACAGCATTTGCGTGATTTTTTGCTGGCTCTTCTCATCCCAGCCGAGCTGCGTCACGCCGCACCAGTCGTGGTCGAACGCGACCGGCAGGCTATCATAAAGACGTCGGGCGAAAGTAAACGCTGCCGGGAAAAACTGGAACAGCGCGGGATCGTGGGCGCTCAGCAGCGGGTAGAGCGCTCCCTGACGGTTGCCCGAGGCGCCGTTTGCCGGCGCCTCGTCAGCGCAGTAGAGCGTCACCTGCCAGCCACGGTTCAGCAGCGCCAGCGAGAGCAGGGCGCTGGCAATGCCGCCGCCCACGATTGCGACCTCACGCGAGGTGCTGGCGCGACGCGCGAACCAGGGGGTTTTGGCCGGGAGCGCCAGTTCCTGCTCCATCACGCCAACCAGCATGTCGCGTTTGCGGCCAAAGCCTTTGGTTTTGCGCATGGTAAAACCCGCCTCCTGTAACCCACGGCGGACAAAGCCCGCCGAGGTGAAGGTGGCAAGCGTCGCGCCGGGACGGGCCAGCCGCGCCATGGCGCTGAACAGATGCTGGCTCCACATGTCCGGGTTTTTAGCGGGAGCGAAGCCGTCCAGGAACCAGGCATCAACCTTCTGATTCATCGCGTCATCGAGCTTATCGGTCAGGTCGTTAATGTCGCCCAGCCACAGGTCGAGCGTGACGCGCCCGTCGTCCAGAATCAGACGATGACAGCCGCCGATAGCCGGTGGCCACTGGGCCTGAAGCTGCTCCGCCCAGCGGGCAAGCTCCGGCCAGCGCTGATGTGCAAGCCGCAGATCGTGCGCGGTAAGCGGAAATTTTTCGAAACTGATGAAATGTAATCTTTGTAGCGTAGCCTCGGGGTGTGCAGCGCGAAACTGCTCGAACGCCTGCCAGAGGGTCAGAAAATTCAGCCCGGTTCCGAAACCGCTCTCCGCCACGACAAACAGACTGCGCGGATGCTCGGGAAAACGGGTGCCGAGATGATTTCCGTCGAGGAAAACATAGCGCGTCTCTTCCAGTCCGTTATCATTAGAAAAGTAGACGTCATCAAAATCTCGGGAAACAGGTGTACCCTCAGCGTTGAATTCGAGGTTGGCAGGTTGTATGGCGTTTTGTTTCACGTAAGTTACTCGTCCGACAGGCAGTGGCACGATCTTAGCGATGTGGGCCCATCGGTGCAAATTTCCACAGAAAATCGCTGATCGGACTTGTTCGGCGTACAAGTGTACGCTATTGTGCGACTCGAAACTTTTTATAGTGCGACTTACAGAGGTATTGAATGAAACGTGCAGTGATTACTGGCCTGGGCATCGTTTCCAGCATCGGTAATAACCAGCAGGAAGTCCTGGCATCTCTGCGTGAAGGACGCTCCGGGATCACTTTCTCTGAAGAGTTTAAAGATTCTGGAATGCGTAGCCACGTATGGGGTAACGTTAAACTGGACACCACCGGTTTAATTGACCGTAAAGTGGTTCGTTTCATGAACGATGCCTCTATCTACGCCTATCTTTCCATGCAGGAAGCGATCAAGGATTCTGGTCTGAACGAAGACGTCTACCAGAACAACCCACGCGTTGGCCTCATTGCAGGCTCCGGCGGTTCCTCTAAAGCACAGGTATTCGGTGCTGACGCCATGCGTAGCCCGCGCGGCCTGAAAGCGGTAGGTCCCTACGTTGTGACCAAAGCGATGGGTTCTGCGGTTTCCGCGTGCCTGGCAACGCCGTTCAAAATCCACGGTGTGAACTACTCCATCAGCTCTGCATGCGCGACCTCCGCGCACTGCATCGGTAATGCGGTAGAGCAGATCCAGCTGGGCAAGCAGGACATCGTATTTGCTGGCGGCGGCGAAGAGCTGGGCTGGGAAATGGCCTGCGAATTCGACGCGATGGGCGCACTGTCCACCAAATATAACGAAACCCCGGCTAAGGCTTCCCGTACCTATGATGCGCACCGCGACGGTTTTGTTATCGCAGGCGGCGGCGGTATGGTTGTGGTTGAAGAGCTGGAACACGCGCTGGCACGCGGTGCTCATATCTACGCTGAGATCGTTGGCTACGGCGCAACGTCTGACGGTGCCGACATGGTTGCCCCATCCGGCGAAGGCGCGGTGCGCTGCATGAAGATGGCGATGCATGGCGTTGATACCCCAATCGACTACCTGAACTCCCACGGGACCTCTACTCCGGTAGGCGACGTGAAAGAGCTGGGTGCGATCCGCGAAGTGTTCGGCGACAACAGCCCGGCTATCTCTGCAACCAAAGCCATGACCGGTCACTCTCTGGGTGCGGCAGGCGTGCAGGAAGCAATCTACTCTCTGCTGATGCTGGAAAACGGCTTTATCGCCCCAAGCATTAACATCGAAGAGATGGACGAGCAGGCGGCTGGCCTGAACATCGTGACCGAAACCACCGAACGTGAGCTGACGACCGTTATGTCTAACAGCTTCGGTTTTGGCGGCACCAACGCCACGCTGGTGATGCGCAAGCTGAAAGCGTAAGCGTTTGAAGGTATAGTAGAAGGGAGCCGCGCGGCTCCCTTTTTTTATGCCTGAACACGGAGTTATGCATGAAGGCCGTTATCCCTGAGAAGCGTACCCCTTCCGGGAACCTTTCCCTTTTCCGCATCGCCTTTGCGGTATTCCTGACCTACATGACCGTTGGCCTGCCGCTGCCTGTTATCCCACTTTTCGTACATCACGAGCTGGGCTACGGCAACACCATGGTCGGCATTGCGGTGGGCATTCAGTTTTTAGCCACGGTATTAACCCGGGGCTACGCCGGACGACTGGCGGACCAGCACGGCGCAAAACGCTCGGCGTTGCAGGGCATGCTGGCCTGCGGACTGGCCGGAGGTGCGTGGCTGCTGGCGGCACTCCTGCCGGTAGACGCCGCGTATAAGTTCGCCCTGCTGGTGGCGGGACGCCTGATCCTCGGCTTCGGCGAAAGCCAGCTGCTGACCGGTACCCTGACCTGGGGAATGGGGCTGGTTGGCCCTGCGCAGTCGGGCAAGGTGATGTCGTGGAACGGGATGGCGATTTACGGCGCACTGGCGGCAGGCGCGCCGTTGGGGCTGCTGATCCACAGCCAGTTTGGTTTTGCGGCGCTGGCAGCAACCACTATGGTATTGCCGCTGCTGGCGTGGGCATTTAACGGTTCGGTGCGCAAGGTGCCAGCCCATAAAGGCGAGCGTCCTTCGCTGTGGAGCGTGGTGGGGCAAATCTGGCAGCCGGGTCTGGGGCTGGCGCTTCAGGGAGTGGGCTTTGCGGTTATCGGTACCTTCGTCTCCCTCTATTTCATGAGCCGCGGCTGGGCGATGGCGGGCTTTACGCTGACGGCTTTTGGTGGCGCGTTTGTGCTGATGCGCGTGCTGTTTGGCTGGATGCCGGATCGCTTTGGCGGTGTGAAGGTCGCCGTGGCGTCTTTGGCGATCGAGGCCATTGGCCTGCTGCTGCTCTGGCAGGCGCCCGGCGCGTTCGTTGCGTTACTGGGGGCGGCGTTAACCGGCTGCGGCTGTTCGCTGATCTTCCCGGCGCTGGGCGTCGAAGTGGTGAAGCGCGTCGCGCCGCAGGTTCGCGGCACTGCGCTGGGGGGCTACGCGGCGTTTCAGGACATCTCTTATGGGATCGCCGGACCGCTGGCGGGGCTGCTTGCAACCTCGTTTGGCTACCCTTCCGTATTTCTCGCCGGTGCGGTGTCCGCGGTGGTGGGGATTGTGGTGACGCTGGTGGCGTTTCGAAAGGGCTAACGTGTTGCCGGGTGGCGGCTACGCCTTGCCCGGCTAAACGTCAGGCAACCAGCCAGAAAATCGCCAGCGCAATCATCAACGCGACAAACATCAGTCCCGGTCGGGCTGAAAGCGTTTTAAAGGTGTCGACCACCGGCGCAAACAGCGGGCTGTAGACAGGCTGAATATCCCGCACCTCCGGCACGCCACCTTCACGCTCGGCGCGGCGGATAAAGATCTGATTCAGTAAATCCTGCACCTGTGCGGTTGTCAGCACCGTTTGCGGGGTGGCCTGCCAGGCCTGCTGAGCGTAGTCCCTAACGGCTGCAAACTCCTGCGGCTCAAGGGGCTGCTTAAGCGACGCCTGCACCGTATGCAGCGTCGGGGCGCTCTGGGCGCTGAGCGTCTGCCGCGCCTGGAGCCAGGTGACCAGATGGGTAAACTGTTTTGCCGGGATCGTCTCGCCCGCTTTCACGCCGGAGAGTTCCAGCATGGACTGCCAGATAAGCTTTGTCGGCTCGCCGGTGGCCGCAGCCAGCTTAGTGACCATCTGCTTGAGCGTGTTATGTTCCGCAGGCTGCATTGGCCGTTCTGTAGGCTGGCGCTGTTGCGGCTGCGGGATAGAGAGCTGATTACTTTGCAGCAGGGTCAGCACGGTTTTAAGCTGTTCCGGCGAAAGCTGGCTCAGCGCGGTATGCCCGTACTGTTGACGGATAAAATCACTCACCGCCTGGCGATTGTTCCCCTGGCCCAACAGCTCGGTCAGCTGCGAGACAGTCTGGCGGGTCGTATGCTGCTGCTGCGCGCTGGTGAGACGCTGATTCAGGTTTTGCTCAGCGGCAGGGAAATGGCGCGACTGTAGCGGCGCATCGTTTCTGACGCCCAAATCGTGCTTAACGCCTGCCCATACCTCAGCGTTTTGCTGCGAGGTCAACGCGATAAGGCGCGTGATCAGACGCTCCAGTACGGTGCGCTGTTGCGTGGAGAGCGGCTGGTCGCCTGGCGTGTTGGGCGTTACGGGGCCTTCACCCGGAGGGCGCGGAGGCGTACCTGAAATGGGCTGCATCGTCAAAAATCCTTAAAGTCAAACTCTGCGTAACCGGGCAGAAATATATGCCCGGCGGCGAGATTATGGCACACTTGGCAGGTTTACTTCCTCTCAAACAGGTACTCAGACGTGAAAATCCTCGTTGATGAAAATATGCCTTACGCCCGCGAGCTGTTCAGCCGCCTGGGTGAGGTTAAGGCTGTCCCTGGTCGCCCGATTCCGGTAAGCGAGCTGGACGATGCAGACGCCCTGATGGTGCGCTCGGTGACCAAAGTAAATGAGGCACTGCTCTGCGGCAAAGGGATTAAATTTGTCGGGACGGCAACGGCCGGGACCGACCATGTGGATGACCAGTGGCTTAAGCAGGCGGGGATCGGTTTTTCAGCGGCGCCAGGCTGTAACGCGATCGCCGTCGTGGAATACGTCTTTTCCTCACTGCTGATGCTGGCCGAGCGCGACGGGTTTGCGCTGAAGGACCGCACCGTAGGCATCGTGGGCGTGGGAAACGTGGGCGGACGCCTGCAAAAGCGCCTGGAAGCGTGGGGCATTCGCACGGTATTGTGCGATCCGCCGCGCAAGGATAACGGCGATGAAGGTGATTTCCGTACGCTGGATGAGCTGGTTGACGAGTGCGACGTCATTACCTTCCACACGCCGCTCTTTAAAGAGGGGCCTTACAGGTCCCTGCATCTGGCCGACGAAACGCTGATCCGCCGCCTGAAGGCTGGCACTATTCTGATAAATGCCTGCCGTGGTCCGGTGGTAGATAACGCGGCGCTGCTGAAATGCCTCGACGAAGGTCAGGATCTCAGCGTCGTACTGGACGTCTGGGAGCCCGAGCCGGATCTCAACGTCGCGCTGCTGGATAAGGTGGACGTGGGCACCGCGCATATCGCGGGTTATACCCTCGAAGGCAAAGCGCGCGGCACGACTCAGGTATTTGAGGCCTACAGCGCCTTTATCGGCCATCCGCAGCAGGTGGCGCTGGACACGTTACTTCCCGCGCCCGAGTTCGGCCGGCTCACCCTTCATGGGCCGCTGGATGAGGCAACGCTGAAAAGGCTGGTGCATTTGGTGTATGATGTGCGCCGCGATGACGCGCTGCTGCGTAAAATGGCGGGTATTCCGGGTGAGTTTGACAAGCTGCGCAAGAATTATCTCGAGCGCCGCGAGTGGTCTTCCCTGTATGTGATGTGCGACGACGCCTCAGCGGCGACGCTGCTGCACAAGCTGGGATTTAACGCCGTTCACCATCCGGCACGTTAATGTCTTTCTGCTCCCTGCCGGAGGCTCCGGCAGGGACGCTTTTTTATTTCTGGAGTAAACCACCATGTCTGAAGGCTGGAACATTGCCATTCTGGGTGCCACTGGCGCCGTGGGCGAAGCCCTGCTCGAAACCCTTGCTGAGCGTCAGTTCCCGGTGGGCGACATTTTTGCGCTGGCGCGTACCGACAGCGCCGGTGAACATCTGCGCTTCGGCGGCAAAACCGTGACGGTGCAGGATGCCGCCGCGTTCGACTGGACGCAGGCTCAGCTGGCATTTTTTGCCGCAGGTGCAGAAGCAACGGCGTCTTATATTGAAGAAGCCACCAACGCCGGATGTCTGGTTATTGACCTGAGCGGCCTGTTCTCCCTGGAGCCGGACGTGCCGCTGGTGGTACCGGACGTTAACCCGTTCGTGCTGGCTGACTACCGTAACCGTAACATCATTGCGGTACCAGACAGCCTTACCAGCCAGCTGCTGACCGCGCTGAAGCCGCTTATCGACGACGGTGGCCTGTCGCGTATTTCCGTGACCAGCCTGCTGTCCGCCTCCGCCAGCGGCAAAAAAGCGGTCGATGCGCTGGCAGGGCAGAGCGCGAAGCTGCTGAACGGTATCCCGATCGACGAAGACGATTTCTTTGGCCGCCAGCTGGCGTTCAACATGCTCCCGCTGCTGCCGGATCGTGAAGGTTCGGTGCGGGAAGAGCGCCGCATCGTCGACGAAGCGCGCAAAATTATGCAGGATGACGGGCTGACGATCTCCGTAAACGTCGTGCAGTCGCCGGTCTTTTACGGTCATGCGCAGATGGTCGGGTTTGAAGCCCTGCGTCCGCTGGCGGCCGAAGAGGCGCGCGACGCGTTTGGTCGTGCCGAAGACATCGTGCTTTCCGAAGAAGGCGAGTTCCCGACGCAGGTGGGCGACGCAACCGGCAGCGCGCACCTCTCCGTGGGCTGCGTTCGCAACGACTACGGCATGCCGGAGCAGGTGCAGTTCTGGTCCGTGGCGGACAACGTTCGCTTCGGCGGCGCGCTGATGGCGGTCAAAATCGCCGAGAAGCTGGTACAGGAGTACCTGTACTGATGTCGGAAGTGGAACAAAAGCCGGTCCACAGAATTGCCCTCGGCATCGAGTACGACGGCAGCAAATATTATGGCTGGCAGCGTCAGAATGAGGTGCGCAGCGTCCAGGAAAAGCTGGAGAAAGCGCTCTCTCAGGTGGCGAATGAACCGATAAGCGTCTTCTGCGCGGGCCGCACCGATGCGGGCGTTCACGGCACGGGACAGGTGGTGCACTTCGAAACTACCGCCGTGCGCAAAGACGCGGCCTGGACGCTGGGCGTAAATGCGAATTTACCTGGTGACATTGCGGTGCGTTGGGTTAAAGCTGTGCCGGATGACTTTCACGCGCGTTTCAGCGCGACGGCGCGGCGCTACCGTTACGTCATCTACAACCAGCGCCTGCGCCCGGCGGTGTTAAGCCAGGGCGTGACGCATTTTTATGAACCGCTCGATGCAGAACGTATGCAGCGTGCGGCGCAGTGTCTGATTGGTGAAAATGACTTTACGTCGTTCCGTGCGGTGCAGTGTCAGTCCCGTACGCCGTGGCGTAACGTTATGCATATTAGCGTCAGTCGTTATGGCGCGTATGTGGTGGTGGATATCAAAGCCAATGCCTTTGTACATCATATGGTGCGGAATATTGTAGGCAGCCTGATGGAAGTGGGCGCCGGACACCAGCCGGAGAGCTGGATTGCAGAACTGCTGGCAGCGAAGGACAGAACGCTTGCGGCAGCAACGGCGAAAGCGGAAGGGCTGTATCTGGTTTCGGTGGATTATCCGGACCGGTTCGACCTGCCAAAACCGCCAATGGGCCCGCTCTTTTTAGCGGACTAAACAAAGGTGCAATTAAGGCTTAGACAATATGGACGTAATACGTTTTCTGATTGATTTCATCCTGCATATTGATGTTCACCTGGCGGAGCTGGTCGCGCAGTACGGCGTCTGGGTTTACGCCATTCTGTTCCTCATTCTGTTCTGTGAAACCGGTCTGGTCGTCACGCCATTCCTGCCGGGCGATTCGCTGCTGTTCGTGGCAGGCGCGTTATCCGCGCTGCCAACCAATGACCTGAACGTTCATCTGATGGTTGCGCTGATGATCGTTGCGGCGATTATTGGCGATGCGGTCAACTACACCATTGGACGGGTATTTGGGGAACGGTTATTCAGTAACCCGGACTCGAAGATTTTCCGCCGCAGCTATTTAGACAAGACCCACGCCTTTTATGAGCGCCACGGCGGTAAGACCATTATTCTTGCCCGCTTTGTGCCTATCGTCCGCACGTTTGCCCCGTTTGTGGCGGGAATGGGCCACATGTCCTATCGTCATTTTGCAATGTACAACGTGGTGGGCGCGCTGCTGTGGGTGCTGCTCTTTACCTATGCGGGCTACCTGTTTGGCGATCTGCCTGTAGTTCAGGAAAACCTTAAGTTACTGATTGTAGCGATTATTGTGCTTTCCGTACTGCCGGGCGTTATCGAAATCATTCGTCACCGACGCGCGGCGGCAAAGCAGGCGAAGTAAGTGCACGCTGGCGGTTCGACCACTTTTTTATCCAAAGTTTCGGGCTGTTATGTTTTAATGTGCAACATTCATGGTCTGTTGGAGGCAAAAATGGCATTATTCGCCTCTTACAGCAAAACTGGCATACGACCAGGTTCAGGCAGAAAGGTTATCAATGAGCTGGATTGAACGAATTAAAAGCAACATTACCCCAACGCGTAAAGCGAGCATTCCTGAAGGGGTATGGACGAAGTGTGATAGCTGCGGCCAGGTTCTGTATCGTGCAGAGCTGGAACGCAATCTTGAGGTGTGTCCGAAGTGTGACCACCACATGCGTATGTCGGCGCGCAACCGCCTGCATAGCCTGCTGGACGAAGGTTCTCTGGTAGAACTGGGCAGCGAACTGGAGCCAAAAGACGTGCTCAAGTTCCGCGACTCCAAAAAATACAAAGATCGTCTGGCCTCTGCACAGAAAGAGACCGGCGAGAAAGACGCGCTGATCGTCATGAAAGGCACCCTGCATGACATGCCGGTTGTTGCCGCCGCGTTCGAGTTCTCCTTCATGGGCGGCTCTATGGGCTCCGTGGTGGGTGCGCGCTTCGTGCGTGCCGTTGAGCAGGCGCTGGAAGACAACTGTCCGCTGATCTGCTTCTCCGCCTCCGGCGGTGCGCGTATGCAGGAAGCGCTGATGTCCCTGATGCAGATGGCAAAAACCTCTGCTGCGCTGGCGAAAATGCAGGAGCGCGGTCTGCCGTACATCTCCGTACTGACCGACCCAACCATGGGTGGCGTCTCTGCAAGCTTCGCGATGCTGGGCGACCTGAACATCGCTGAGCCAAAAGCGCTGATTGGCTTCGCCGGTCCACGCGTTATCGAGCAGACCGTACGTGAGAAACTGCCGCCGGGCTTCCAGCGCAGTGAGTTCCTCATTGAGAAAGGCGCCATCGACATGATCGTCCGCCGCCCGGAAATGCGCCTTAAACTGGCAAGCGTCCTGGCGAAGCTGATGAATCTGCCGTCGCCTAGCCCGGACGAGCCGCGCGAGGGCGTGGTGGTACCGGATCAGGAACCCGAGGCCTGATAACTGAAAAGGGCAGGGCCGGTTGGCGCTGCCCTTTTGCTTTCTAAACCGCTTATGACAACCGGGCATCATGGAAAATAAACGCATTCCTCAAGCCACGTCGCCCCTGGCCGCGTGGCTTTCTTATCTGGAAAACCTGCACAGTAAAACCATCGACATGGGCCTTGAGCGCGTAAGCCAGGTTGCCGCGCGTCTCGACGTGCAGAAACCCGCGCCTTTCGTGTTTACCGTTGCCGGCACTAACGGTAAAGGGACCACCTGCCGCACCCTGGAATCTGTCCTGATGGCGGCGGGTTACAGGGTTGGCGTATACAGCTCTCCACATCTGGTGCGCTATACCGAGCGCGTGCGGGTGCAGAACGCCGAGCTTGCGGAATCGGCCCATACGGCGTCGTTTGCCGCTATCGAAGACGCGCGCGGCGATACCTCATTAACCTATTTTGAGTACGGTACCCTGTCGGCGCTGTGGCTGTTTAAGCAGGCGCAGCTGGACGTGGTGATTCTGGAAGTCGGGCTGGGCGGGCGTCTGGATGCCACCAATATGGTGGATGCGGATGTTGCCGTCGTCACCAGCATCGCGCTGGACCACACCGACTGGCTGGGCCCCGACCGTGAAAGCATCGGACGTGAAAAGGCCGGTATTTTCCGGGCGAATAAGCCTGCCGTGGTCGGCGAGCCGGACATGCCCCACACCATCGCTGACGTGGCGAGAGAGAAGGGCGCTCAGCTGCTGCGTCGTGGCGTGGACTGGCACTATGAGGTTCAGGACCACGGCTGGCGCTTTAGCGATGCACGGGGCGTGCTGGACAACCTGCCGCTGCCGCAGGTACCGCAGCCCAACGCGGCGACCGCGCTGGCGGCACTGCGCGCCAGCGGGTTAATGGTGAGCGAGCAGGCGATCCGTGACGGCATCAGCAACGCGCTGCTGCCGGGGCGTTTTCAGATTGTGAGTGAGTCACCGCGTCTGATTCTGGATGTTGCGCATAACCCGCATGCCGCGGCGTACCTCGCAGGCCGTCTCAAATCCTTACCAAAAACCGGGCGCGTGCTGGCGGTTATCGGTATGCTTCATGATAAAGATATCGGCGGTACGCTGGCCTGCATGGAGAGTGTGGTCGATAGCTGGTATTGTGCACCTCTGGAAGGGCCGCGTGGTGCGACTGCCGAACAGTTGATGGAACATCTCGGCAAAGGCGAAATCTACAGCAGTGTGGTTTCGGCCTGGCGCGCCGCGATGGCGGAGGCTAAACCAGAAGATACCGTGCTGGTGTGTGGATCGTTCCACACGGTGGCACATGTCATGGAAGTGATGGAGGCGGGGAGAACCGGTGGCGAGTAAGTTTCAGAACCGTTTAACAGGAACCATTGTGCTGGTCGCGCTCGGGGTGATTATTCTACCCGGGCTGCTCGACGGGCAGAAAAAGCATTACCAGGATGAATTTGCGGCCATTCCGCTGGTACCTAAACCGGGCGACCGCGACGAGCCCGACATGCTGCCAGCGGCAACGCAGGCGCTGCCTGCCCAGCCGCCTGAAGGCGCAGCGGAAGAGGTGCGTGCAGGCGATGCCGCAGCGCCATCCCTTGACCCGTCGCGTCTGGCTGCGAACAATAACGTTGAAATCGATCCCATACCGACAGAGCAGCCTAAGCCGGTTGAAAAACCGAAGCCGGTAGAGAAAACGCAGCCTAAACCGCAGCGTGATAAAGCGGCCGAACAGCTGGCTGCGGCATCAGAAGCGCCGCCACCGGCAAAACAGGCCCAGCAGGAGGCAGCCCCGACGGGTAAAGCCTACGTGGTACAGCTGGGTGCGTTGAAGAATGCCGACAAGGTCAATGAGATCGTGAGTAAGCTGCGCGGCGCGGGATACCGCGTTTATACTTCACCAACCACGCCGGTGCAGGGTAAAATTACCCGCATCCTCGTGGGGCCGGATGCGTCCAAAGATAAGCTGAAAGGATCGCTTGGCGAACTGAAGCAGATCTCCGGGCTGAGCGGTGTGGTGATGAACTACAGCGCGAACTGATAAGGCTCCCCTCACCCCGGCCCTCTCCCCAAAGGGGAGAGGGTGCAAATAATTCCCTCTCCCCTTTGGGGAGAGGGTTAGGGTGAGGGGGAGAAAGCAGACGTCCACAGAGACGTCAGGCGGAGGGGCGTTGAACATTTTTTCAGCGCCTTTTTTATTTACGCGCGGGAAGGAAATCCCTACGCAAACGTTTTCTTTTTCTGTTAGAATGCGCCCCGAACTGGATGACAGGGCGTTAAATCGTGGGACATATATGGTCTGGATTGATTACGCCATCATTGCGGTGATTGGTTTTTCCTGTCTGGTTAGCCTGATCCGTGGCTTTGTTCGTGAAGCGTTATCGCTGGTAACCTGGGGTTGTGCTTTCTTTGTTGCCAGTCATTACTACACTTACCTGTCTGTCTGGTTCACGGGCTTTGAAGATGAACTGGTCCGAAACGGAATCGCCATCGCGGTGCTGTTTATCGCGACGCTGATTGTCGGCGCTATTGTTAATTTCGTGATAGGTCAGCTGGTCGAGAAAACCGGTCTGTCCGGAACGGACAGGGTGCTCGGCATCTGTTTTGGCGCATTGCGAGGCGTGCTGATTGTGGCCGCGATCCTGTTCTTCCTGGATACCTTTACCGGGTTCTCCAAAAGCGAAGACTGGCAGAAGTCGCAGCTTATTCCGGAGTTCAGCTTCATCATCAGATGGTTCTTTGACTATCTGCAAAGCTCGTCGAGTTTCTTGCCCAGGGCGTAAGCTCTGAGATGTGGCTTAACGAGGAAAAGACGAATGTGCGGTATTGTCGGTATCGCCGGTTTCATGCCGGTAAACCAGTCGATTTATGACGCGTTAACGGTGCTTCAGCACCGTGGGCAGGATGCTGCGGGTATCATCACCATTGATGCAAACAACTGCTTCCGTTTACGCAAGGCGAACGGCCTGGTAAACGATGTGTTTGAAGCCCGCCATATGCAGCGTCTGCAAGGTAATATGGGGATCGGTCACGTTCGTTATCCTACTGCTGGCAGTTCCAGCGCCTCCGAGGCTCAGCCTTTTTACGTTAACTCCCCGTATGGCATCACGCTTGCCCACAACGGCAACCTGACCAACGCTCACGAGCTGCGTAAAAAGCTGTTTGAAGAGAAACGTCGCCACATTAACACCACGTCTGATTCTGAGATCCTGCTCAATATCTTTGCCAGCGAGCTGGATAACTTCCGTCACTATCCGCTGGAAGCCGATAACATCTTTGCCGCCGTTGCTGCGACTAACCGCCTGATCCGCGGCGCGTACGCCTGCGTGGCGATGATTATCGGCCACGGCATGGTGGCCTTCCGCGATCCAAACGGGATTCGCCCGCTGGTGCTCGGCAAGCGCGAGCTCGGCGATGGCCGTACCGAGTACATGGTTGCCTCCGAAAGCGTGGCGCTGGATACGCTGGGCTTCGAATTTCTGCGTGACGTTGCGCCGGGCGAAGCGGTTTACATCACCGAGAAGGGCCAGCTGTTCACACGCCAGTGCGCCGACAGCCCGGTCAGCAACCCGTGCCTGTTTGAATACGTTTACTTCGCGCGTCCTGACTCGTTCATCGACAAGATCTCCGTTTACAGCGCCCGCGTGAACATGGGCACGAAGCTGGGTGAGAAGATTGCCCGCGAGTGGGACGACCTCGATATCGACGTCGTCATTCCTATTCCGGAAACCTCCTGCGACATCGCGCTGGAGATCGCCCGCATTCTGGACAAGCCGTACCGTCAGGGCTTCGTGAAGAACCGCTACGTTGGCCGCACCTTTATCATGCCGGGCCAGCAGCTGCGCCGTAAATCCGTGCGCCGCAAGCTGAACGCCAACCGTGCCGAGTTCCGCGATAAGAACGTGCTGCTGGTGGATGACTCCATCGTGCGTGGCACGACGTCCGAGCAGATTATCGAGATGGCGCGTGAGGCCGGGGCGAAGAAGGTGTATCTCGCCTCTGCGGCACCGGAAATCCGCTTCCCGAACGTGTACGGCATCGATATGCCTACCGCCACCGAGCTGATTGCTCACGGCCGCGAAGTGGACGAAATTCGTCAGATCATCGGGGCCGACGGCCTGATCTTCCAGGATCTGAACGATCTTATCGACGCGGTACGCGCCGAGAACCCGGATATTCAGCAGTTCGAATGCTCCGTGTTTAACGGGATTTACGTGACCAAAGACGTTGACCAGCAGTATCTCGATTACCTGGATTCGCTGCGTAACGACGACGCGAAAGCCGTCCAGCTGCAAAACGATCTCGAAAGCTTAGAGATGCACAACGAAGGTTGATGCTGACGCAGGTGAGGGCGCTCGCCCTCACTTGCAACTCCCCGTAAAATCCTGCACAGTCTGCCCTGAAATCAGCAAGGGCGAAAATCATGAAACGACTCATTGTAGGGATCAGCGGTGCCAGCGGCGCCATTTATGGCGTCCGGCTGTTACAGGTGCTGCGTGACGTTGCCGACGTGGAAACCCATCTGGTGATGAGCCAGGCGGCGCGCCAGACCCTCTCTCTTGAAACCGACCTTTCGCTGCGCGACGTTCAGGCCCTGGCTGACGTTGTCCACGATGCGCGCGATATCGCTGCCAGCATCTCTTCGGGCTCGTTTAAAACCGCAGGCATGGTCATTTTGCCCTGTTCCATTAAAACCCTTTCCGGGATTGTGAACAGCTATACCGACACGCTGGTGACGCGCGCGGCAGACGTGGTGCTGAAGGAGCGTCGTCCTCTGGTTCTCTGCGTGCGGGAAACCCCGCTGCACCTGGGGCATCTGCGCCTGATGACGCAGGCGGCCGAACTGGGCGCCGTGATTATGCCGCCGGTCCCGGCGTTCTACCATCGCCCGCAAACGCTGGATGACGTAATCAATCAGACCGTTAATCGCGTGCTGGATCAGTTCGATATCGACCTGCCGGAAGATCTCTTTACCCGCTGGCACGGGGCGTGAAGGAATGCACCGACAGGGTGCATGAAAAGTTGTTTTGCCCTGTTACAGGGCAAAACTGCAACCGCGATCATATCCTCGACATTTAATTCGCTTTTTCCCTTTTTCTCTTTCCGGTTCGTTCGGCAGACCTGCTATCTTTCACCATTAAGGCAGTATCGCAACGTTTTATTAACATATTTAACGTCGTAGTTTTAGCCCGACGGCAATGTGGCATAAGACCTGCAAGAGCAGCCTGCAACACAACACACAACGCAAACCATAATAAAATCACGGTTCTTGAGGGTAAATGTATGAAGAAGACGGTTCTGGCTCTGTCTTTGCTCGTGGGCTTGAGTGCGGCAGCAGGTAGCTATGCAGCGCTTCCACAGACGGTTCGTATCGGTACGGACGCAACCTACGCGCCATTCTCTTCGAAGGATGCGAAAGGCGATTTCGTTGGGTTTGATATCGACCTGGGAAATGAGATGTGCAAGCGCATGGAAGTGAAATGCACGTGGGTGGGCAGTGACTTTGACGCGCTGATCCCATCGCTGAAAGCCAAGAAAATTGATGCGATTATCTCTTCACTCTCCATCACGGAAAAACGTCAGCAGGAGATCGCCTTCTCCGATAAGCTCTACGCGGCCGATTCACGTCTGATTGCCGCGAAAGGCTCACCGATCCAGCCGACCATCGACTCCCTGAAAGGCAAGCATGTTGGCGTGCTTCAGGGGTCGACTCAGGAAGGCTACGCAAATGCCAACTGGCGCGAGAAGGGCGTTGATGTGGTCGCCTATCAGAACCAGGATCTGATCTACTCTGACCTGGCGGCGGGCCGTCTGGACGCGGCGTTCCAGGATGAGGTTGCCGCAAGCGAAGGCTTCCTGAAGCAGCCAGCGGGGAAAGAGTACGCCTTTGCCGGCCCGTCCGTGAAGGATAAAAAATACTTTGGTGATGGCACCGGTATTGGCCTGCGTAAAGATGATACCGAGCTGAAAGCCGCCTTCGACAAAGCTTTCTCCGAGCTGCGTAAAGACGGAACCTACGACAAACTGGCGAAGAAATATTTCGATTTTAACGTCTACGGTGACTAACGCCCGACGGCAATGCTCTGTTTTGGTGCATTGCGGGTGTTGATGATCCAATATGGTGCAGCTGGTGCACCGTATTGGATCGCTTCGTGCATAGTTAAGCATTTAAAATGCAAAAATTCCCGCCCGGCGGCATTAATCTTTGCCTGAATGAGGGGATTAATGGCACATTAACGTCACCCCGTGGTCGTAAAAATCTCGTATTAAGACAGTTTGTTGAGGACAGATATGAAAAAACTGGTGTTGTCACTTTCTCTGGTACTGGCCTTTTCCAGCGCCACCGCGGCATTCGCAGCAATCCCGCAGAAAATTCGTATTGGTACTGACCCCACCTATGCGCCTTTCGAATCCAAGAATGCGAAGGGTGAACTGGTCGGTTTTGACATCGATCTGGCTAACGAGCTGTGCAAACGCATTAAAGCGCAATGTACCTACGTTGAAAACCCGCTTGACGCGCTGATCCCGTCCCTGAAAGCGAAAAAAATCGACGTGATCATGTCCTCCCTCTCTATTACGGAAAAACGCCAGCAGGAGATTGCCTTCACCGACAAACTCTATGCTGCCGATTCACGTCTGGTTGTGGCGAAATCTTCCGACATTCAGCCAACTATCGACTCGCTGAAGGGCAAACGCGTGGGCGTGCTGCAGGGCACCACCCAGGAAACCTACGGCAATGAGCACTGGGCGCCGAAAGGGATCGAAATCGTCTCCTATCAGGGCCAGGAAAATATCTACGCTGACCTGACGGCAGGCCGTATCGATGCGGCGTTCCAGGACGAAGTCGCGGCGAGCGAAGGCTTCCTGAAACAGCCGGTGGGTAAAGATTACAAGTTTGGCGGTCCGTCCATTAAGGATGAAAAACTGTTCGGCGTCGGCACCGGTATGGGCCTGCGTAAGGAAGACAATGAACTGCGTGAAGCCCTGAACAAAGCGTTCGCCGAGATGCGCGCGGACGGCACCTACGACAAGCTGGCGAAAAAGTACTTCGATTTTAATGTTTACGGCGGCTAATCGCCCCGTCTGATAACGTGCGGCCCCTCCCGCTGCGGGAGGGGAAAAGACACGGTTCCACCACTCACGAGACGACAGGGCAGGCGGTATGCTGTACGGATTTTCTGGCGTTATTTTACAGGGCGCGCTTGTCACCCTTGAGCTGGCTATCAGCTCCGTGGTGCTGGCGGTGCTGATAGGCCTGGCGGGCGCGGGGGCAAAGTTATCGGCCAACAGACCGCTGGCGCTGATATTTGAAGGCTATACCACGCTGATTCGCGGCGTTCCTGACCTGGTGCTGATGCTGCTGATCTTCTACGGGCTGCAAATTGCGCTTAACGGCGTGACGGATGCCGTCGGCATGGATCAGATCGATATCGATCCGATGGTGGCCGGCATCATTACCCTGGGCTTTATCTACGGCGCATACTTCACTGAAACCTTCCGCGGCGCGTACATGGCCGTCCCGAAAGGGCACATTGAAGCGGCGACCGCCTACGGTTTTACCTCTTCACAAACGTTCCGTCGGATCATGTTTCCGGCCATGATGCGCTACGCGCTGCCGGGCATCGGTAACAACTGGCAGGTTATTCTCAAAGCGACGGCTCTGGTCTCCCTGCTCGGCCTGGAGGACGTGGTGAAAGCCACGCAGCTGGCGGGCAAGAGCACCTGGGAACCGTTCTACTTTGCGGTGGTCTGCGGCGTGATTTATCTGGTCTTTACGACCGTCTCCAATGGTGTGCTGCTTCTGCTCGAACGTCGCTACTCCGTGGGTGTGAAGAGGGCTGACCTGTGATTGAGATTATTCAGGAGTACTGGAAATCCCTGCTGTGGACGGACGGCTACCGCTTTACCGGCGTGGCGATCACGCTGTGGCTGCTGATCTCCTCCGTGGTGATGGGCGGTATTCTGGCGGTGTTTTTGGCCATCGGGCGCGTGTCGAACAACAAATTTATCCGCTTCCCGATCTGGCTGTTCACCTACGTGTTTCGCGGCACGCCGCTGTACGTGCAGCTGCTGGTGTTCTATTCGGGAATGTACACGCTGGAGATCGTTAAAGGCACCGAGATGCTGAACGCGTTCTTCCGCAGCGGTCTGAACTGTACGGTGCTGGCGTTAACGCTCAACACCTGCGCCTATACCACCGAGATCTTCGCCGGGGCCATCCGTTCCGTGCCGCACGGTGAGATCGAGGCGGCGCGCGCGTACGGTTTCTCCTCCGTGAAGCTTTACCGCTGCATTATTCTGCCTTCGGCGCTGCGGATCGCGCTGCCGGCATACAGCAACGAGGTGATTTTGATGCTGCATTCGACGGCACTGGCGTTTACCGCCACGGTACCGGATCTGTTAAAAATCGCCCGCGATATTAACTCCGCGACCTACCAGCCGTTTACCGCGTTTGGCATTGCGGCGGTGCTCTATTTGATCATTTCTTACGTCCTGATCAGCCTGTTCCGTAAGGCTGAAAAACGCTGGTTGCAGCATATAAAACCGTCGACGCACTGAGAATTTATGATGGCTGAGAACAAATTAAACGTAATTGATTTGCACAAGCGCTACGGCGAACATGAAGTGCTGAAAGGGGTATCGCTGCAGGCGAATGCGGGCGACGTGATCAGTATTATCGGCTCATCCGGTTCCGGTAAGAGTACGTTCCTGCGCTGCATTAACTTCCTCGAAAAGCCGAGTGAAGGTTCGATTGTGGTGAGCGGACAGAATATTAATATGGTCCGCGATAAAGACGGCCAGCTTAAGGTGGCGGATAAAAACCAGCTGCGCCTGCTGCGTACGCGTCTGACGATGGTGTTCCAGCACTTTAACCTCTGGAGCCACATGACGGTGCTGGAGAACGTTATGGAAGCGCCGGTTCAGGTACTCGGCTTAAGCAAGCAGGAGGCCCGCGAGCGTGCGGTGAAATACCTGGCGAAGGTGGGCATCGACGAGCGCCAGCAGATTAAGTATCCGGTGCACCTGTCGGGTGGTCAGCAGCAGCGCGTTTCCATCGCCCGCGCGCTGGCGATGGAGCCTGAAGTGCTGCTGTTTGACGAACCGACCTCCGCCCTTGACCCTGAACTCGTCGGTGAAGTGCTGCGCATCATGCAGAAGCTGGCCGAAGAGGGCAAAACGATGGTAGTGGTGACCCACGAGATGGGCTTTGCCCGTAACGTTTCTAATCACGTTATCTTCCTGCATCAGGGCAAGATTGAGGAGCAGGGGCACCCGGATGAGGTGCTGGCGAATCCGCAAAGCCCGCGTCTGCAGCAGTTCCTCAAGGGATCGTTGAAATAGTCTTGCGGAACTGGATTGGGCTGAGGGGGACGTTTCTCCCTCTCCCCGTGGGAGAGGGCTGGGGTGAGGGCATCAGGTCGCGCTACGCTCCAGCCGGTACGCCCAGTCGTCATACCGCACGCCGTTAATCTCGTACGCCTTCTCCAGCACCTGCGTGCGCACAAAGCCGGCTTTCTCCAGCACGCGCACCGATCCGCCGTTATCCGCCAGTACATACGCATTAATCGCCTTCACGCCGATCTGGTTAAAGGCGTAATCACACACCGCACGCAGCGCCTCGCTGGCAATCCCTTTTCCCTGCGCGGCAGGCACCACGGTATAGCCAATATCCGCCTCTTCACGGTTCGCCGCGCTGATTTGCAGCCCGATATCGCCCAGCGGCGTATCGTCATTATGCAGACGGATCGCGAAGACATGCTCCGCCATCAGACGTGCGGCGAATACGCGGCGCGTCTCTTTTTCCGGGGCGATGGCGGCCATGTAACGCATGATGAGAGGATCTTCACGCAGCGAGCGAAAGAAGGCCCAGTCAGAAGGTTCGAAAGGTGTGAGGTGAAGCCGGGCTGTAGTGATGGTTGCCATAGTTACGCCATATCATCCAGACATGGCGTATAACTGTAACATATTCACCGCACCACATCCCCCAGCGCCTCTTCCAGGTCATACCAGCGGAACGTAAACCCGGCCGCTTCCAGCCGTTTCGGCAGCGCGCGCTGCCCGCCCAGCACCAGCACCGACGATTCACCCATCAACAGCCGAATCGCCGTCGCGGGCACGCGCAGTACCGCCGGGCGGTGCAGGGCATGGCCCAGCGCGTGCGCAAACTGTTCATTACGTACCGGATACGGTGACACCATGTTAAACGGCCCGCGCAGGTCGTTATCCAGCAGCCAGATAATGCCGTTAACCATGTCGTCGATGTGGATCCACGCCAGGTACTGACGACCGTTGCCGATGGGCCCGCCAAGCCCCATTTTAAACGGCGGCAGCATTTTGCCGAGAATACCGCCCTTCGGGGCGAGCACCACGCCGGTGCGCAGCAGGCAGACGCGGGTATTATCGCTCTGCGCACCGCAGGCGATGCGCTCCCACTGGGCGCAGAGCTTGTGGGTAAACTCGTTATGCGGAGGCTCTTCCTCAGTCACCACCACTTCCCCGAGATCGCCGTAGTATCCCGTGGCAGAGCCGGAAATCAGCACCGGCGGCGGCGTTTCGCTGTTGCGTATCAGCTCAACCAGCTTCCCGGTTATGTTCCAGCGGCTGCTGCATAAGCGCTGTTTTTGCTCTTCGGTCCAGCGCTTATCGGCGATGGGTTCGCCTGCGAGGTTGATGACGGCATCAAAGCCGTCCAGATCCTGCCGTTCCGCCAGGCCTTTCCAGAACGCCACCCCGCCACCCAGCACCTGACGGGCTTTCTCCGGGCTGCGCGTGACCACGGTGATGTCGTGCTGCAGCGCCTGCAGGCGCGGAATGAGATGGCGACCAATCAGGCCCGTACCGCCGGTGAGCAGAATCTTCATACAACCTCCAGGTTTACGCCTGGCGCCGCCAGCTTAACGTCATGGAGACGGAGTCGGCGTAGCGCAGGGCGTGAAGTTTATCGATCTCCACTTCAGCATAAGTGACCCAGTGGTGTTCGCGTGCGATGTCGAGCACATCCTGAGTTAATTTTTCCAGCAGCGCGAAACGGTTGTTCTCGACGTACTGGATGATGCTTTTGGTGATCGTGCGATAGTTCAGCGCGTCATTAATGTCTTCGCTGGCGCGCGCCTTGTCCGCCGGGTAATGGATCGCGACATTCACCACGATATCCTGGCGATTAGCGATCTCTTCCTCTTTGATGCCAATGAACGTGCGCAGGCGTAAATTTTTTATACGAATAACAGCGTCATGCTGGGACATTGCAGGTCTTCTCCGTGTCAGTATTATCGCCTCATCATACATGAGGACAACACCTGCACCCAACGGGGCGCAGGCTCAAATCTGATGGATTTTTTGCATGGCGCGTTCGGTGGCCGGACGGGTTCGGATGCGCTCAAACCAGTTGTTCACCGCCGGATAGGTGGCCAGGTCAATCCGGTGGCGTTCATGAGTGTTGACCCACGGCCAGCAGGCGATATCTGCGATGCTGTAGTGATCGCCACCGAGCCACGGTGACGTTTCGAGCCGCCGGTTGAGGACACCGTACAGGCGCTGCGTTTCGACCTGATATCGCTCAATGGCATAAGGGATAGTTTGCGGCGCATAGGCGGTGAAATGGTGGTTCTGCCCCAGCATCGGCCCCAGGCCGCTCGACTGCCAGAATAACCATTGCAGCGTGTGATGGCGTTCGCGCAGCTCCCCGCTCAGAAGCTTGCCGGTTTTCTCCGCCAGATAAAGCAGTATCTCCCCGGATTCAAACAGGCTTAGCGGTTTTCCGCCGTCTGAAGGCAGGTTATCAATGATGGCCGGAATTTTATTGTTGGGCGAGATGGCCAGAAAAACGGGGCGGAACTGATCGCCTTTGCTGATATCAACGCGAATGATTCGGTAGTCCAGTTCGGCTTCTTCGAGAAAGAGGGTGATCTTATGACCATTCGGGGTAGGGGCATAATAAAGATCTATCATTCTCAACTCCTGTCGGTTCGAATAGTGTTGCCATGAAAAAACAGTATAGGTGCTTGTTGTAAATCGTGAGTTTTCATCAAGTGACAGCGAGGCCGGGAGATTATATCTTGAGTGAAAACCGATCAGCCGATGAGGATGTTATGAGCCAGCCTGTAATAACGTTGTGGTCCGATGCGAACTTCTTTTCTCCTTATGTTTTGAGCGTTTACGTTGCGCTGGCTGAAAAGGGGCTTTCCTTTAGTCTGAAAACCGTCGATCTGGACAGTGGCGAACATCTGACGCCTCAGTGGCAGGGTTACGCGCTCACCCGCCGGGTGCCCGTGCTGGAGATTGACGGCTTTGAATTAAGTGAATCCTCGGCAATTGACGAGTACCTTGAAGACCGCTTTGCGCCACCGGAGTGGGAGCGCATTTATCCTCACGATCTGCAAAAGCGCGCCCGTGCCCGTCAGATTCAGGCGTGGCTGCGAAGCGATCTGGTGCCGATTCGCACGGAGCGATCGACGGATGTGGTGTTTGCAGGGGTCAAAAAGCCAGCCCTCAGCGAGGAGGGGATAGCCAGCGCTCAGAAGCTGATTGATACCGCTTCATCACTGCTCGCCCACGGTAACCCGAATCTGTTTGGCGAGTGGTGTATTGCCGATACCGACCTTGCGCTGATGCTGAACCGCCTGATCCTTAACGGAGATGCGGTCCCGCAGCTGCTGGTGGATTATGCCGCGTTTCAGTGGCAACGCGCGTCGGTGCAGCGCTATCTGGCACTCTCTGCTAAGCGTGCAGGCTGATAAGCCCGGGCGCTTCAGGTATGATATGGGCAGTCTGTATTTCCGAGGAGTAACTGATGAAGCTGATGTTTGCATCGGATATTCATGGATCGCTGCCCGCGACCGAGCGCGTGCTTTCTCTGTTTGACCAGAGCGGGGCGCAATGGCTGGCGATCCTGGGCGACGTGTTAAACCACGGCCCACGCAACGCGCTGCCGGAAGGCTATGCGCCCGCCCAGGTGGCGGAAAAACTGAATCACTACGCCTCCCGTATTATTGCCGTGCGCGGCAACTGCGACAGCGAAGTGGATCAGATGCTGCTGCAATTTCCCATCACCGCCCCCTGGCAACAGGTGCTGCTGGAAAACTGCCGTCTGTTCCTGACGCATGGGCACCTGTTCGGCCCGGATAATCTCCCGCCGCTCGCGGCTGGCGATGTCCTGGTTTACGGTCATACTCATATTCCGGTAGCGGAAAAACGCGGGGCGATTTATCACTTTAATCCCGGCTCTGTCAGCATTCCTAAAGGCGGCAACCCGGCAAGCTACGGCATGTTTGAAGACGGGACATTAAGCGTTATCGCACTTAATGATCAGCAAGTTATTGCGCAGATAGCGATTAATCCGTAAGTTACACCACAACTGCAAACGCGCCGTAAGAGCGCTTAGACGAGAAGGTTTCCCGATGGTGGAGCAGAATCATTTGGCAAGTACTGAGTGGGTTGACATTGTCAGCGAAGAAAATGAAGTGATCGCGCAGGCCAGCCGCGAACAAATGCGTGCGGAGCGTCTGCGTCACCGCGCTACGTACATCGTTGTTCATGACGGAATGGGCAAGATCCTGGTCCAGCGCCGCACGGACACCAAAGATTTTCTTCCAGGCATGCTGGATGCCACCGCGGGCGGCGTCGTCCAGGCCGATGAAGTTCTGCTGGATTCCGCACGTCGTGAAGCGGAAGAAGAGTTAGGCATTGCCGGCGTGCCGTTTGCCGAGCACGGCCAGTTCTATTTTGAAGACGAACATTGCCGCGTCTGGGGCGGTCTGTTTAGCTGCGTTTCCCACGGGCCTTTTGCCCTGCAGGAAGAGGAAGTTAGCGAAGTTAGCTGGATGACGCCGGAAGAGATCACCGCCCGCTGCGATGAGTTCACGCCGGACTCCTTAAAAGCGCTGGCGCTGTGGATGACCCGCAACGCCAAAAACGAATCCGCTAAGCCGGAAAACAAAGCGGAAAAAGAGGAAGAGGCGGAGTAAGCCTCAACAGCTTTCCCGCAGGCACAGGCTGGACGCGATGGGCTTACGATCGCGCCAGCCTCCGTCATTCAGGCGCTCCAGAAGCGCTTTTCCGGCCTCAATCCCAATCTTACGATGCGGCACCGCCATCGTCGTCAGCGGCGGCTGACAGACGCGGCTGACGTCGCTGTCGCCAAAGCCCACCACCGCTAAATCGTCCGGCACTTTGATGCGCCGACGCTGGCACTCATACAGCGCGCCGCAGGCGAGCTCATCGGATACGCACACCAGTGCGTCCAGCTCCGGCCACGCCAGCAGGAACTCGGGCAGCTGCGCCGCGCCGGTAGAGAAGTTCGGCGGCATGGCGGCATTAATCACCCTGTTCGGCGACATATGGTGGCGCAGCATCGCCTTGTACCAGCCCTGCAAATGCTGCTGAAAAATCCACTGCTCCTGGTTAGCACACAGCAGGCCGATATTCTGGTAGCCGCGCTGGATCACCATTTCTGTGAGTTCATACATGGCGGCGACATTATCAATCCCGATATTCATATCAATCGGATCGGCACGCATCGCACCCATTTCCATCACCGGAATGGAGGCATTTTTCAGCCAGTGGCGGACCGTGTCGGAGTGCTCAACGCTGAGCAAAATCGCGGCGGCGATATTCGACGCCAGCAGCGTTTCAAGCAGTTTCTCTTCCTGTTCGACTCGATGCTGAGACTCCGCCAGCATGATCTGGTAACCGGCGGGCTGAAGCACCTGCTGAAGCCCGGCAAACATCTCTGAACACCCGGCTTCGGAAAGGTTGGGAACGACCATCGCAATCGTCCACGATGACGCCGATGCCAGTGCGCTGGCGGCCAGGTTGGGCATATATCCCAGCTCCTGCACCGCAGCTTCAATTTTTTCACGCAGTTTATCGGAAACCTGTTCGGGCGTGCGGAGCGCGCGTGAGACGGTCATTGTGCCGACGCCGGCAAGCTGCGCGACATCTGCGAGGGTTACTTTTCCGGTGCTGCGCCGTTTTCGGGTTAAAGACATACATCTTCCTGCTGACAGGACGCGATTGAATTTCATCCTTCATTTTACGTGACTGGCAGTATACGCCTTAAATCCCTTTTTTTGCTGTGATTTCATACCGTGCGGGTAATTTGATAGCGCTATCACACTTCTGCATGTTAGTTTTTGGTAGCGCTATCTTTGTGATCCCGATTGCAGTCATTGGCTGACGGGTTGAATAAAGTTCGACCATGTCAGGCGTTACGCGGGAGTGAAAAATGCTCAAAAAATGGATATATGATACAACCATTACGCTACAGGATAGCGTCGATAACTGGCCGCAGGCGCTGGAGACTTGTGCGAAACCGCTGCTGGAAATGCAGGTTATTTCGCCGGAATACGTTACGGCCATCGTTGCGCAGCACCATACGCTAGGGCCTTACTACGTACTGGCGCCAGGGCTCGCAATGCCGCATGCGCGCCCGGAAGAAGGGGCGAAAGGTCTCGGCCTCTCATTATTAAAGCTGAAGCAGGGCGTTTCGTTTGGCGCCGGTGAGTTTGACCCCGTCGATGTGATTATTATGCTGGCGGCGCCGGACAAACACAGCCATATCGAAACAATCTCCGCGCTCGCAGAACTTTTTTCCAGCGACGAGGATATGGCGAAATTGCATCAGGCAAATACCCTGGAGGAGATAAAAGCCATTATCGACCGCTTCTGATTTAATTATTTCATCCGATTTATCTCAACATTACGCATCAGCGTGATGGGGCGTGCTCTACTCAAAAAAGGGGTTAACAATGAAAATCATGGCTATTTGCGGCTCCGGCCTGGGCAGCAGTTTTATGGTCGAAATGAATATTAAAAAAGTGCTCAAAAAGCTGGAAATAGAGGCCGAGGTTGAACACTCCGATCTCTCCTCCGCCACGCCGGGTGCGGCCGATCTGTTTGTAATGGCGAAAGACATTGCAGCCAGCGCCAGCGTGCCGGAAAGCCAGCTGGTGGTGATCAACAACATCATCGATATCAACGAACTCGAAGCGCAGCTGCGCACCTGGTTCGAAAGACAATAATCCTGATAAGGCGAGGTGGATATGTTTATCCTTGAAACGCTGAATTTCGTTGTTGATATTTTAAAAGTCCCTTCGGTGCTGGTGGGGTTAATTGCCTTAATTGGTCTGGTTGCGCAGAAAAAAGCGTTTTCAGATGTCGTAAAAGGCACAATTAAAACGATCCTCGGCTTTATTGTGCTGGGCGGCGGCGCCACGGTGCTGGTAGGTTCATTAAATCCCCTTGGCGGCATGTTTGAGCACGCCTTTAATATCCAGGGCATTATTCCAAACAATGAAGCGATTGTATCGATTGCCCTGGAAAAATACGGTGCCTCCACCGCGCTCATTATGGCCTTCGGGATGGTGGCGAATATTATCGTCGCGCGCTTTACCCGCCTGAAGTACATCTTCCTGACCGGACACCACACCTTCTACATGGCGTGCATGATTGGCGTGATCCTGACGGTGGCGGGCTTTGAGGGGGTAGGGCTGGTCTTCACCGGCTCGCTGATCCTCGGCCTGATCATGGCCTTCTTCCCGGCAATTGCGCAGCGCTATATGAAGCGCATCACCGGCAACGATGAGATCGCCTTCGGTCACTTCGGTACGCTGGGCTACGTGCTGTCCGGCTGGATCGGCGGCAAAGTCGGCAAAGGCTCGCGCTCCACCGAAGAGATGAACCTGCCGAAAAACCTCAGCTTCCTGCGCGACAGCTCGATCTCCATCTCCCTCACCATGATGATTATCTATCTGATCATGGCGGTGAGCGCCGGGCGCGAGTATGTGGAAGCGACCTTCAGCGGCGGCCAGAACTACCTGGTATACGCCATCATCATGGCAATCACCTTTGCGGCGGGCGTTTTCATCATCCTCCAGGGCGTGCGCCTGATTCTGGCGGAAATCGTCCCGGCCTTTACCGGCTTCTCTGAAAAACTGGTCCCCAACGCGCGTCCCGCGCTGGACTGTCCGGTTGTCTATCCCTACGCGCCAAATGCGGTGCTGATTGGTTTCCTGTTCAGCTTCCTGGGCGGGATTGTGGGGCTGGTCATCTGCGGACAGCTTAACTGGGTGCTGATCCTGCCGGGCGTTGTTCCGCACTTCTTCACCGGCGCGACCGCAGGCGTGTTTGGTAACGCCACCGGCGGACGTCGCGGGGCGATGATTGGCGCATTTGCCAACGGCCTGCTGATCACCTTCCTGCCGGTTCTGCTGCTGCCGGTGCTGGGCGCGATTGGCTTTGCCAATACCACCTTCTCGGATGCCGATTTTGGCGCGGTCGGGATTGTGCTGGGCAACCTGGCGCGCTTCCTGTCGCCGCTTGCCATCACCGGGCTGGTTGTTGCGTTGTTCGCGCTGCTGGTGGCCTACAACGTATTCGCTAAAAACAAACCTGCGGGCGGTGACGCGCAGGAAAATACCGGAGCCAAATGATGAATGAGAACGAAATAACCGAACTGGCGCGTCAGATCCGCCTTGAGACGCTGAAATCCCTGACGCAGCTGGGTTTTGGCCACTACGGCGGCAGCATGTCGGTCGTCGAAACGCTGGCGGTGCTGTACGGCGCGGTAATGAAGATTGACCCGGCCGATCCGGACTGGCCTGAGCGGGACTACTTCGTGCTGTCGAAAGGCCATGCGGGCCCGGCGCTCTACAGCACGCTGGCGATTAAAGGCTACTTCCCGATTGAAGAGCTGAACACGCTGAACCAGAACGGAACGCGTCTTCCCAGCCACCCGGACCGCCTCAAAACCCGCGGCGTGGACGCCACCACCGGTTCGCTTGGGCAGGGGATCTCTATCGCCGGCGGCATGGCGCTGTCGCACAGGCTGGCAGGAAGGCCAAACCGGGTGTTCTGCATCGTTGGCGACGGGGAGCTGAACGAGGGGCAGTGCTGGGAAGCGTTCCAGTTTATTGCCCACCATCGCCTGAATAACCTGACCGTGTTCGTGGACTGGAACAAACAGCAGCTCGACGGCGAGCTGGACGAGATCGTCTGCGCGTTCGACCTGGAAGAGAAGTTCCGCGCCTTTGGCTTTGACGCGGTGACGGTGAAGGGGGACGACATTCCGTCGCTGCTGGAGGTAACGTCGCCGATGCCCGGGGCCGATGCGCGCCCGCGGGTAGTGATCCTCGACAGCATCAAAGGGCAGGGGGTGCCGTACCTAGAACAGCTCGGCAACTCGCACCATCTGCGGTTAACCCCGGAGAGCAAAGCGGCCCTCAACGAGACGATTCGCCAACTGGAGGCTTCACATGATTAAGCTTGCACCGCCACAACAGAAAGATGCCGTTGAGATGCGTAAGGTCTACGCGGGCTTTGTGGCAAAACAGATTGAGGCCGGGAGCGAGATTATTGCCCTCGAAGCGGATCTGATGAGTTCGATGGCGATGGATGGCGTGGCGCGCGATTATCCGCAGCACGTTATCAACTGCGGCATTATGGAGGCTAACGTGATTGGAACGGCGGCGGGGCTGTCGCTTACCGGACGTAAGCCTTTCGTGCACACCTTCACCGCCTTTGCCAGCCGCCGCTGCTTCGACCAGCTGTTTATGTCCCTCGACTACCAGCGCAACAACGTGAAGGTGATTGCCTCGGACGCGGGGGTAACGGCCTGTCACAACGGCGGCACGCATATGTCGTTTGAGGATATGGGCATTGTGCGCGGCCTGGCGCATTCGGTGGTGCTGGAGGTGACCGACGCGGTGATGTTCGAAGACGTGCTGCGCCAGCTGATGGACCTGGAAGGCTTCTACTGGGTGCGCACGATACGCAAGCAGGCGCCGAGCGTGTATGCGCCGGGCTCAACGTTCACCATTGGCAAAGGCAACGTGCTGCGTGAAGGGAGTGACATCACCCTGATAGCCAACGGCATCATGGTGGCGGAAGCGCTGGAGGCGGCGCGTCAGCTAGAGCAGGAGGGCGTAAGCGCGGCGGTTATCGACATGTTTACCCTGAAGCCCATCGACAGGATGCTGGTGAAAAACTATGCCGAGAAAACCGGGCGTATTGTGACCTGCGAAAACCACAGCATCCATAACGGGCTGGGCTCGGCGGTGGCGGAAGTGCTGGTGGAAACCTGCCCGGTGCCGATGCGTCGCGTTGGCGTTAAGGAACGCTATGGTCAGGTGGGGACGCAGGACTTTCTTCAGAAGGAGTATGGCCTGACGGCCCACGATATTGTGTCGGCGGCGAGAGAGCTGCTGTAAAAAAAAGGCGACCGTCGGGTCGCCTTTTTAATGCAGTTAAAGCATTACTGCTGCTGTGAAGACTGGATCGCCGTCAGCGCGATGGTGTAGACGATATCGTCAACCAGCGCACCGCGGGAGAGGTCGTTCACAGGCTTGCGCATGCCCTGCAGCATTGGCCCGATGGAGATCAGGTCTGCTGAACGCTGTACCGCTTTATAGGTGGTGTTACCGGTGTTCAGATCCGGGAAGATGAACACGGTAGCGCGACCTGCAACCGGCGAGTTTGGCGCTTTGGATTTCGCCACGTCAGCCATAACGGCAGCATCGTACTGGAGCGGGCCGTCGATCATCAGATCCGGACGTTTTTCCTGCGCAATGCGGGTTGCTTCACGGACTTTCTCTACGTCGCTACCTGCACCAGAGGTGCCGGTAGAGTAGGAGAGCATTGCCACGCGCGGTTCGATACCGAATGCCGTTGCGGAGTCCGCAGACTGGATTGCGATTTCTGCCAGCTGCTCTGCGGTTGGATCCGGGTTGATCGCGCAGTCGCCGTAAACGTAAACCTGTTCAGGCAGCAGCATGAAGAACACGGAGGAAACCAGAGAGCTACCCGGTGCCGTTTTGATCAGCTGCAGCGGCGGACGGATGGTGTTCGCGGTGGTGTGTACCGCACCGGAAACCAGGCCGTCAACTTCATCCTGCTCCAGCATCAGCGTACCCAGCACCACGTTGTCTTCCAGCTGCTCGCGCGCAACGGCTTCGGTCATGCCTTTGTTCTTACGCAGCTCAACCAGACGGGCAACGTAGCTTTCGCGAACCACTTCTGGATCGACGATTTCGATGCCTGCGCCCAGCTCAACGCCCTGGGACGCCGCAACGCGGTTAATCTCATCCGGATTACCCAGCAGCACGCAGGTCGCGATGCCGCGCTCTGCACAGATAGCGGCCGCCTTAACGGTGCGTGGTTCGTCGCCTTCTGGCAGAACAACACGTTTGCCCGCTTTACGCGCCAGCTCGGTCAGCTGGTAACGGAAGGCTGGAGGAGACAGACGGCGGCTGCGCTCGGAGGTCGCGGTCAGGGATTCGATCCAGTCTGCGTTGATATAGCCAGCAACGTATTCCTGAACCTTCTCGATACGCTCGTGGTCATCAACCGGTACTTCCAGGTTGAAGCTCTGCAGGCTCAGGGAGGTCTGCCAGGTGTTGGTGTTCACCATAAACACCGGCAGGCCGGTGGCGAACGCGCGTTCGCACAGCTTGCTTACGCGTGGGTCCATCTCATACGCGCCGGTCAGCAGGATCGCACCGATTTCCACGCCGTTCATCGCGGCCAGGCAGGCTGCAACCAGCACGTCCGGACGGTCTGCGGAGGTCACCAGCAGAGAACCAGCGCGGAAGTGCTCCAGCATGTGTGGAATGCTGCGCGCGCAGAAGGTCACGGACTTCACGCGGCGGGTATTGATGTCGCCTTCGTTGATCACGGTAGCGTTCAGGTGGCGCGCCATATCGATTGCACGGGTAGCAATCAGATCGAAGCTCCACGGCACCGCGCCCAGAACGGGCAGCGGGCTGGAATCCTGAAGTTTAGCCGGGTCAACTTTGATGACTTTCGCTTTAGAAGAGTCGTCGAAGATTTCGGACAGGTCAGGACGCGTACGGCCCTGTTCATCAACCGGTGCGTTCAGTTTGTTAACGATAACGCCGGTGATGCTGGTGTTTTTCGCACCGCCAAAGCTGCTGCGCGTCAGTTCGATACGCTCTTTCAGCTGCTCTGGGGTATCGGTGCCCTGAGACATCACGAAAACGATCTCTGCGTTCAGGGTTTTCGCGATTTCAAAGTTCAGGGACTGGGCAAACTGGTGTTTACGGGTCGGGACCAGGCCTTCAACCAGCACCACTTCAGCGTCCTGCGCGTTAGCGTGATAGTTGGCGATGATCTCTTCCATCAGCACGTCTTTCTGGTTGCTGGAGAGCAGAGACTCAACGTGGCTCATCTTCAGCGGTTCAGCCGCCGGCAGATTGGAATTTTTGCGAACGATGGTGGTGGTCTGGTCTGGCGCATCGCCACCGGCGCGAGGCTGGGCGATTGGCTTAAAGACGCTCAGACGAACGCCTTTGCGTTCCATAGCACGGATCACGCCGAGGCTGACGCTGGTCAGGCCGACGCTGGTTCCGGTAGGGATCAGCATAATTGTACGGGACACGGTTTATCCTCTTTCGTTACCGCCGCGTTGGGCGGGCTACAAAACAGCACCGCCAGCATTGCTGGCGGTGTGGAATCAGGCGGTCAGACGGCACGCGTCTTGCGCGATGACCAGCTCTTCGTTAGTTGGGATAACGATAGCCGGGCGGGTGCCTTCTTTGTTGATGAAGCCAGACTTGCCGAAGCGGGCAGCCAGGTTACGCTCGTGATCAACCTCGAAGCCCAGAACGCCCAGTTTGCCCAGGGACAGTTCGCGAACCATTGCCGCGTTCTCACCGATACCACCGGTGAAGATAACTGCGTCAAGGCGGCCTTCCATCAGCGCGGTGTAAGAACCGATGTACTTCGCCAGACGGTGGCAGTAAACGTCCATTGCACGTTTAGCGTCTGCTTTGGTTTCGTAGTTATCTTCAACGTAACGGCAGTCGCTGGTGACTTCGGTCAGACCCAGCAGGCCAGACTCTTTGGTCAGCATTTTGTTGATGTCGTCAACGCTCATGCCCAGGGTGTCGTGCAGGTGGAAGATGATCGCCGGGTCGATGTCACCGGAACGGGTACCCATCACCAGACCTTCCAGCGGGGTCAGACCCATGGAGGTATCAACACATTTACCGTTGCGGATAGCAGAAACAGAACCACCGTTGCCCAGGTGGCAGGTGATGATGTTCACTTCTTCAACCGGCTTGTTCAGCACTTTTGCGGCTTCCTGAGTCACATAGAAGTGGCTGGTGCCGTGTGCGCCGTAACGACGGACGCCATGCTCTTTGTACAGGCTGTATGGCAGGGCATAGAGGTAAGACTCTTCCGGCATGGTCTGATGGAACGCGGTATCGAACACGGCCACGTTTTTGTCTTTCAGATTCGGGAAGGATTTCAGTGCTTCAGCGATACCGATCAGGTGAGCCGGGTTATGCAGCGGTGCGAAAGACGCAGAGTCTTTGATGCCCTGGATCACAGAGTCGTCAATCACCACGGAACTGGTGTATTTTTCGCCGCCGTGGACGATACGGTGACCAATTGCAGTCAGCTGAGCAGACAGTTCTGGTTTTTGTGCCAGAATAGTGTTAACGATAAAGTTCAGCGCTTCACTGTGAGCGGCGCCTGCACCTAAAGCCGCTTCTTGTTTGCTGCCGTCCATCTTCCACTTGATACGTGCTTCAGGCAGATGGAAACATTCGGCCAAACCAGAGAGGTACTCGTCACCGTTGAGCGCATCGATGATGGCGAATTTCAGTGAAGAGCTACCGCAGTTCAGAACCAGTACTAACTTACTCGACATGGAAGTACCTATAATTGATACGTGGCTAAAAAAACGTCAATGAGTCTAAAAGCGTAACGCATGCTGACCCAGACATTTATGATTAACATCATGCCAAACGAACATTCTGGCAGGATGGAAGAAATACCTATGATTTTAAGCCATTTTGAACATTTTTCAGACAATGGCATAATATGCGATAATTTGACGAGTTAACGCTTCTCGTCTACGGCCCTATCAGGCTGGCACAGGATACCCGATACGGGGTAGCGATGACAAAATATTTTGAACGTTGTCATAGCCTGTTGTGGTTTTGCACGAAAATTTTAATTTTTATATGTGAAGTTGAGGTACAGCCATGTCGACACCCGAAATCCCGTCCGTTAACTTTTTTAGCCTGTTTCGTCGGGGACAGCATTATGCAAAGACATGGCCGATGGAAAAGCGCCTCGCGCCCATGTTCATTGAAAACCGCACCATTCGCGCCACGCGCTACGCGATCCGCTTTATGCCCCCGATCGCCGTCTTTACCCTGTGCTGGCAAATTGCGCTGGGTGGACAGCTTGGCCCGGCCGTTGCGACTGCGCTCTTTGCCTTAAGCCTGCCGATGCAGGGGCTGTGGTGGTTAGGTAAACGCTCCATTACGCCGCTTCCGCCTTCTATTTTACACTGGTTTTATGAAGTGCGTGGAAAACTGGAGGAAGCCGGCCAGGCGCTGGCGCCGGTGGAAGGCAAGCCGGACTATCAGGCGCTGGCAGATACCCTCAAGCGAGCGTTTAAACAACTTGATAAAACATTCCTCGATGACTTGTGATTGATCATCGAAACGACGACCAAAAGAAGGCACAGTAACACACCGTTACCGTGTCTTTTTTTTACAGTGCAATGCGCTACAGGAGTCGAAAGATGGAAATGACCCATGCTCAACGTCTGATTTTGTCTAACCAGTACAAGATGATGACTATGCTTGATCCCGATAACGCTGCGCGCTACAGCCGCCTGCAGACCATCGTCGAACGTGGTTTTGGTTTGCAGATGCGCGAACTGGATCGCGAGTTTGGCGAGCTGAAAGAGGAAACCTGCCGCATCGTTATCGACATCATGGAGATGTACCATGCGCTGCATGTGTCCTGGACCAACCTTAAAGACCAGCAGGCCATTGACGAGCGCCGGGTGACGTTCCTGGGCTTTGATGCGGCGACGGAAGCGCGCTATCTGAGCTATGTGCGCTTTATGGTGAACACCGAAGGGCGCTATACCCACTTTGACGCGGGCACGCACGGCTTTAACGCCCAGACCCCAATGTGGGACAAATATCAGCGTATGCTGAGCGCGTGGCATGCCTGCCCGCGTCAGTACCACTTAAGCAGCAACGAAATTCAACAAATCATTAATGCCTGACGGAGGTGCGTGTGCAGTGTAAAGGTTTTCTGTTTGATCTGGACGGTACGCTGGTGGATTCGCTGCCGGTGGTTGAACGCTCGTGGTGCCACTGGGCCGACCGGCACGGCATCGACCATCAGGACGTACTGAATTTCATCCATGGCAAACAGGCCATTACCTCATTGCGGCACTTCCTGGCGGGACGTTCTGAGGAAGAGATCCAGGCGGAGTTTACCTATCTTGAGCAGATTGAGGCCAACGATACCGACGGCATCACCGCGCTGCCCGGCGCGCGCGAATTGCTTGAGCATCTGAATGAAGCGCAGATCCCCTGGGCTATCGTCACCTCCGGCTCGGTTCCCGTCGCTCACGCCCGCCACAAGGCGGCAGGTTTACCGACGCCGGACGTGTTCATTACCGCTGAACGCGTGAAGCGCGGCAAGCCGGAACCGGATGCGTTTCTGCTCGGCGCCGAGCTGCTTGGCCTTGCGCCTGCGGAGTGCGTGGTTGTGGAAGATGCGGCGGCAGGCGTGCTGGCCGGGCTGAACGCCGGGAGCCACGTCATCGCCGTTAACGTTCCGGCGGGATCGCCCCGGCTGAACGAGGCAGACTTTGTGCTCAACACGCTGACTGCCATCGACGTCTCGAAGACGCCGGACGGCATTGTAACCGTCTCGCTAAAAATGTAATCCCATGATATAGCCCCACGCTGCTGGGGCTTTTTTATGGCAAAATTGCTTCTCCTCCACTGACAAGGACATGTTGTGAACGGTGAACTGATTTGGGTCCTGAGCCTGCTGTTAATCGCCATCATTCTTTTTGCCACGGGCAAGGTGCGCATGGATGCCATCGCCCTGTTCGTGATTGTCGCCTTCGTGCTGAGCGGCACGCTCTCGCTGCCGGAAGCCTTTTCCGGGTTTAGCGATCCCAACGTTATTTTGATTGCCGCCTTGTTTATCATCGGCGACGGGCTGGTACGCACCGGCGTGGCGACGATGATGGGCGCGTGGCTGGTCAAGGTGGCGGGCAGCAGCGAGACCAAAATGCTGATTTACCTGATGCTGACGGTGGCCGGGCTGGGCGCGTTTATGAGCTCAACGGGCGTCGTCGCTATTTTTATTCCGGTGGTGCTGAGCGTCTGCATGCGAATGCAGATCTCCCCGTCGCGCCTGATGATGCCGCTAAGCTTTGCCGGGCTTATCAGCGGCATGATGACGCTGGTGGCGACGCCGCCGAACCTGGTCGTAAACAGCGAACTGATCCGTGAGGGGCTCGAGGGGTTTAGCTTTTTCAGCGTTACGCCGATCGGGCTGGTCGTGCTGGTGATGGGCATTATCTATATGCTGCTCACCCGTTTTGCCCTGAAAGGAGAGAAGCAGGATAACGCCAGAGAGGGCTGGAAGCGGCGCTCCTTTCGCGATTTGATTAAAGAGTACCGCCTGACCGGGCGCGCCCGGCGTCTGGCCATCCGACCGGGTTCGCCCATGGTGGGGCAGCGGCTGGACGATCTCCGGCTGCGCGAACGCTACGGCGCAAACGTGATCGGCGTGGAGCGCTGGCGTCGCTTTCGTCGGGTCATTGTCAACGTGAACGGGGTATCCGAATTCCGGGCGCGGGATGTCCTGCTGATTGATATGTCCACGGCGGACGTGGACCTGCGTGAATTCTGTAGCGAACAGCTGCTGGAGCCGATGGTGCTGCGCGGCGAATATTTCTCTGACCAGGCGCTGGATGTCGGCATGGCCGAGGTGTCACTGATCCCGGAATCGGAGCTGTTGGGTAAAACGGTGCGCGAAATCGGCTTTCGCACCCGCTATGGCCTGAACGTGGTGGGACTGAAGCGCGATGGCGTGGCCCTGGAAGGAGCGGTAGTGGATGAGCCACTCCTGCTGGGGGATATCTTCCTGGTGGTTGGCAACTGGAAACTAATTAGCCAGCTCGGGCAGAAAGGCCGCGACTTTGTTGTGCTGAATATGCCGATTGAGGAGAGCGACGCGTCGCCGGCGCACAGCCAGGCACCCCACGCGATATTCTGCCTGGTGCTGATGGTCTCCCTGATGCTGACGGACGAGATACCTAATCCCATAGCGGCGATAATTGCCTGCCTGCTAATGGGCAAATTTCGCTGTATCGATGCCGAAAGCGCTTACAAGGCGATTCACTGGCCGAGCATCATTCTGATTGTCGGTATGATGCCTTTCGCCCTGGCGCTACAGAAAACCGGCGGGGTGGATTTGATCGTTAAAGGCTTAATGGACGCGGGCGGCGGTTATGGACCCTATCTGATGATGATCTGCCTGTTTGTCATGTGCGCCACCATCGGACTGTTTATCTCCAACACCGCCACCGCCGTGCTGATGGCGCCTATTGCGCTGGCGATGGCGAAATCGATGGGCGTTTCGCCGTATCCGTTTGCGATGATGGTTGCGATGGCGGCGTCCGCGGCGTTTATGACGCCGGTCTCTTCGCCGGTCAATACGCTGGTGCTGGGGCCGGGGAATTATAAATTCAGCGACTTCGTGAAGATTGGCGTGCCGTTCACCGTGCTGGTGATGCTGGTGTGCGTGGTGTTAATTCCGGTCTTATTCCCGTTTTAAGCAGGGGCACGCGCTTCAGGCCGGGCAGGCGACGACGCCGCCCGGCAAACGTTATAGCGGGGAGTCCTGGCTAATCTCATCCAGCGACAGATGGAAGCTCGCCACAAATACCTGCATAAAGTAGTCCATCTCCTCGCTGCGGCGGGATGCCAGGGTTTTTTCCAGGCGCGTTTTCGCCAGCAGGAACTCGTTATTCCCCGCGGATAGCTCTTCCAGGCATTTCAGGTACGCGCACAGCGCATCGGCCTGCTTCACCAGGGACTTTTCTTCTTCCGTATACTGATGTTCGTCGATAAGCGGCTCGAAGATATCACGCAGCTCCTCGGGCACCATTTCAATCAGCTTCTGCTGCGCAATCTTCTCGATGGCCTTATATTCCTGCGCAATCTGCGAGTTGAAATATTTCACCGGCGTCGGCAGATCCCCGGTCAGCACTTCCGAAGCATCGTGATACATCGCCAGCAGGGCGATACGCTCGGCATTCACCTGCCCGTTGAATTTGCGGTTCTTAATGGCGGCCAGCGCGTGAGCGACCATGGCAACCTGCAAACTGTGCTCTGACACGTTTTCCGTGCGCACGTTGCGCATCAGCGGCCAGCGGTTGATGAGCTTCAGGCGGGAGAGGTGGGCAAAAAAATGACTCTGACTCATAGGTTACCTTACGTCTTAACAGCGACAGACTTCATTGTGCGGGGAGGGGAGGGAAGATGCAAATTAGCGGATGCTGAAAGCCGGGCAGGTGAAGCGCCACCCGGCAGGCGAGAAAGTTTACTGATGATACCCGGACAGGAAGCGTCCGAAGCGGCTGATGGCCATTTCGAGATCGTCTTCGCGCGGCAGCGTCACGATACGCACGTGATCCGGCCACGGCCAGTTAAACGCCGTTCCCTGCACCAGCAGCACTTTTTCCTGTAGCAGGAAGTCGAGCACCATTTTCTGATCGTCGTGAATGTTGAAGCGCTTCGCGTCAATTTTCGGGAACATATACAGCGCGCCGTTTGGCTTCACGCAGGAGACGCCCGGGATATCGTTGATCAGTTCCCACGCGCGGTTGCGCTGTTCATACAGACGGCCGCCAGGCACGATGAACTCGCTGATGCTCTGATAGCCACCGAGCGCCGTCTGGATCGCATGCTGCGCCGGTACGTTGGCGCAAAGACGCATGGATGCCAGCATCTCCAGCCCTTCTATATAGCCCTTCGCATGTTTCTTCGGACCGTTCAGCACCATCCAGCCCTGACGGAAACCGGCCACGCGGTAGGTTTTAGACAGGCCGTTAAAGGTGACGGTCAGCAGGTCGGGGGCCAGCGCGGCGATAGAGTGGTGCTGCGCCGCGTCGTACAGGATCTTGTCGTAAATCTCGTCGGCAAAGATGATCAGGTTGTGCTGGCGGGCGATCTCCACGATCTCCATCAGCAACGCTTTTGAGTAGACGGCGCCCGTCGGGTTATTCGGGTTAATGATGACGATACCGCGGGTGCGTGGCGTAATTTTGGCGCGAATATCATCCAGATCCGGGAACCAGTCAGAGGATTCGTCGCACAGGTAGTGGACCGCCTTGCCGCTGGACAGCGACACCGCAGCCGTCCACAGCGGGTAATCCGGCGCGGGAACCAGCATTTCGTCGCCGCTGTTCAGCAGCGCCTGCATCGCCTGGACGATCAGCTCCGACACGCCGTTGCCAATGTAGATATCTTCCACGGTGACGTCGCGCATACCGCGCGCCTGATAGTGCTGCATGATGGCTTTACGGGCGGAGTAAAGCCCTTTTGAATCGCAGTAACCCTGGGCCGTTGGCAGGTTGCGGATCACATCCACCAGGATCTCATCCGGCGCTTCAAAACCAAATGGCGCGGGGTTGCCGATGTTGAGTTTCAGAACCTTATTGCCTTCCTCTTCGAGACGTTTAGCCTCTTTAAGAACCGGGCCACGGATGTCGTAACAGACGTTGTCGAGCTTGCTGGATTTTTCGATAGGGGACATGAACCTTTAACCTTTTCGCTATTGTTGCTACTCCCTGCCGTGGAAGCTAGCACGGAACAATGTACTCCCACCGCGCTTCGTTTTGAAGGGCGCACAGAAGAAGATTTTGTACAACAGGACGGAGCCGTTGCGATCTCTTAAGCTGAATGCGGACCGATCGGGTTCCTGAATTTATCGCTATACAGGCAAATGTTAGGATTTTTATGCTGAAAATTTAAAATAAATGTGAATATTGTGCTGACGTAAATTAAAAGTCGATTGGGGAGGAGGCGTTAGTCGCCGGGCGTGACCTTTCGTAAAACCTGAATGCTAAGATACGCATTGCCTTATTAGCAAAGCCAGGTTAGAAGTTACTCATGTGAAATTAATGTTAAGCGATATTAATGATTGAACTGAATCTAAATTAAACTTTATTTATTATTAACGACGAAAATGCAACTTTCGTTAATTTTAATAAAAAGAGTTTAGCGGCTTATCGGTGGCGGTAAATCTGTAATATTGCAATAAGACTTATAAATATAGTGGATTTGGGTTAAGATGTGTTTCGGGAAAGCGGTTGCGCGATACGCCTGTTACGTATATCGGATTCTGCTTTCCTATATTAATCGATTGTTATTGTTGAAGTTATCTCTGGCTGAATTGGGTGAGTTACATCTTGCTGCGCTGACAACGCTGCGATATAGATAGCAGAAAACCTGTCTTACCCTATATGGAATTTACATCTACCTTCAGACAGCGAAATATCCTGAGCGCAAGAGAATAAAAATAACGTCATGAAACGTGATTTCTGACCGTTGATATACCGCAGTACAATAACTATCTGTCAGGCAGTCTGCCGGGCCGGGATGCGAGGGAAACTCTTCAGAAGGAATTGCTTAACTGTTACACACAGCTTAAACCCGGGCAGCTCCGTACGAGCAACCTGAAAGTGAAAAGATATGATAAATGCAAATCGTCCGATAATGAATCTCGACCTCGATCTGCTGAGAACGTTTGTTGCGGTCGCCGATCTCAACACTTTTGCAGCAGCTGCTGCCGCAGTTTGCCGTACCCAGTCCGCCGTGAGCCAGCAAATGCAGCGGCTGGAACAACTGGTTGGTAAAGAGCTTTTTGCGCGCCATGGGCGTAATAAGCTTTTAACGGAACATGGTATACAGCTTCTGGGTTATGCCAGAAAGATACTGCGCTTTAATGATGAAGCTTGTATGTCTTTAATGTTTAGCAACCTTCAGGGAGTGTTAACATTAGGGGCATCGGATGAATCAGCGGATACCATTTTACCTTTCCTTCTCAATCGTATTAGCTCGGTTTATCCGAAGCTTGCGTTGGACGTTAGCGTTAAACGTAATGCTTTTATCGTTGAGATGCTGAAAGAGAACGAGGTTGACTTGGTGGTCACCACGCATCGGCCCGGTCAGTTTGACTGCCTGACGCTGCGTACCTCTCCCACGCACTGGTACTGTGCGGCGGAGTATGTACTGCAACAGGGTGAGCCAATACCCCTGGTCCTGCTGGACGATCCCAGCCCGTTCCGCGATATGGTGCTGGCCGCGCTTAACGAAGCCAATATTCCCTGGCGTCTGGCGTACGTGGCATCCACGCTTCCCGCCGTGCGGGCCGCGGTGAAGGCTGGACTTGGCGTAACGGCCCGTCCGGTTGAGATGATGAGCCCGGATCTGCGCGTTCTGGGTAAATCCGATGGCCTGCCATCGTTACCGGATACGGAGTACCTGCTTTGCCATAACGCCGCCAGCAACAACGAGCTGGCGAAAGTGGTGTTCGAGGCGATGGAAAACTACCATAATCCGTGGCAGTACGCGCATGTTACTCCCGAAGGAGGGGGCAATCCCCTGATCGTGGAAGGGGATTTTGAGTGATCGTTCCCTCAAAATTCTCGTAACAAAATGTAAGTGCAAAAAAGAGCCACTCGCATGATTTTTTCATGGAGTGGTTTTTTTTTGCTAATCATAACCGCGAGCGCAGTGTGGATAAGTGAAATACCCGTTATTTATCAACGCAGCATATGCTTTTGGTTAAGATGTAAACGATGGCCGTTCTAACTTCCCTCAACCCCCGTCGATGTTAAAAAAACAGGAAATATGTTGCTGTTTTTTTGATTGAATTAACAAAAGCGTGTCTCAGATCAAGAAAATACTCCTATTTGGGGGGAGGAATCGTTGGCAAATCCTGTCAAAATAGGAGGGTTATTTTTTTTACTTCCAAAACGGACACGATTCAACAAGATGCATTTGACGTAAAGTCACCTGGCCACCAGGGTTAAAGGGCATGTTTTGTTAATGAGAATCGCACGATGTAATTTAATGTGAAGAAACCTTTGTTAAAGTTGACAAAAGGTTATAGAAAGGAGTAAAAAACCCCATCATTTTGCTGTCTATGTCTCATTTCAGACAGTTAGTGTAAGGTTATTTGTTCCTCCCCATGAATCGATGTGATGCCCATCTGCCAGCAAGAGCAGTGTCGTCGGTATCACTTTTGATGAGTAAGCAATGAGTATGTCAACATCCACAGAAGTCATCGCTCATCACTGGGCATTCGCAATCTTTCTTATTGTAGCCATTGGCCTGTGCTGCCTGATGTTAGTCGGCGGCTGGTTCCTGGGCGGTCGCGCCCGCGCAAGGCACAAAAACACACCTTTCGAATCAGGTATTGATTCAGTAGGTACCGCTCGCTTACGCCTGTCTGCCAAGTTCTACCTGGTAGCCATGTTCTTCGTCATCTTCGACGTGGAAGCGCTTTACCTCTTCGCGTGGTCTACCTCGATTCGCGAAAGTGGTTGGGTGGGCTTTGTCGAGGCCGCAATTTTCATTTTAGTGTTACTGGCCGGTCTGGTTTATCTGGTGCGTATTGGCGCGCTGGACTGGACACCTGTGCGTTCACGCCGTGAACACATCAACCTGGAAAACAGTATCTCTAATCGTCAGCAGTAACAGCGAGGCAATAAGATGGATTATACGCTCACCCGCATAGATCCTAACGGTGAGAATGACCGTTACCCCCTGCAAAAACAGGAGATCGTAACCGACCCCCTGGAGCAAGAAGTCAACAAAAGCGTGTACATGGGCAAGCTCGAGCATGCCATGCACGACATGGTCAACTGGGGTCGTAAGAACTCCATCTGGCCATACAACTTTGGCCTTTCTTGCTGCTACGTTGAAATGGTGACGTCATTCACTGCGGTGCATGACGTTGCGCGTTTTGGAGCCGAGGTACTGCGTGCTTCCCCGCGTCAGGCTGACCTGATGGTGGTCGCCGGCACCTGCTTTACCAAGATGGCGCCTGTTATACAGCGTCTGTATGACCAGATGCTGGAGCCAAAATGGGTTATCTCCATGGGGGCATGTGCAAACTCGGGCGGTATGTACGACATTTATTCCGTTGTGCAGGGCGTTGATAAGTTCATTCCGGTGGATGTTTACATTCCTGGCTGCCCGCCGCGTCCGGAAGCCTATATGCAGGCGCTGATGCTGCTCCAGGAGTCCATTGGTAAAGAACGCCGCCCGCTCTCATGGGTTGTTGGCGATCAGGGTGTCTATCGCGCGAACATGCAGTCTGAGCGCGAGCGTAAACGTGGTGAACGTATTGCCGTCACCAACCTGCGTACGCCTGACGAAATTTAATTTGCGCCTGTGGGCCTGGAGAACACCTTCGCATATCACTACTCAAATAGCGCGAAGCCAGGCTTAACAGTCACCACGGACCATTTGCAATGGTGAACAATATGACCGACTTAACCGCGCAAGAAGCCGCCTGGCAGACCCGGGATCATCTCGATGACCCCGTCATTGGCGAACTGCGCAACCGTTTTGGGCCGGATGCCTTTACTGTTCAGGCCACCCGCACCGGGGTACCCGTTGTTTGGGTGAAGCGTGAGCAATTACTGGAAGTGGTCGATTTCCTCAAGAAATTGCCAAAGCCTTACGTCATGCTGTTTGACTTACACGGCATGGACGAACGTCTCAGAACGCACCGCCAGGGCCTCCCTGCTGCGGATTTTTCCGTTTTCTACCACCTGATCTCAATAGACCGCAACACGGATATCATGCTCAAGGTGGCATTGTCTGAAAACGACATGCATCTGCCGACGATCACCAAACTTTTCCCGAACGCCAACTGGTACGAGCGTGAAACCTGGGAAATGTTCGGCATGACCTTTGACGGCCACCCGCATCTGACGCGCATCATGATGCCGCAGACCTGGACCGGCCACCCGCTGCGTAAAGACTATCCGGCCCGTGCAACCGAATTCGATCCGTTTGAGCTGACTAAAGCCAAGCAGGATCTGGAGATGGAAGCGCTGACCTTCAAGCCGGAAGACTGGGGCATGAAACGCGGTACCGAAAACGAGGACTTCATGTTCCTCAACCTCGGTCCAAACCACCCGTCCGCGCACGGTGCGTTCCGTATTATTCTTCAGCTTGACGGCGAAGAGATTGTCGACTGCGTTCCTGACATCGGCTACCACCACCGTGGTGCCGAGAAGATGGGCGAGCGTCAGTCCTGGCACAGCTACATTCCGTATACCGACCGTATCGAGTACCTCGGCGGCTGCGTAAACGAAATGCCGTACGTGCTGGCCGTTGAGAAACTGGCAGGCATCACCGTGCCGGATCGCGTTAACGTGATCCGCGTCATGCTGTCTGAACTGTTCCGTATTAACAGCCACCTGCTGTACATCTCCACGTTCATTCAGGACGTCGGCGCGATGACCCCGGTCTTCTTCGCCTTTACCGATCGTCAGAAAATTTACGATCTGGTGGAAGCGATTACCGGTTTCCGTATGCACCCGGCCTGGTTCCGTATCGGCGGTGTGGCACACGACCTGCCGCGCGGCTGGGACCGCCTGCTGCGTGAGTTCCTCGACTGGATGCCGAAGCGTCTGGCCTCTTACGAGAAAGCCGCGCTGCGTAACTCCATCCTGAAGGGCCGTTCCCAGGGCGTTGCTGCCTACGGCGCGAAAGAGGCGCTGGAGTGGGGGACCACAGGTGCTGGCCTGCGCGCAACCGGTATTGATTTCGACGTGCGTAAAGCCCGTCCTTACTCTGGCTACGAGAACTTCGACTTTGAAGTCCCGGTTGGCGGCGGCGTTTCCGACTGCTACACCCGCGTGATGCTGAAAGTGGAAGAGCTGCGCCAGAGTCTGCGCATCCTCGAGCAGTGCCTCAACAACATGCCGGAAGGCCCGTTCAAGGCGGATCACCCGCTGACGACGCCGCCGCCGAAAGAGCGCACGCTGCAACATATCGAAACCCTGATCACCCATTTCCTGCAGGTTTCCTGGGGTCCGGTCATGCCGGCACAAGAATCCTTCCAGATGATTGAAGCGACCAAGGGTATTAACAGTTACTACCTGACCAGCGACGGCAGCACCATGAGCTACCGTACCCGCGTGCGTACGCCGAGCTTTGCGCACCTTCAGCAGATCCCTTCCGCCATCCGCGGCAGCCTGGTCTCTGACCTGATTGTGTATCTGGGTAGTATCGATTTTGTTATGTCAGATGTGGACCGCTAATTATGCACGAGAATCAACAACCACAAACCGAGGCTTTTGAGCTGAGTGAAGCAGAGCGTGCCGCCATTGAGCACGAGATGCACCACTACGAAGACCCGCGTGCGGCGTCCATTGAAGCGCTGAAAATCGTACAGAAACAGCGTGGCTGGGTGCCGGATGGGGCGATCTACGAGATCGCAAAAGTGCTGGGTATTCCGGCGAGTGACGTAGAAGGCGTAGCCACGTTCTACAGCCAGATCTTCCGTCAGCCGGTAGGCCGCCATGTGATCCGCTACTGTGACAGCGTTGTCTGCCACATTACCGGCTATCAGGGCATTCAGGCTGCAATTGAGAAGAAGCTCAATATCAAGCCGGGCCAGACCACGTTCGATGGTCGCTTTACTCTGCTGCCAACCTGCTGCCTGGGTAACTGCGACAAGGGGCCGACCATGATGATTGATGAGGACACTCACAGCCATCTGACGCCGGAAGCGATTCCTGACCTGCTGGAGCAGTACAAATGAAAACTGTAATTCGTACTGCTGAGACGCATCCGCTGACCTGGCGTCTGCGCGATGACAAACAGCCGGTATGGCTCGACGAATACCAGAGCAAAAACGGCTATGCCGGGGCGCGTAAAGCCCTCGGCGGCATGGCGCCGGACGAGATCGTCAACGCGGTCAAAGAGTCTGGTCTGAAAGGCCGCGGCGGCGCGGGCTTCTCCACCGGTTTGAAGTGGAGCCTGATGCCAAAAGATGAATCCATGAACATTCGTTACCTGCTGTGTAACGCCGATGAAATGGAGCCGGGTACCTATAAAGACCGTCTGCTGATGGAGCAGCTGCCGCACCTGCTGGTGGAAGGCATGCTGATCTCCGCGTTCGCGCTGAAAGCGTACCGTGGCTACATCTTCCTGCGCGGTGAGTACATCGAAGCGGCAGAAAACCTGCGTCGCGCGATTGCCGAAGCCACCGAAGCCGGCCTGCTGGGTAAAAACATCCTGGGCACCGGGTTTGACTTCGAGCTGTTCGTGCACACCGGCGCAGGGCGCTATATCTGCGGTGAAGAAACCGCGCTGATTAACTCCCTGGAAGGCCGTCGTGCGAACCCGCGCTCCAAGCCGCCTTTCCCGGCAAGCTCCGGCGTGTGGGGTAAACCGACCTGTGTGAACAACGTCGAAACCCTGTGCAACGTTCCGGCGATCCTCGCCAACGGCGTGGAGTGGTATCAGGGCATCTCTTCAAGTAAAGATGCCGGCACCAAGCTGATGGGCTTCTCTGGTCGCGTGAAAAACCCTGGCGTCTGGGAACTGCCGTTCGGTACCACCGCACGCGAAATTCTTGAAGACTACGCGGGCGGCATGCGCGATGGTCTGAAATTCAAAGCCTGGCAGCCGGGTGGGGCAGGGACCGACTTCCTGACCGAAGCCCACCTTGACCTGCCGATGGAATTCGAAAGCATTGGTAAAGCAGGCAGCCGTCTGGGTACGGCGCTGGCGATGGCCGTCGACCACGAGATCGGCATGGTGTCGCTGGTGCGTAACCTGGAAGAGTTCTTCGCCCGCGAGTCCTGCGGCTGGTGTACGCCGTGCCGTGACGGTCTGCCGTGGAGCGTGAAGATCCTGCGTGCAATCGAACGCGGCGAAGGTCAGCCTGGCGATATCGAGACGCTTGAGCAACTGTGTCGATTCTTAGGCCCAGGCAAAACCTTCTGTGCCCACGCACCGGGTGCCGTCGAGCCGCTGCAGAGCGCGATAAAATATTTCCGCGACGAATTCGAAGCAGGCATTAAGCAGCCGTTCAGCAATACCCATTCTATCAATGGTATTCAGCCGAACCTGCTTAAAGCACGCTGGTGATTTTTTACCCCTCACCCTAACCCTCTCCCCGGAGGGGAGAGGGGATGAGCCGGAGCCGCTTTTCTCCCTCGCCCCTTTGGGGAGAGGGCAGGGGTGAGGGGAAACGAATTTTGATTAACGCTCGAAGCAATTCGAGACAACTGGAAGCATGCTAATGGCTACGATTCATGTAGACGGCAAAGAATACGAAGTCAACGGGGCGGACAACCTGCTGGAAGCTTGTCTGTCTCTTGGCCTCGATATTCCGTACTTTTGCTGGCATCCGGCGCTGGGCAGCGTCGGTGCTTGCCGCCAGTGTGCGGTGAAGCAATATCAAAACGCGGAAGACACGCGTGGTCGCCTGGTGATGTCCTGTATGACGCCAGCCGCCGAAGGCACCTTTATTTCGATTGATGACGAAGAAGCCAAACAGTTCCGCGAAAGCGTGGTGGAGTGGCTGATGACCAACCACCCGCACGACTGTCCGGTTTGCGAAGAGGGCGGTAACTGCCACCTTCAGGATATGACCGTCATGACCGGTCACAGCTTCCGTCGCTATCGCTTTACCAAGCGTACCCACCGTAACCAGGATCTGGGGCCGTTCATCTCTCACGAAATGAACCGCTGCATCGCCTGCTACCGCTGCGTGCGTTACTACAAAGATTACGCAGACGGCCAGGATCTGGGCGTGTATGGCGCGCATGACAACGTCTACTTTGGTCGTCCGGAAGACGGTACGCTTGAGAGCGAATTCTCCGGTAACCTGGTAGAAATCTGTCCGACCGGCGTATTCACGGATAAAACGCACTCCGAGCGCTACAACCGTAAGTGGGACATGCAGTTTGCGCCAAGCATCTGCCAGCAGTGTTCGCTGGGCTGTAACACCAGCCCGGGCGAGCGCTACGGCGAACTGCGTCGCATCGAAAACCGCTACAACGGTACCGTTAACCACTACTTCCTGTGCGACCGCGGTCGTTTCGGCTATGGCTATGTGAACCTGAAGGACCGTCCGCGTCAGCCGGTTCAGCGCCGTGGCGACGACGTCATCACCCTCAACGCCGAGCAGGCGATGCAGGGCGCCGCGGATATTCTGCGCCAGTCGAAGAAAGTGATCGGTATCGGCTCCCCGCGCGCCAGCATCGAAAGCAACTTCGCGCTGCGCGAGCTGGTTGGGGCGGAAAACTTCTATACCGGTATCGCCCAGGGCGAACAGGAACGTCTCCAGCTGGTGCTGAAGGTGCTGCGTGAAGGCGGTATTCACACTCCTGCGCTGCGCGAAATCGAATCCTACGATGCGGTTCTGGTGCTGGGTGAAGACCTGACTCAGACCGGCGCTCGCGCGGCTCTGGCGGTTCGCCAGGCGGTGAAGGGTAAAGCGCGTGAAATGGCAGCCGCGCAGAAGGTGGCCGACTGGCAGATTGCGGCAATCCTCAACATCGGCCAGCGCGCGAAGCATCCCCTGTTTGTGACTAACGTTGACAATACCCGTCTGGACGACATCGCCGCGTGGACCTACTGCGCGCCGGTTGAAGATCAGGCGCGCCTTGGCTTTGCCATTGCCCACGCGCTGGACGGCAACTCTCCGGCCGTTGAGCTGGATCGCGACCTGCAAAACAAGGTCGACGTGATTGTTCAGGCGCTGGCGGGGGCGAAAAAGCCGCTGATTATCTCCGGGACCAACGCCGGAAGCGCCGAGATCATTCAGGCCGCAGCGAACGTTGCCAAAGCCCTGAAGGGCCGCGGTGCGGACGTCGGTGTGACCATGATTGCCCGTGCCGTGAACAGCATCGGTCTGGGCATGATTGGCGGCGGATCGCTGGAAGAAGCGTTAAGCGAACTGGAATCCGGTGCCGCCGACGCCGTTGTGGTGCTGGAAAACGATCTGCATCGCCACGCGTCTGCCGCACGCGTTGACGCCGCGCTCTCCAAAGCGCCGCTGGTGATGGTGATTGACCATCAGCGCACCGCGATTATGGACAAAGCGCACCTGGTGCTCTCTGCGGCAAGCTTCGCAGAAAGCGACGGTACGGTGATCAACAACGAAGGCCGCGCGCAGCGTTTCTTCCAGGTTTATGACCCGGCGTACTACGACAGCAACACCATCATGCTGGAAAGCTGGCGCTGGCTGCACTCCCTGCACAGCACCGTGCAGAGCCGCGAGGTGGACTGGACGCAGCTCGACCACGTTATCGATGCGGTAGTCGAAAAACTGCCTCAGCTGGCGGGCATTAAAGATGCCGCGCCTGAAGCAAGCTTCCGCATTCGCGGCCAGAAGCTGGCGCGTGAACCGCACCGTTACAGCGGCCGTACCGCAATGCGCGCCAACATCAGCGTGCACGAACCGCGCCAGCCGCAGGATAAAGACACCATGTTCGCCTTCTCCATGGAAGGGAACAACCAGCCGTCCGCGCCGCGTTCGCAAATCCCGTTTGCATGGGCGCCGGGCTGGAACTCCCCGCAGGCATGGAACAAGTTCCAGGCTGAAGTGGGCGGCTCCCTGCGCCACGGCGATCCGGGCGTGCGTCTGATTGAAGCCTCCGAAACCGGTCTGGACTTCTTCACCACCGTTCCGGCGAGCTTCCAGGCGCAGGAAGGGCACTGGCGTATTGCGCCGTACTACCATCTGTTTGGTAGCGACGAAATGTCCCAGCGTTCACCGGTATTCCAGCAGCGCATGCCGCAGCCGTACATCAAGCTCAACCCGGCGGATGCCGCGAAGCTTGGCGTTAACGCGGGCGCGAACGTTGCCTTTAGCTACGACGGCCAGACAATCAGCCTGCCGCTGATTATCTCTGAAAGCCTGACAGCAGGGCAGGTTGGTCTGCCGATGGGTATGCCAGGCATCGCGCCGGTACTGGCGGGTGCGCACCTTGATAACCTGCAGGAGGCACAAGCATGAGTTGGTTAACGCCGGATCTTATCGACATCCTGCTGAGCATTCTGAAAGCGGTTGTGATTCTGCTGGTGGTGGTCACCTGCGGTGCGTTCATGAGCTTTGGTGAACGTCGTCTTCTCGGTCTGTTCCAGAACCGTTACGGACCGAACCGCGTGGGCTGGGGTGGTTCACTCCAGCTGGTCGCGGACATGATCAAGATGTTCTTTAAAGAGGACTGGGTTCCGCGCTTCTCGGATCGCGTGATCTTTACTCTGGCACCGATGATCGCCTTCACCTCGCTGCTGCTGGCGTTTGCTATCGTTCCGGTCAGCCCGACCTGGGTGGTGGCTGACCTGAACATCGGCATTCTGTTCTTCCTGATGATGGCAGGCCTCGCGGTTTACGCGGTGCTGTTCGCAGGCTGGTCCAGTAACAACAAATACTCGCTGCTGGGTGCGATGCGTGCTTCCGCGCAGACCCTGAGCTACGAGGTGTTCCTGGGGCTCTCCCTGATGGGCGTGGTGGCGCAGGCCGGTTCATTTAACATGACCGACATCGTCAACAACCAGGCCGACATCTGGAACGTTATCCCGCAGTTCTTTGGGTTTATTACCTTTGCTATCGCGGGCGTGGCGGTGTGTCACCGTCACCCGTTTGACCAGCCAGAAGCCGAACAGGAACTGGCCGACGGTTACCACATTGAATATTCCGGCATGAAGTTCGGTCTGTTCTTCGTGGGCGAGTACATCGGTATCGTCACCATTTCCGCGTTGATGGTAACGCTGTTCTTTGGTGGCTGGCATGGCCCGTTCTTACCGCCGGTCATCTGGTTCGCGCTGAAAACCGCGTTCTTCATGATGATGTTCATTTTGATTCGCGCAGCGTTACCGCGTCCGCGTTATGACCAGGTAATGTCCTTCGGCTGGAAAGTGTGCCTGCCGCTGACGCTCGTCAACTTGTTGGTAACGGCGGCTGTCATTCTCTGGCAGCAGCCATAAGGGGCTATAGACCATGACCTTAAAAGAATTATTGGTAGGTTTCGGCACCCAGGTACGCAGTATCTGGATGATCGGCCTGCACGCGTTTGCCAAACGCGAAACCCGGATGTACCCGGAAGAGCCGGTATATCTGCCGCCGCGCTACCGTGGCCGTATCGTGCTGACGCGCGACCCGGACGGTTCCGAGCGCTGCGTTGCCTGTAACCTGTGTGCGGTAGCGTGCCCGGTCGGCTGTATCTCTCTGCAAAAAGCAGAGACGGTAGACGGCCGCTGGTATCCTGAGTTCTTCCGCATCAACTTCTCACGCTGCATCTTCTGCGGCCTGTGCGAAGAAGCGTGCCCAACCACGGCGATTCAGCTGACTCCAGACTTCGAGCTGGGTGAGTACAAGCGTCAGGATCTGGTGTACGAGAAAGAGGATCTGCTGATTTCCGGTCCGGGCAAATACCCGGAATATAACTTCTACCGGATGGCGGGTATGGCAATCGACGGCAAAGATAAGGGCGAAGCAGAGAACGAAGCTAAGCCTATCGACGTCAAGAGCCTGTTACCGTAAGGAGAGGGCAATGGAATTCGCTTTTTATATCTGTGGCCTTATCGCCATCCTGGCTACGCTACGAGTGATTACGCACACCAATCCGGTGCATGCGCTGCTGTATTTAATCATCTCGCTGCTGGCCATTTCCGGGGTGTTCTTCGCGCTGGGCGCGCACTTTGCGGGCGCGCTGGAAATCATCGTCTACGCCGGGGCCATTATGGTGCTGTTCGTGTTCGTGGTGATGATGCTGAACCTGGGCGGCTCTGAAATTGAGCAGGAACGTCAGTGGTTAAAACCGCAGGTGTGGATTGGCCCGGCAATTTTGTCGGCCATCATGCTGGCGGTGATTGTTTACGCCATTCTCGGCGTCAACGACCAGGGTATCGACGGTACGCCGATCGGCGCTAAAGAGGTCGGTATCACGCTCTTTGGCCCATACGTTCTGGCGGTTGAACTGGCTTCAATGCTGCTGCTGGCGGGTCTGGTTGTCGCCTTCCACGTCGGACGCGAAGAGCGTTCTGGCGAGGTGCTGAGCAACCGCACCGACGACCGCGCGAAAAGAAAAACGGAGGAGCGCGCATGATCCCCTTAACACATGGACTGATCCTCGCTGCGATTTTATTCGTTCTGGGCTTAACCGGTCTGGTTATCCGCCGCAATCTGCTGTTTATGCTGATTGGTCTGGAAATCATGATTAACGCTTCCGCGCTGGCCTTTGTGGTCGCCGGTAGCTACTGGGGCCAGACCGATGGTCAGGTGATGTACATTCTCGCCATCAGCCTCGCGGCTGCCGAAGCGAGTATTGGCCTGGCGCTGTTGCTGCAGCTCCATCGTCGCCGCCAGAACCTGAACATCGATTCAGTAAGTGAGTTGCGTGGATGAACATGCTTGCCTTAACCATTATTTTTCCGCTAATTGGCTACCTGCTGCTGTCGTTCTCGCGCGGCCGCTGGTCTGAAAATCTGTCTGCCACCGTCGGCATGGGCTCTGTTGGCCTGGCTGCTCTGGTGACGGCATATGCGGGTGTCGACTTCTTTAACAACGGGCGTCAGGCCTTCAGCGTGCCGCTGTGGAACTGGATGTCGGTCGGTAACTTTAACATCGGTTTTAACCTGGTGCTGGATGGTCTGTCTCTGACCATGCTCTCCGTGGTCACCGGCGTGGGCTTCCTGATCCACATGTTCGCCTCCTGGTATATGCGCGGTGAAGAGGGATACTCCCGCTTCTTCGCCTACACCAACCTGTTTATCGCCAGCATGGTGGTTCTGGTCCTGGCCGATAACCTGCTGCTGATGTATCTGGGCTGGGAAGGCGTGGGCCTGTGCTCTTACCTGCTGATCGGCTTCTACTACACCGATCCGAAGAATGGCGCAGCGGCCATGAAAGCGTTCGTCGTGACCCGCGTGGGTGACGTCTTCCTCGCGTTCGCGCTGTTCATTCTCTACAACGAACTGGGCACGCTGAACTTCCGCGAAATGGTGGAACTGGCGCCGGCGCACTTCGAAGCAGGCAATAACATGCTGTGGTGGGCGACGCTGATGCTGCTGGGTGGTGCCGTGGGTAAATCCGCGCAGCTGCCGCTTCAGACATGGCTGGCCGACGCGATGGCGGGTCCAACCCCGGTCTCTGCGCTGATCCACGCCGCAACCATGGTGACCGCCGGTGTTTACCTGATTGCGCGTACCCATGGCCTGTTCCTGATGACGCCTGAGATTCTGCATCTGGTGGGTATCGTTGGTGCGGTGACGCTGGTGCTGGCAGGCTTTGCCGCGCTGGTCCAGACCGACATCAAGCGCGTTCTCGCGTACTCCACCATGAGCCAGATTGGCTACATGTTCCTGGCGCTGGGCGTTCAGGCGTGGGACGCGGCCATTTTCCACCTGATGACGCACGCGTTCTTTAAAGCGCTGCTGTTCCTCTCATCCGGTTCGGTGATCCTGGCCTGCCACCACGAGCAGAATATCTTCAGGATGGGCGGACTGCGTAAGTCCATCCCGCTGGTTTATGTCTGCTTCCTGGTGGGCGGCGCGGCGCTGGCGGCACTGCCGCTGATTACCGCGGGCTTCTTCAGTAAGGACGAAATCCTTGCGGGTGCCATGGCGAATGGTCATATCAATCTGATGGTTGCGGGTCTGGTCGGTGCGTTCATGACCTCCCTGTATACCTTCCGTATGATTTTCATCGTATTCCACGGTAAAGAACAAATTCACGCTCACGCAGGGAAGGGGATCACCCATCACCTGCCGCTGATTGTGCTGCTGGTACTGTCCACCTTCGTTGGCGCGATGATTGTGCCACCGCTGCAGGGCGTACTGCCGGCGACAACCGAGCTTGAGCACGGTCGCGTTCTGACGCTTGAAATTACCTCCGGCGTGGTCGCAATTGCGGGCATCCTGATTGCTGCATGGCTGTGGCTGGGTAAACGCACGCTGGTGACTGCCGTTGCCAACAGTGCACCAGGCCGTCTGCTGAGCACCTGGTGGTACAACGCGTGGGGCTTCGACTGGCTGTACGACATGATCTTCGTTAAGCCGTTCCTGGGCATTGCGTGGCTGCTGAAGCGCGACCCGCTGAACAGCCTGATGAACATCCCGGCGATCCTCTCTCGCTTCGCAGGTAAAGGCCTGCTGTTCAGCGAGAACGGTTATCTGCGCTGGTATGTGGCGTCCATGAGCATCGGTGCGGTTGTCGTACTGGCGCTGCTGATGGTGTTGCGTTGATCGTTAAGTGAATTTTATTCGAATTCGTTGAAAATCAGGCCCCTGTTGGGGGCCTTAAAAAGGAATATAAATCGCCATGTTACTACCCTGGCTAATATTAATTCCCTTCATCGGCGGCTTCCTGTGCTGGCAGACTGAACGCTTTGGCGTGAAGATGCCGCGCTGGATCGCGCTGATTACCATGGGATTGACGCTCGCGCTTGGCCTGCAACTCTGGTTGCAGGGTGGCTACTCACTGACCCAGTCTGCGGGGCTTCCGCAGTGGCAGTCTGAGTTCATTCTGCCGTGGATCCCGCGTTTCGGCATTACGATCCACCTGGCCATTGACGGTCTGTCGCTGCTGATGGTGGTGCTGACCGGCCTGCTCGGCGTTCTGGCGGTACTGTGTTCCTGGCGTGAAATCGAAAAATACCAGGGCTTCTTCCACCTGAACCTGATGTGGATCCTGGGCGGCGTTATCGGCGTGTTCCTGGCCATCGACATGTTCCTGTTCTTCTTCTTCTGGGAGATGATGCTGGTGCCGATGTACTTCCTGATCGCGCTGTGGGGCCACAAGGCCTCCGACGGTAAAACGCGTATCACGGCGGCAACCAAGTTCTTCATCTACACCCAGGCGAGCGGTCTGGTGATGCTGATTGCTATCCTGGCGCTGGTGTTCGTGCACTACAACGCGACCGGCGTCTGGACCTTCAACTATGAAGACCTGCTTAAGACGCCGATGTCCCACGGCGTGGAATACCTGCTGATGCTGGGCTTCTTCATCGCCTTCGCGGTGAAAATGCCGGTGGTACCGCTGCACGGCTGGCTGCCAGACGCGCACTCTCAGGCACCGACGGCGGGTTCCGTTGACCTGGCGGGTATCTTGCTTAAAACCGCGGCCTACGGTCTGCTGCGTTTCTCCCTGCCGCTGTTCCCGAACGCCTCCGCGGAGTTCGCACCGATTGCCATGTGGCTGGGTGTGATCGGTATCTTCTACGGCGCGTGGATGGCCTTCACGCAGTACGACATCAAACGTCTGATTGCTTACACCTCCGTTTCCCACATGGGCTTCGTGCTGATTGCTATTTACACCGGCAGCCAGCTGGCGTACCAGGGTGCGGTGATTCAGATGATTGCGCACGGTCTGTCCGCTGCGGGTCTCTTCATCCTGTGCGGTCAGCTGTACGAACGCCTGCATACCCGCGACATGCGTATGATGGGCGGCCTGTGGGGCAAAATGAAGTGGCTGCCAGCGCTTTCCATGTTCTTCGCGGTTGCCACCCTGGGGATGCCGGGTACCGGTAACTTCGTCGGCGAATTTATGATCCTGTTCGGCAGCTTCAAAGTGGTTCCGATGATCACCGTCATCTCCACCTTTGGTCTGGTGTTCGCTTCCGTGTACTCGCTGGCGATGCTGCATCGCGCTTACTTCGGTAAAGCGAAGAGCGAAATTGCTGCAAAAGAACTGCCGGGGATGTCGCTGCGCGAGCTGTTCATCATCCTGCTGCTGGTCGTACTGCTGGTGCTGCTGGGCTTCTATCCGCAGCCGATTCTGGATACCTCGCACTCCGCGATGGGTAATATCCAGCAGTGGTTTGTTAATTCTGCTTCTACTACAAGGCCGTAATTCGCCATGACAATAACTCCACAACAACTGATCGCGCTGCTACCGCTGCTGATCGTCGGATTGACGGTGGTGGTTGTGATGCTCTCCATTGCGTGGCGACGCAATCACTTCCTGAATGCGACCCTGTCCGTTCTGGGTCTGAACGCTGCGTTAGTCTCCCTCTGGTTTGTTGGCCAGGCGGGAGCGATGGACGTCACGCCGCTGATGCGCGTTGACGGCTACGCCATGCTCTACACCGGTCTGGTGCTGCTGGCGAGCCTGGCAACCTGTACCTTTGCGTACCCGTGGCTCGAAGGCTACAACGACAACAAAGAAGAGTTTTACCTGCTGGTACTGATTGCCGCACTGGGCGGCATTCTGCTGGCGAATGCGAACCATCTGGCCGCGCTGTTCCTAGGTATTGAGCTGATCTCTCTGCCGCTGTTCGGCCTGATAGGCTACGCCTTCCGCCAGAAGCGTTCTCTGGAAGCGGCAATCAAGTACACCATTCTGTCCGCTGCCGCGTCGTCGTTCCTCCTGTTCGGTATCGCGCTGCTGTACGCACAGACGGGTAACCTCTCCTTCATGGCGCTCGGCAAGAGCCTCGGAGACGACATGCTGCACGAGCCGCTGCTGCTGGCGGGTCTGGGCATGATGATTGTTGGCCTTGGCTTCAAGCTGTCTCTGGTTCCGTTCCACCTGTGGACGCCAGACGTATACCAGGGCGCACCCGCGCCGGTCTCTACCTTCCTGGCGACGGCGAGCAAAATCGCTATCTTCGGCGTGGTGATGCGTCTGTTCCTGTACGCGCCGGTGGGCGACAGCGAAGCGGTTCGCGTGGTGCTGGGCATTATCGCCTTCGTTTCCATCATCTTCGGTAACCTGATGGCGCTGAGCCAGACCAACATCAAGCGTCTGCTGGGCTACTCCTCTATCTCTCATCTGGGCTACCTGCTGGTGGCGCTGATTGCGCTGCAAAGCGGCGAGATGTCGATGGAAACCGTGGGCGTGTATCTGGCCGGCTACCTGTTCAGCAGCCTCGGCGCGTTCGGCGTGGTGAGCCTGATGTCCAGCCCGTACCGTGGTCCGGATGCAGATTCTCTGTTCTCCTACCGTGGTCTGTTCTGGCACCGTCCAATCCTGTCCGCGGTGATGACCGTGATGATGCTCTCGCTGGCGGGTATCCCGATGACGCTGGGCTTTATCGGTAAGTTCTACGTGCTGGCCGTCGGTGTCCAGGCGGGTTTGTGGTGGCTGACTGCGGGCGTCGTTATCGGCTCCGCTATTGGTCTCTACTACTACCTGCGCGTAGCGGTGAGCCTGTACCTGAGCGCGCCTCAGCAGCTTAACCGCGATGCACCGTCCAACTGGCAGTACAGCGCCGGGGGTATCGTGGTGCTGATCTCTGCGCTGCTGGTGCTGATCTTCGGTATCTATCCGCAGCCGCTGATTGATATCGTGCAGCGAGCAATGCCGCTGATGTAAAAGCAAAAAACCCGCCTCGGCGGGTTTTTTATGGTTTTCGCCTTCTCCCGGTGGGAGAGGGACGGGGTGAGGGCACCAGCCCGCACCAGACTTAAGCCAGCTGCTTCCTGCTAATCAACGGCCCGTCAATTTTCTTCATCGAACGATCCAGCACCTCTTCAATCACCGACGACAGCTCGTTCAGCTCAAACTTTGCCACGTAGCCGTCGGCCTTCACTTTGCGAATATGGTCTTCGTTGGCGTTGCCGGAGAGCGACGAGTGGATCACCACCGGAATATCTTTCAGCAGCGGATCGGTTTTGATTTTGCGCGTCAGCGTGAAGCCGTCCATCTCCGGCATTTCGAGGTCGGTCAGCACCAGGGCAATTTTATCGGTGATCGGCACCCCTTCAGCCTGCGCCTGCGCGGCCAGCACGCCAATTTTCTCCCACGCGTCTTTACCGGTAATGTGCAGCTGCGCCGGGATCTCCATCGCCTGCAACCCCTTCTCCAGCATCGAGCGCGCCACCTTCGAGTCTTCCGCAACAATCGCGACAGAGCCCGGCTTGATGTTGAATTTGGTGATCTTCAGGTTAGTGGCGTGCAGATCGTGGTTGGCCGGGGTGATGTCGTAGAGGATCTGCTCCACGTCCAGCACCATCGCCAGATCGTTGGTATCGGTCTTGTCATCAAGGCAGGCAATGCTGGTAATGTAACGTCCGCTAACGGCGGTTTCCGCGGCGTGAACCTGCTTCCAGTCCAGACGCATGATGTTCTCCACCGATTCCACGGCAAACGCCTGCACGCTGCGGGCATATTCGGTGATCAGCAGTATGTTCAGCCCGGTTGCTGGCCTGCAGCCCGCGACGGCGGCAAGATCGATCACCGGGATAACCTGGTCGCGAATATTCACCATCCCCATCAGCGGAGACTTCATCCCCGCGGGTTTGGTGAACGACGGCATCGGCACAATTTCGCGCAGCTTGAATACGTTGATGCCGAACAGCTCGGATTTGTTTTCGTTCAGAGAGGTGCCAAGACGGAACAGCAACAGTTCAAAACGGTTGGACAGGGTCAGATTCGCCCTGTCATCAATATCTTTCTGGAAATTATCCATTCTACCCTCAAGAGAAATGCTGGCCTTTTAATCGTTATCGGCATCCTGAGGGAAAAGTGAAGGACTAAACGCTGACCTTAGCGAAATCTTCCGCCAGCTCACACGCCGGGAAGACCTCCCGACACTCCGCCAGCAGGCTTTGGCAGCCGCGGGCGTCGTAGCGCGAGCTGACGTGAGTGACAATCAGCTTCCCGACGCCTGCTTCACGGGCAAGCCGTGCCGCCTGACGCGTTGAGCTATGGCCCCGGCCGTTGGCCTTTTCCTCCATCGCCGCGTCCAGCGTCGCCTCATGCACCATCACGTCCACGCCTTGCGCAAGCCTCAGCGCTGAAGGGCAGGGGGCGGTATCGCCGAATATCGCCAGTTTTTTGCCCGGCTGTGGCGGCGCGAGATAATCCTGGCCGTTGATAACGCGGCCGTCTTCCAGCGTGACGGTCTCTCCGTGCTTCAGGCGCTGAAACAGCGGACCGGGTTTAACGCCATCGGCCTGCAGCGCGGCGGCGTTGAGCGCGCCGGGTTTATCATGCTCTTCCACGCGATAGCCATAGCACTCCACCGGATGGTTAAGCGGGTAGGCGAGCACCTGATAGTCGCCGTCGTCAAAGACCAGACCTTCGCCAATCTCCACCACCTCCAGCGGATAATCGGTCCATGAACCGCTCAGGCGCAGCGTGGTCTCAACAAATTCCTGAATACCCGCCGGCCCGTAAATCGTCAGCGGGTTGGCGTTGCCCGCCATTGAACGGCTGCACAGCAGGCCCGGCAGGCCAAACAGGTGGTCGCCATGCAGATGCGTGATAAAGATCTTATCCAGCTTGCCGGGATGATATGAGGTATGCAGCAGCTGATGCTGCGTGCCCTCTCCGCAGTCAAACAGCCACAGCCCGCCGCGGGTAGGATGCTTAAGATCCAGCAGAATTGCCGTCACGTTTCGTGAGCGGGTTGGCACCCCGGCGGACGTACCCAGAAAAATCAGTTCCATAACGCAATCAGCCCTTTGCCGAATGGGAAGGGGTTTAGTATAACGTGATGAACCCCAGGAAGGAGAAACACATGATCCAGTGGCAAGATTTACACCACGGTGAACTGACCGTTCAGTCACTATATGCCCTGCTCAGGCTGCGCTGTGAAGTCTTTATTGTTGAACAAACCTGCCCGTATCAGGATATCGACGGCGACGATCTGGTGGGCGAGAACCGGCATATCCTCGGCTGGCGGGGTGATGACCTGGTGGCGTATGCGAGGATTCTGAAAAGCGAGGACGATTTCGACCACGTCGTTATTGGCCGGGTTATTGTCAGCGGCAGCGCCCGCGGTGAAAAGCTGGGCTATCAGCTGATGGAAAAAACGCTGGAAGCGTGCAGAAAACGGTGGCCTGACAAGGCGTTATACCTTGGCGCGCAGGCGCATCTGCAGCCTTTCTACGCCCATTTCGGTTTTGCCCCGGTGACGGAAATCTATGACGAGGACGGCATCCCGCACGTCGGCATGGCGCGCGAAGCGAAACAGGCGTAATGGCGAGACGTTGTCTATAGTTACCGGACTGGTGTACTAACATGGAGAACATTATGTCATTTCAATCCTGGGATTCCCGAGCAGACGACGACCTGACGCTGCTGAGCGAAACGCTGGAAGAGGTGCTTCGTTCGTCAGGCGATCCTGCCGATCAGAAGTACATTGAGCTTAAAGCGCGTGCCGAACAGGCGCTGCATGATGTGAAAAACCGCGTCAGCAACGCCTCCGACAATTACTATTACCGCGCCAAGCAGGCGGTATATCGTGCCGATGATTACGTCCATGAAAAACCATGGCAGGGCATTGGCGTCGGGGCAGCCGTAGGGCTGGTGCTGGGCCTGCTGTTAGCCCGCCGTTAAGCCGCTAAACCCCTCCCTAAACGTGGGTACTGCTATTTATCGTCAGTACCCCGTATAATAGTAGGTTTTAACAGGGAGAGGTTCGCGTGCATTCAATTTTCCTCGCGCTGGAACGCCTGCGCATTCAGCTTGCGCAAGCGTTGCCCGCTACGCCCGGCTTACGTCATTTCGACGTTTCATTCCCGTTAAACGATGCCTTCGATCCCCTGGCATGGCTGGGCGCGCAGCGGATCTATCCTCAGTTCTACTGGCAGCAGCGCAGCGGCGATGAAGAGCTTGCCGCGCTGGGAAGCCTCGTCCACTTTGATTCTCTGGCCTCGGCCTCACGGTTTTTGCATGCCCATGATGCGGCAGATGATACCCGCATCTGCGGCCTGAACGCCTTTAACCCGGCGCAGGGAAACCTGTTTTTGCCGCGCCTGCTCTGGCGACGGTCTGCCGGCGTCGCCACGCTGCGCCTGCAGCTATGGAGCGAAACGTCCCTGCGTGAAGATGCCCGTCAGGCGCTGAGCGTTATAGACAGCCTGCGCGATGCCGCCCCAATTCGCCCGCTGTCCGTTCAGGTTGCGCAGGAAACGCATCATCCACAAAAGCCGGAGTGGCTGCGGCTGATCCGTCATGCGACGGATACCATCGCGCTCGGCGATGTCGAAAAAGTGGTGCTGGCGCGAGCGACGGATTTGCAGTGCAGGCAGCCCGTAGACGCGATTGCGCTGATGGCCGCCAGCCGCGCGCTGAACCTCAACTGCTACCATTTTTGTATGGTTTTCGATGCCGGCAACGCGTTTCTCGGTTCGACCCCCGAGCGCCTGTGGCGGCGGCGCGGCACGCTGCTGCGCACCGAAGCGCTGGCAGGCACCGTTGCCAGCCATACCGACGACAGGCAGGCCAGGCATTTAGGCGACTGGCTGATGAACGACGACAAAAATCAGCGTGAAAATATGCTGGTGGTGGAAGATATCTGCCAGCGTCTTCAGCACCATACCCGGACGCTTGAGGTACTGCCCCCGCAGGTGCTGCGTCTGCGCAAGGTACAGCACCTGCGCCGCTGCATCTGGACCGAGCTTAAACAGCCTGACGACGAGCAGTGTTTACACGCCCTGCAACCGACGGCGGCGGTGGCCGGGCTGCCGCGTCAGGCCGCGCGTGAGTTTATTGAGAAAGTGGAGCCGTTTGATCGGGAGTGGTATGCCGGTTCGGCGGGCTATCTGTCGGTCGAACAAAGTGAATTCTGCGTGGCATTACGCTCCGCCCGCGTCCACGACGACGCGCTGCGCCTTTATGCCGGGGCGGGCATCGTCAGCGGCTCCGATCCGGAGCAGGAGTGGCAGGAGATAGAAAACAAAGCCGCCGGGCTGCGCTCCCTTCTCCTTAGGGATTAATACTGATTCGCGCAATCCCGATTCACATCAAAATTCTGATTTTTTCTATTATTTATACTGTGTCGCATTCTTGATACTGGACAACCTCATGTCAGTAAGTTCTTTTAACCGACGCTGGGCGACGGTGATCCTTGAAGCCCTGACCCGCCATGGCGTCAGGCACGTGTGTATTGCCCCGGGCTCTCGCTCCACGCCGCTCACCCTTGCAGCGGCGGAAAACCGGGCTTTTATTCATCACACCCATTTTGACGAGCGCGGCCTGGGCCATCTGGCACTCGGGCTGGCGAAGGTCAGCAAGGCGCCCGTGGCGGTGATCGTCACGTCCGGTACGGCGGTGGCGAACCTCTACCCGGCGCTGATTGAAGCGGGCTTAACCGGTGAAAAGCTGATTTTACTGACTGCCGATCGCCCCCCTGAACTTATTGACTGCGGCGCTAACCAGGCGATTCGCCAGCCCGGCATTTTTGCTTCGCATCCCTCTCAGACGGTTTCGCTGCCGCGCCCCACTCAGGATATCCCCGCCAGCTGGCTGGTCTCCACCCTCGACCACGCCATGAACGCGCTGCGCAGCGGCGGGCTGCACATCAACTGCCCGTTTGCCGAGCCGCTGTACGGCGAAATGAACGATACCGGCCTCGCCTGGCAGCAGCAGCTCGGAGAGTGGTGGGAGAGCGAAAAGCCGTGGCTGCGCGAGCAAACGCATCTGGAAAGCGCAAAGCAGCGCGACTGGTTCTTCTGGCGTCAGAAGCGCGGCGTGGTGCTTGCCGGGCGGATGAGCGCGGCGGAAGGCAGGCTGGCGGCGGAGTGGGCACAAACGCTTGGCTGGCCGCTGATAGGTGACGTGCTTTCCCAGACGGGTCAGCCGCTGCCGTGCGCCGATCTCTGGCTGGGGAACGCGAAAGCGGTCACCGAGCTGGCGCAGGCGCAGATTGTCGTCCAGCTGGGATCGAGCCTGACGGGTAAACGCCTGCTTCAGTGGCAGGCCACCTGTACGCCGGAAGAGTACTGGCTGGTGGACCCGCTCGAAGGGCGCCTCGATCCGGCGCACCACCGCGGTCGCCGCCTGGTGAGCGATATCGATACCTGGCTGGCGCTGCATCCGGCGGAAAAACGCAAGCCCTGGGCGGTAGCGATCCCCGAGCTGTCACGCCAGGCGTGGGAGCTTACCAAAGCGCAGTGCGAAGCATTCAGTGAAGCCGGGCTGGCGCACCGTATCCGGAAATATCTTCCCGAGCAGGGGCAGCTTTTTGTCGGTAACAGCCTCGTCGTGCGCCTGATTGACGCCCTCTCGAAGCTGCCCGCTGGTTACCCGGTGTACAGCAACCGGGGGGCGAGCGGCATTGACGGCCTGATCTCCACCTCGGCCGGCGTACAGCGCGCCAGCGCCAAATCCACGCTGGCGATTGTGGGGGACCTCTCCGCGCTCTACGATCTCAACGCGCTGGCGCTGCTGCGTCAGGCGTCGGCACCGTTTGTGCTGATTGTCGTTAACAATAACGGCGGCCAGATTTTCTCGCTGCTGCCGACCCCGCAGAGCGAACGCGAGCGCTTCTATCTGATGCCGCAGAACGTGCAGTTTGAACATGCCGCCGCCATGTTCAGCCTTAAATACCATCGCCCGGAAAGCTGGGACGATCTGGAAACGGCGCTGAGCACCGCCTGGCGACAGCCCGGCGCAACGCTGATTGAGCTGGTGGTCAACGATTCTGACGGCGCGCAGAAGCTGCAAACTCTGCTGGCGCAGGTGAGCCATCTGTGATCCTCGCAGGCGTCACGCAGCCCGGAAAGCCAGGCTACCCCTGGCTGGTTTTCCTGCACGGTTTTTCCGGCGACCGCCGCGAGTGGCAGGCTGTTGGAGCGTCGCTGAAGGGCTATCCCCGGCTCTACCTGGACCTGCCGGGACACGGTGAGTCAGCGGACGTCGGCGTGACGGGATTTGCCGGGATGAGCGCGCTGCTTACCCGCACCCTTATTAGTTACAACATACTAGAATACTGGCTGGTGGGGTACTCCCTCGGCGGCCGCATTGCGATGTTTCATGCCTGCCAGCGTCCTGCGGGCCTGACCGGGCTGATTGTGGAAGGCGGGCACCCGGGCCTGCTCCAGGCCGAGGCGCGCGAGGCGCGGCTTATATCCGACCGCCGCTGGGCGTCACGTTTTCGCGGCGAGCCGCTGGAAGCCGTCTTCGCCGACTGGTATCAGCAGCCCGTCTTTGGCTCCCTCACGCAGGCGCAGCGCCGCGCGCTTATCGCCCTGCGCAGCCGGAACAACGGCCTGAAGCTGGCAGAGATGCTGGAAGCCACCTCGCTTGCCGTTCAGCCTGACCTGCGTCCCGCGCTCAGCGCGCGTGATTTTCCTTTTTACTATCTCTATGGCGCACGTGATGAGAAGTTCAACGCCATCGCTGCTGAACTTAACGCTACGCGCCATGCTATCCCTCATGCCGGACACAACGCTCACCGGGAAAACCCGGATGCGGTTGCCGCGAGTCTGGCTCAGATACTGCGTTATCGAACAAAGGACACGCTATGATCTATCCTGATGAAAACATGCTTTACGCGCCGGTTGAATGGCAGGACTGCTCCGAAGGCTACACCGACATTCGTTACCACAAGTCCACCGACGGCATTGCCAAAATCACCATTAACCGCCCTCAGGTGCGCAACGCGTTTCGTCCGCTGACCGTCAAAGAGATGATCCAGGCGCTGGCGGATGCCCGCTACGACGACAGCATCGGCGTCATCGTCCTGACCGGCGAAGGCGAAAAAGCCTTCTGCTCCGGCGGCGATCAAAAAGTGCGTGGCGACTACGGCGGATACCAGGACGATGCGGGAACGCACCACCTGAACGTGCTGGATTTCCAGCGCCAGATCCGCACCTGCCCGAAACCGGTGGTGGCGATGGTGGCAGGTTATTCCATCGGCGGCGGCCACGTGCTGCACATGATGTGCGACCTGACCATCGCGGCGGAAAACGCCATCTTCGGCCAGACCGGCCCGAAAGTGGGCTCCTTCGACGGCGGCTGGGGCGCATCCTACATGGCGCGCATCGTCGGCCAGAAAAAAGCCCGCGAGATCTGGTTCCTGTGCCGCCAGTACAACGCGCAGGAAGCGCTGGATATGGGGCTGGTCAACACCGTGGTGCCCGTTGCCGATCTTGAGAAAGAGACCGTGCGCTGGTGTCGCGAAATGCTGCAAAACAGCCCAATGGCGCTGCGCTGCCTTAAAGCCGCGCTCAACGCCGACTGTGACGGCCAGGCGGGCCTTCAGGAGCTGGCGGGCAACGCGACCATGCTGTTCTATATGACCGAAGAGGGTCAGGAAGGGCGCAACGCGTTCAACGAAAAACGCCAGCCAGACTTCAGCAAATACAAACGGAACCCGTAATGCGTCGCGCGCAGGTTTACCGCTGGCAGATACCGATGGACGCGGGCGTGGTGCTGCGTGAACGGCGGTTAAAAACCCGTGACGGCTTTTTCGTGCACCTCCGGGAGGGCGAGCGGGAAGGGTGGGGCGAGATAGCCCCGCTTCCGGGCTTTAGCCTGGAAACGCTGGACGAGGCGCAGGCCGCGCTGTTGGCCTGGACGCACGCCTGGCGCGACGGAGACGATCCGGCGCTGCCGGACGTTCCTTCCGCCGCGTTCGGCATCAGCTGCGCGCTGGCAGAGCTGGACGGCAGTTTGCCGGACGCGGCGAACTATCGCGCCGCCCCGCTCTGCACCGGCGATCCGGATGAACTCTTCGCGCTGCTCTCCGCGATGGCGGGCGAGAAGGTGGCGAAAATCAAGGTCGGCCTGTACGAAGCGGTGCGCGACGGGATGGTGGTCAACCTGCTGCTGGAAGCCATCCCCGACCTGCACCTGCGCCTGGACGCCAACCGCGCCTGGACGCCGCTCAAGGCGCAGCAGTTCGCGAAGTACGTTAACCCCGCGTACCGCAGCCGCATTGCGTTTCTCGAGGAGCCGTGCAAAACCCGCGACGATTCCCGCGCCTTTGCCCGGGAAACGGGCATTGCTATCGCCTGGGATGAAAGCCTGCGCGAAGCCGATTTTGCCTTCTTCGCCGAGCCCGGCGTCAGTGCCGTGGTCATCAAGCCGACGCTGACCGGCAGCCTTAATACGGTGCGCGAGCAGGTCGCGGCGGCCCATGCTTCGGGGCTGACGGCGGTGATCAGCTCGTCCATCGAGTCAAGCCTTGGGCTGACGCAGCTGGCGCGCGTTGCCGCCTGGCTAACGCCGCAGACCACTCCCGGCCTCGATACGCTGAACCTGATGCAGGCGCAGCTTATTCGCCGGTGGCCAGACAGCACCCTGCCGTGCCTCGACGCTGGGGCGCTGGAGCCGCTGCAATGACTTTTACCGACTGGCCGTGGCGGCACTGGCGCGCGCGGCATGCCGACAGGACCGCGCTGCGCTTAGGCGATGTAACGCTCAGCTGGTCTCAGCTGTGCGAGCGTATCGACAGGCTCGCAGCCGGTTTTCAGTCTCAGGGAGTCAGGGACGGTGACGGCGTCATGCTGCTCGCCCACAACCATCCCCGGACCCTGCTGGCCTGGCTTGCGCTGCTGCAGTGTGGCGCACGCATTCTGCCGGTAAACCCTCAGCTTCCTCGTCCCCTGCTGGACGTGCTGCTGCCGCAGATGACGCTGCGCTTTGCGCTGGTGCTCAACGGTGAATACGACGGTCTGCCCGCGCTGGCGTTAAGAGAGGGAGAGGGGCAGGGCGGCGTGACGTGGCGGGCGGAACGTCTGGTCTCGATGACGCTCACCTCCGGCTCCACCGGCCTGCCGAAGGCGGCGGTGCACACCTGCGCTGCCCACCTTGCGAGCGCAAAAGGCGTGCTGTCGCTGATGCCTTACGGCGGTGACGACGACTGGCTGCTGTCCCTGCCGCTGTTTCACGTCTCCGGTCAGGGGATCTTGTGGCGCTGGCTGCAGGGCGGAGGCCGTCTCACCGTGCGCGAAAAACAGCCGCTGGAGCAGGCGCTACGGGGCTGCACCCACGCCTCGCTGGTGCCGACCCAGCTGTGGCGACTGCTCAATTCACACCATCCCGTCGCGCTGAAGGCCGTGCTGCTCGGCGGAGCGGAAATCCCCGTTGAGCTGACCGAACAGGCGCGCGAGAAGGGTATCCGCACCTTTTGCGGCTACGGCCTGACCGAGTTTGCTTCTACCGTCTGCGCCAAGGCGGCCGACGGCAAGCCCGACGTGGGCAGCGCGCTGCCGGGCAGGGAGGTTCAGGTGGTCAACGGTGAGGTCTGGATCCGGGCAGACAGCATGGCAACGGGCTACTGGCGAGACGGCGCGCTGCTGCCGCTGGTCAACGAGCAGGGCTGGTTTGCCACCCGCGATCGCGGCGAGTGGCGTAACGGCCGTCTGACCATTCTGGGCCGGATGGACAATCTCTTTTTCAGCGGCGGAGAAGGGATCCAGCCGGAAGCGCTGGAGCGCGTCATCGTCACGCACCCGCAGGTGAGCCAGGCGTTTATCGTTCCGCTGGATGACGTTGAGTTCGGGCAGCGCCCGGTTGCGGTAGTGGAATGCGAGCCCGGCACGGATATCACGCTGTTACCGGAGTGGGTTAAGGGCAGGCTGGCGCGCTTTGAGCAGCCGGTGCACTGGCTGGCCCTGCCGCCGGAGCTAAAAAATGGCGGGATAAAGATCTCCCGCCAGGCGTTAAAGCAGTGGGTCAATGCCCTGTTGAGGGGATAATCAGCCGATATCCGGCTGCGGTTTGTGGTGGCGTCGGCGCATCCAGCGCAGCACCGGCGGCACGACAATAACCATGATCGCCATCCCCAGCAGGATCTTCGTCACGCTGCTCTCCCACAGAATCGCCATGTTGCCGTTGCTGATGGAGAGGGCGCGGCGCAGGTTCTGCTCCAGCATTTCACCCAGCACGAACCCTAAAATCAGCGGCGACATCGGGAAGTGCATCTTGCGTAAGATGTACCCCAGCACCCCGAGCAGCACCATTAACACCAGGTCGAAGGTGGTGCTGTGCACCGCGTATACCCCAACCGCAGAAACGGCGGCGATAGCCGGGACCAGGAACCACAGGGGAATGGTCAGCATTCGGGTAAACAGGCCGATCAGCGGGATGTTCATCACCAGCAGCATCACGTTGGCAATCAGCAGCGCCGCAATCAAGCCCCAGACGATATCGGGCTGCTCGGTAAACATCGCCGGACCGGGAGTGATGTTATAGAGCGTCAGCGCGCCCATCATCACCGCCGTGGTGCCGGAGCCCGGCACGCCGAGCGTCAGCATCGGGATAAACGAGCCGCAGGCCGAGGCGTTATTGGCGGCCTCTGGCGCCGCCACGCCGCGTATGTCGCCTTTGCCGAAGCTGTCGCCGTTACCGCTCAGCTTCTTCTCGGTCATGTAGGTAATGGCGCTGGCGATGGTTGCCCCCGCCCCGGGCAGAATGCCGACGAAGAAACCGATTACCGACGAACGCAGGGTGGCACCCACGCACTGCGCCCCCTCTTTGGCGTTAAAGAGCATACGGCCGGTTTTACGCACCAGCGTCTGCCCGCTGCTGGTATGTTCCAGCATCAGCAAGATTTCCGATACGGAGAACAGGCCAATCACGACGACGATAAACTGCACGCCGTCGGACAGGTGAACGCTGTCGAAGGTAAAGCGATAAACCCCGGTGTTGGCATCCACGCCGACGGTGGCTAACCCTAAGCCAATCAGCGCGGATAAAAACGACTTCAGCGGGTTCTGCGCCATCATGCTGCCGAGGCAGGCGATGGCGAACACCATCAGGGCAAAATATTCGGCCGGACCAAAGGCCAGCGACCACTGGGCCAGCGCCGGGGCGAACAGGATGATGCCGCCAATGGCGATCAGGGAGCCAAAGAACGAGCTGACGGCGGAAATCGAGAGCGCCACGCCGCCGCGCCCCTGCTGCGCCATCGGATAACCATCCAGCGCGGTCATAATGGCGGCGGCATCGCCGGGCACGTTAAGCAGTATCGACGAAATACGCCCGCCGTATTCGCAGCCGATATACACCGTCGCCAGCAGGATCAGCGCCGATTCCGCGGGCAGATGCAGGGCAAAGGCCAGCGGCAATAAAATCGCCACGCCGTTGATGGGGCCAAGGCCGGGCAGCAGGCCGACGATGGTCCCGACAAAACAGCCGATCAGGGCAATCACCAGGTTTTCCGGGGTCATCGCTACCGCGAACCCCTGAGAGAGATAGATCCAGGTATCCATAGCGTGCTCCGTTAGTTAAACCATGCGCCGAGGGGCAGCGTCACGTCCAGCAGGCGGTCGAAGGCGTACCAGAGTAAAATGCCCAGCACGACCCCGGAGATCCCCGCCGCGGGCAGCGAGGCGTTAAACAGCAGGCCAATCACCATCGTCAGCAGGGCGGTGGCAATCGGGAAGCCGAGCCACTCAAAGCCCCATGCGTACATCAGCAGCACAATCACCATCACCAGCAGACGCTGCATCGTGCGGCGCGGCGGCCACTCCACGGTATCCGGGTGGCGCAGCAGCAGGGCTACCGAGCAGAGCAGCATCAGGCCGACAATGCCCACAGGGAAGGGGCGTGGCCCCACGGGTTCATAGCTGTATTCGCTGTGGATCTGCCAGGCGACAAACATCCCGCCAACGCAGAGCAACAGCCAGATCCCGGCAAAAATGCGATCGCTCATAGCGCCTCCGGTTATTTCGCCAGGCCAAAGGCTTTCGCCTGCTCGCGGTAATCATTCACCTGTTTTTTCACGTAGTCGTCCAGCTGCTTGCCGTTCAGGTTGAACTCAAACAGCCCGCGCAGATCGCGCTGCTTTTTGAACGACTCGGTTTGCTGGAGTTTTGCGAAGGTATCCACCCACCACTGGTACTCGGCGTCGGTCACCTTTGGCCCGACGAAGAAGCCGCGAATGATCGGCCAGACCAGGTCATAGCCCTGCTCTTTGGCGGTTGGGACGTCTGCCAGCTGGCCCGGCAGGCGGTTTTCCGAAAACACCGCCAGCACGCGAATTTTATCCCCGCTCAGGTAGGGCACCATTTCGCTAAGATCGCCAGAAACGGCCTGCACGTGGTTGCCCATCAGCGCCGTGACCGGCTCGCCGCCGCCCTCAAAGGCCACGTAGCGCATCTTGTGCGGATCCACTTTTGCCTGCTGCGCCAGCAGAGCGGCTTTCATCCAGTCCTGGCTGCCGATAGACGCGCCCGCGCCAATCACCACGCTGTTCGGATCTTTTTCCATGGCGGTCAGCAGATCTTTCAGGGATTTCCACGGGGAGTCGGCGCGAACGGCAATCATGCCGTAATCGGTGCCCACGGTGGCGAGCCAGCGCACGTCGTCCACGTCATAGCGGCCAAATTTGCCCTGCGACAGGTTCAGAAGCGAGCCGCCGGAGAAGGCCACCACGGTACCCGCTTCGGCAGGGCGCTGCGCGACAATGGCGTTGTAGGCTACCGCGCCCACGCCGCCGGGCATGTAGGTAACGCGCATCGGTTTTTCGATGGCCTTCGTCTCCAGCAGGCTGACCTGAATCAGCTTGCAGGTCAGGTCGAAACCGCCGCCGGGCTTGGCCGGTGCAATGCATTCGGTGCGGGACGGGGCATCCTGCGCCTGGACGACAGAGGCACTCAACATCAAAACGCTTGCAGCAAGAGCAGAAAGTAATTGTTTTTTCATCGTTTATCCTCACGCCGGAGAACCGGGAGTACGGGTACGGGTGTCTTTTTTCTGATTATGTGAACCACCTTGTAGCGGTTCCGTTGCGTGATTGTTAAAACAATAACCTTTCATTTCCCTTTCACTGCGATACCAACTTTACAGGATGTGATATGCGTCTCTTACTGGCGGAAGATAATCGTGAGCTGGCTCACTGGCTGGAGAAAGCGCTGGTACAGAACGGTTTTGCCGTGGACTGCGTTAACGACGGGCGCGCGGCCGATCACCTTTTGCAGGGGGAAAACTATGCCGTCGCGATCCTGGATATCGGCATGCCCGGCTTCGACGGGCTGGAGGTGGTGCACCGCCTGAGAAAGCGCGGGCAGACGCTTCCCGTGCTGTTTCTTACCGCCCGCAGCAACGTGGCGGACAGGGTGAAAGGGCTGAATGCCGGGGCGGATGACTATCTGCCGAAGCCGTTCGAGCTGGAGGAGCTTGATGCCCGCCTGCGCGCGCTGCTGCGCCGCAGTGAAGGGCGAACCCAGGAGCGCCAGCGCCTGGGGGAGCTGGAATACGATGACGACGGCTTTTTTCTTTTGCGCGATGAGCCCCTCTCGCTCACGCCCCGCGAGCTTTCGTTACTGAAGGTGCTGATGCACCGCCGCACCCGCCCCGTATCCCGACAGCAGCTTTTCGACCAGGTGTTTAGCCTGAACGACGACGTCAGCCCCGAGAGCATCGATCTCTATATTCACCGCCTGCGTAAGAAGCTGGCCGGCAGCGGGGTGCGGATCACCACGCTTCGGGGTCTGGGCTACGTGCTGGAGTGCGGCGATGAGGTGGGTTAAGCCGCAGTCGCTTTACCAGCAACTTCTGCTCTTTCTGGGTTTGCCGCTGCTGCTGTTATGGGGGCTGTCGGCCTTCAACAGCTACGTCAGCGCGCTTCAGGCGGCGACGCAGGCCTATGACCGCACGCTGCTATCCTCGGCGCGTACGGTGTCTGAGCGGCTGGAGGTGCACAACGGCAAGCTGCTGGTCAACGTTCCCTGGGTGGTGCTCGACAGCTTTGAGCTGAACATGAACGATCGCCTCTACTACAAGGTGGTTGACCCGGACGGTCGGACGATCTCCGGCTATGACGATCTGCCGAACATGCCCCCCTCCACGTCGCGCACCACGCACTATCCCGCGCTGGCCTGGTTCTATCATACCGAGTATCGCGGTCAGGCGATCCGCGTGGCGAAGCTGCTCCAGCCGGTTAACGAAGAAAGCGTGTCCGGAATGGCGGAGATCTACGTTGCCGAAACCCTGCAGTCGCGGCGCTATCTGGCCACCCAGCTTCTCTTTTCATCCCTTGTCTCGCAGGGGCTGCTGGTGCTGCTGACGCTGGTCTTAACTGCCTGGCTGCTGCGCCGCGTGCTGCGCCCGATGCGCCAGCTCTCCTCGCTGATGGTGCGCCGTGAGCCCGGGCTGCTGGCCCCGCTGCCGGAGCTGCTGCCCTGGTCGGAAACGCGGCTGCTGATCGTGGCGTTTAACCGCTATATCGACCGGCTGCGCGGCGTGCTGTCGCGGCAGGAGCGCTTCAACGCCGATGCCTCCCACCAGCTCAAAACGCCGCTGGCGGTGCTCAAAACTCAGGTTTCCGTTGCCCTGACGCGAAACGATCCGGCCCTGTGGCAGGAGAGCTTGCGGGCGATGAACGTCACGCTGGACAACACCATCGTGCTGACCGAGCGGCTGCTGCAGCTTTCGGCGGTGAAGCGAAAGGAGCAGGGTGAGCGGCAGTGTGGCCCCGTCGATCTGGTGCAGGTGGTGCAAAACTGCTGCTTTTCGCGGCTGGCGCAGGCGCGCAGCAAGGGTATCGATCTCGGATATGACGGCGTTCAGCAGCCGGTGATGATCGAAGGGGACGACGTGCTGCTGGGCGAGCTGTGCGCGAACCTGCTGGAGAACGCCATCAAATACACCCCGGAGCAGGGCATAGTCACGGTGTTTCTGCGCATCGATAACGACGCCGTTGAGCTCCGCGTGGAGGACAGCGGGCCGGGAATTGCTGAAGATCAGATCGCCCAGGCCATGCTGCCGTTTCATCGGCTGGATAACGTGGGGGACGCCGCCGGGTCCGGGATTGGGCTGGCGCTGGCCGGGGACATCGCCCGCCTGCACCGCAGCCATCTTCAGCTCTCGGCCAGTGAACAGCTGGGCGGCCTGAGCGTGAAAATGCGCTTTTTATTGATGACGTAAATGCCGATATTTTCATATCGTTACAAACTAATTGTTCGATGTATGCGGAGTCCATTGATCCCACGGATAGTCAGGTTAAAATCTCGCGGTTTTGGGACATCTGTGAATAAATTGTGCGGGATCACGACAATGAAAAAAGTGGCATTAATGGGCTTAGGCCTGATGGTTGTATCGGCTGCGGCCAACGCTATCTCCTTCAACGGCTCGGCGGGCGAGGACTATACCCACCTGGGCTTTGGTCTTGGCACGGATAGCGCAGGCCTGGCGATGACCGGCGGCTGGACGCATAACGACGACGATGGCGACGCGGCGAGCCTGGGCCTCGGCTTTAACGTTCCGCTTGGTCCATTCCTGGCGACCGTCGGCGGTAAAGGGATCTACACCAACCCGAACGACGGTGACGAAGGCTACGCGGCGGCAGTAGGCGGCGGGCTGCAGTGGAAGATTGGCGACAGCTTTGGCCTGTTCGGCGAGTACTACTACTCCCCGGACTCCCTCTCCAGCGGTATCGAGAGCTACCAGGAAGCCAACGCCGGCGCGCGCTGGACCATCATGCGTCCAATCACCATCGAAGCAGGCTACCGCTATCTGAACCTGGCCGGTAAAGACGGCAACCGCGACAACGCGCTGGCCGACGGCCCGTACGTAGGCGTTAGCGCAGGTTTCTAACCCCTTCGGCGCGGCGTTCCGTCGCGCCAGTTTCTCTCTTCCCCCGCTCTTCGATTGCGCTATAGTGTTTTGACCATTGAAATGGGAGAACACAATGATAAACGTGGAAATGTTATCCACTGGCGACGAAGTGCTGCATGGGCAAATCATTGATACCAATGCCGCCTGGCTCGCCGATCTCTTCTTTGAGCAAGGATTACCGTTAACGCGCCGCAACACGGTGGGCGACAGTCTTGAGTCACTGGTCAACGTTCTGCGCGAGCGCAGCGAGCAGTGCGACGTGCTGATTGTGAACGGCGGGCTGGGTCCCACCAGCGACGATCTTAGCGCGCTGGCCGCCGCCACGGCCAAAGGCGAAGGGCTGGTGCTGCACGAGGCGTGGCTGGCGCAGATGGAGCGCTTTTTCTCCGATCGTGGCCGCGTAATGGCTCCCAGCAACCGCAAACAGGCTGAAATTCCCGCCAGTGCGGAACTGATTGATAACCCGGTCGGCACCGCCTGCGGGTTTGCCGTTCAGCTTAACCGCTGCCTGATGTTCTTCACCCCCGGCGTGCCGTCGGAATTTAAGGTGATGGTCGAGCAGCAGATCCTGCCGCGCCTGCGCGCGCGCTTCACCCTGCCTGAACCGCCGCTGTGCCTGCGCCTGACCACGTTTGGCCGCTCGGAGAGCGATCTGGCCCAGAGCCTCGACGGCCTGCAGCTGCCGCCCGGCGTGTCGATGGGCTATCGCTCCTCCATGCCGATTATCGAACTCAAGCTGACCGGGCCGGCGACGGAAAAAGCCGCCATGCTGGCGCTGTGGCCTGAGGTGCAGCGCGTTGCCGGGGAAAGCCTGATCTTCGAAGGCACGGAAGGGCTGCCGGCGCAGATTGCACGGCATTTGCAGTCTCGCCAGCTGAGCGTGACGCTAAGCGAGCAGTTTACCGGTGGGCTTCTGGCGCTTCAGCTTACCCGCGCGGGTGCGCCGCTGCTGGCCAGCGAAGTGGTGCCGTTCCAGCAGGAGACGCTGGCGCAGACGGCACGCTGGGCGTCCGAGCGCAGAGTGAAGCATTTCGCGGGGCTGGCGCTGTTCGTCGGCGGGCTGGATGACGAATACCTCAACCTTGCCCTGGCGACGCCGGAAGGCACGCACGCCCTGCGCGTGAAGATGAGCATTACCCGCCATAGCCTGGCCGTGCGCCAGGAGGTATGCGCGATGATGGCGCTGAACATGCTGCGCCGCTGGCTGAACGGGAAAGAGGTCGCCAGCGAGCACGGCTGGATCAACGTGGTGGAAACGCTGTTCGTCGAGTAAGCGGTCGCCGGGGCGATGGCCCCGGCAACGGTTACGCCAGCGCTTTTGCAAGCAGGCTAATGGGATGTTCACAGCGCTTGCTGGTGGACATCTCAATCTGCCATTTACAGGTTTCGCAGTCGGTCACCACGATATCCGCGCCGCTTTCTTCAATCTGGCGGAACAGCGGAGCCCCAATCGCCTGTGACGTCTGGTAATTTTCCCGCTTAAAGCCGTAGGTGCCTGCGATGCCGCAGCAGCGGGAATCCAGCACCGTCAGATCCAGCCCCGGGATCAGCCGCAGCAGCTCCAGCGTATAGATTGACCAGCCCATCTTCTCCATATGACACGGGGTGTGATACACCACCTTCAGCGGCAGGTTGCCCAGCGGCAGCGTCTGCCCGCCGTCCAGCCTGCGCCAGAGAAAGCGGGTCGCCAGCTCAATGTGCTCGCGCAGGCAGCTGTTATCCACGTCCAGCAGGTGAGGATATTCATCGCGCAGCGTGAAGGTGCAGGTTGACGACGTCGCCAGCACCGGGATCCCTTTGTCGACGATCGCCTCGCGCAAAGCGGTGACGTTGCTTTTCGCCTGCTTGCGCGCTTTGTCGGTAAAACCGTTGGCAATCAGCGGAACGCCGCAGCACTTCTCCTTGCTCACCAGCTGTACGCCTGTTCCCATGGCGTTCAGCACCTTCAGCAGGTCTTTTCCCAGCTGCGGATGGTTGTAGTTCACGTAGCAGCCGTGGAAGAAGGCGACCTGGTCGGCAAAATGCGCCTGATCTGCCGCCACGGATTTATACCAGCGGCGGAAGGTGCCGTGAGCGTATTTCGGCAGGCTACGGTGATGGTCGATTTTAAGCGTTGCGTCCAGCAGCCTGCGCACCGGTTTTAGCGCGGTGGCGGCATTGACCACCGGCGCGAAAGGCGTGGAGACGCTGCCCATCAGGTCGGTGTGGCTCAGTATCGCGTCGCGCAGCGTCGGCTTTTGCGTGCTGTAGCGCGCCCGGGCGCGCTGGATGATGTCGCCAATCTTCACGTCCGACGGGCAGGCAACTTCGCAGCGTTTGCAGTTGATGCAGTATTTCAGCGCCTCGTCGTACAGCGCCCCGTCCTTCAGGCGCAGACGTTCTCCGTCGGGGCCGGCCTGTTTCGGGCCGGGATAGCGCGGATCCACGCCGCTCACCGGGCAAACCGTGGTGCAGACCGTGCATTTGATACAGCTTTCAAAACGGGTGTCGTTCATCGTGCAGCCTCCCTGCGCTGGATAATCTGCTCCGCAACGTGCAGCGCGGTAACCGCGCAAACGCCGCCGCCGCAGCCCTGCGCCACGGGATCGTATCCGCCCAGAACCGAGCCGATGGCGTAAAGATTTTCAACCGGTTTCCCGTGCAGCTGCGGACGCAGCTGGTCGTCAACGATGACGCCGAACTGCTGCCACGGCTGCGGGGCGAAGAAATCGCTCTGATACCAGTCCGCGCGGGAGCCGCTTTGCCGGACGTCCAGCCCGAGGATCGCCTCACGCACGCCATCCCGGCTGCTCAGCAGACCGTTGCTGAAAAAGCTGCCGCTGGCCAGCACCGTATAGCACGCGCGAAGGGGGATATCGCCGTGGTTGCGGGTCCAGACTTCACCTGCCGCGCCCCCGTTCAGGGTGATTTTCTTCACCTCGTCGCCCGCCATCCACACGCCGCCCTGCGCGACAAACTGGCGCTGCAGCTGGGTATGCAGACGAATGCCGGGCACGGAAGGGGGAAGCGTCGGCAGTAAACCGAGCGTGCAGGGCAGGCGCTCCGAGAGCCAGCGCCAGAGCCGGTTGTCGCTTAAGCCAAAACAGGCGGGCATAAACAGGGCGTCGCAGCTCTCGCCGAGCGGCCGAAGCGCCTCGTACAGGCGCGGCCAGTAACGTTCATTATCCAGCAGGCGGGCGATATTCACCGCACGAAACTCGCTGGGGTTCTCGCGCAGCACGTCGAGTTCGGGAAGGTCAATCTCTGCCGTCTCCGCCTGCACCCCCTGCTGCTTAAGAGACGCGGCGGCCAGGTGCGGCTGGAAATCGAGGAAACCGCCGATCCCAACCACCAGCACGCGTGCCGCCGTGATGGGGGCGACGGGCACCTCTTCCGGACTAAGCCAGGCGGCGCGCAGGGTGCCGAGCGGCGTAACGCGCAGATGATTTTGTTCTGCGTCACCCTGCATGCGGGCGCCGCAGGTGGACAGCAGATGTTCAGCTTCACAGGCAAAGCGGGCCATATTCTCTGCGCCCGTCAGGCGGTAGGGGTGCTCGGGCGGGAGATCCGCAAGCGTCAGCGCGCCCAGTAAATCCAGCGAGCCGGAGGAGAAGTGAAGGGCGCTTTGTCCACGGGTCACGATGGCGCAGCGCAGACCCTGCTGCGTCAGCTTAATGCCGCAGAGCAGGCCCGCCAGCCCGCCGCCGACGATCACGGTATCAAATTTCATGATTTGGCTCCTTCTCCAGGCCGCAAAGCCCCTGATAGACCCAGCGGGTAAACTCGCTTTCGCGCAGGGCATCGCCCCAGGCGACGGGCTGAATGCCTTTCCAGCGCTCGTTTAAAAAATCGCTCAGCTGGGCGAGCGACTGGGTAGAGGTGGTCGCGTGAAAACGTTGCAGCAACCCGGCTGCGCGGCAGGCGCAGAGCTCCCCCTGGCAGGTGCCCATCCCCACGCGCGTGCGGCGGCGTAAGTCGAGCAGGTTGTTCACCGTCAGGTTTTCCACCGCATACTGCACCTCGCCTGCGGTTACGGCTTCGCATTCGCACACCAGGCTGCGGCTCAGCCGCCCTTCACCGAGCCAGGCCGGGGTGCGGTCGCCGTGGCGGTAAATCGCCGAACCGCGAAGCGGCGCGGGAAGGGAAATGATGCTGTGCAGCGTTTTTTCTGTCGACTGCTGCGAGCCAGGCAGGGCCCGTTCTGCCGTGACGCACGGCGTGGTGTTCCCGAGCTTGCGGCAGACCGCGTCGGTGGCCCACTGCGCCATCAGGCGGTAGGTCATCAGCTTACCGCCGGTGATGGTGATAAACCCGTCCATGCCGTCGCGCTCGGCGTGATCGAGCAGCACGATGCCGCGGCTGACGTTGCGCCCGCTCGGGTCGTTATCGCTGGCAACCAGCGGGCGCACCCCGGCATAGGCGCGCAGGATGCGGGTCTGCGCCATCGCCGGGGCCAGCTTTTCCCCTTCGCGCAGCAGAATGTCCACCTCTTCAGCAGTGACGCGGTTAACGTCAATGTCGCTATAGTCGACGTGCGTAGACGTCGTGCCGATGAGCGAAATGGTGTCGCCGGGCACCAGGATGTCGGCGTCGGACGGTTTGCGGCAGCGGTTGATCACATGGTTATTGATGCGGTGATCGAGGATCAGCAGCGAACCCTTTGCCGGGAACATGCGGATGGCTAAATCGGCATATTCTGCGATGCGCTGGCCCCAGATCCCCGCCGCGTTCACCACTACGGCGGCATACAGCTCGCTGTGTTCGTTATACTGCGTATCCAGAACGCGCACCCCGCGCACGGTATTGCCTTCACGAATAAGCCCGGTGACGCTATGCCCGGTCAGAATACGTGCGCCGTGCTCGCGCGCGTCCAGCATATTCGCGGCGGTCAGGCGGAAGGGGTCAACGGTGCCGTCAGGCACTTTTACCGCGCCGAGTAAGGCCGGGTTGACCGACGGTTCAAGACGGCGCGCCAGCGCAGGATCGATTGCCTCCGCGCGGATGCCTGCCGCCGTGCAGGCGGTAATAAAGGTATGCTGAAAGGCGAGGTCATCTTCGGGAAGGGTAATAAAGAGCCCGTCGGTGGGCTCAACGCAGTGGCGGGCGATGCGCCTGAGGATCTGGTTCTCCGCGATGCATTCGCGCGCGGATTCCGCATCGGTAACCGCGTAGCGCGCGCCGCTGTGCAGCAGGCCGTGGTTTCGCCCGGTCGCGCCGGTGGCGATATCGTGGCGTTCCAGAAGCGTGACGCTCAGCCCCCGCAGGGCGCAGTCGCGTGCGATGCCGGCACCCGTCGCGCCACCGCCAATGATAATCACATCGCTGTAGCGTGGATCGTGAATTGTCATTGCCTTTCCTCTATGTTCGTTTTTTAGCATTTAGCCACAGTGATAGTGTGGTTTGTTTGATTTCGAACATAAACGCGCGAAATTCGAAAGTGAAACGTGATTTCATGCGCTTTTTTGCGCATTCTGTCATATTTCTGTAACAATCTGTGCGTTGATTCACAGTAACAATCACCGTGATTTCTTAACATCGCCGCCTCTGTAGCCGGGCGCGTTATGTCCGGTCATTTTTTGAAAGGCCACGGAGGCTGTTATGCTCAGTATCTTTAAACCTGCGCCACATCGGGCGCGACTGCCAGAGGCAGAGATAGACCCTCTCTACCGCCGTCTGCGTTGGCAAATCTTCATGGGGATTTTCTTTGGCTATGCGGCGTACTACCTGGTACGTAAAAACTTCGCGCTCGCCATGCCGTACCTGGTGGAGCAGGGCTTCTCGCGCGGCGATCTGGGTTTCGCGCTGTCGGGGATCTCTATCGCCTACGGTTTTTCGAAATTTATTATGGGGTCCGTGTCGGATCGCTCGAATCCGCGCGTGTTCCTGCCCGCCGGCCTGATCCTGGCGGCAGCGGTGATGCTGTTTATGGGCTTTGTGCCGTGGGCGACGTCCAGCATTGCCGTCATGTTCGTGCTGCTGTTCCTCTGCGGCTGGTTCCAGGGGATGGGGTGGCCGCCGTGCGGACGCACCATGGTGCACTGGTGGTCGCAGAAGGAGCGCGGCGGCATTGTATCGGTCTGGAACTGCGCGCATAACGTCGGGGGAGGGCTTCCTCCGCTGCTGTTCCTGCTGGGGATGGCCTGGTTCAACGACTGGCACGCCGCGCTTTATATGCCAGCCTTCGGGGCAATCCTGGTCGCGCTTATCGCCTTTGCGCTGATGCGCGATACGCCGCAGTCCTGCGGCCTGCCGCCGATTGAAGAGTACAAAAACGACTATCCGGATGATTACAGCGAGAAGCATGAAGAAGAGCTGACGGCAAAGCAGATCTTCATGAAGTACGTCCTGCCCAACAGGCTGCTGTGGTACATCGCGGTGGCAAACGTCTTTGTTTACCTGCTGCGTTACGGCATTCTCGACTGGTCGCCAACCTACCTGAAAGAGGTGAAGCACTTCGCGCTGGATAAATCGTCCTGGGCCTACTTCCTGTATGAATACGCGGGGATCCCGGGGACGCTGATTTGCGGCTGGATGTCGGACAAGGTGTTTAAAGGCAACCGCGGCGCAACGGGCGTGTTCTTTATGACCCTGGTGACCATCGCGACGGTCGTTTACTGGCTCAACCCGCCGGGCAACCCGGGCGTGGACATGGCCTGTATGATCGTCATCGGCTTCCTGATTTACGGCCCGGTAATGCTGATTGGCCTGCACGCGCTGGAGCTGGCGCCGAAGAAGGCGGCAGGAACGGCGGCAGGCTTTACCGGCCTGTTTGGCTATCTGGGCGGTTCCGTGGCGGCAAGTGCTATCGTCGGCTATACCGTTGACTTCTTCGGCTGGGACGGTGGCTTTATGGTGATGATTGGCGGCAGCGTGCTGGCGGTTCTGCTGCTCATCATTGTGATGATTGGTGAAAAACGTCACCACGCCGAAGTGCAGGCGCGTCGTCAATAAGGAGCATGGGCATGAAATTATCTTACTTAACAACCGGCCTGCTGCTGGCCGGTTTAATGACCGGCTCCGCGCTGGCGGCGGATAAAATCGTCATCGCCCACCGCGGCGCCAGCGGCTATCTGCCGGAGCATACGCTGCCGGCGAAAGCGATGGCCTATGCGCAGGGCGCGGATTATCTGGAGCAGGATCTGGTCATGACCAAAGACGACCAGCTGGTCGTCCTGCATGACCACTATCTCGACCGCGTTACGGACGTGGCGGAACGCTTCCCGGACCGCGCCCGCAAAGACGGCCGCTACTACGCCATCGACTTCACGCTGGCGGAGATCCGCTCGCTGAAGTTTACCGAAGGCTTCGAGATTGAGAACGGTAAGAAGGTGCAGGTCTATCCGGGACGCTTCCCGATGGGCAAGTCCGACTTCCGTATTCATACCTTCCAGGAAGAGATTGAGTTTGTTCAGGGGCTGAACCACTCAACCGGGAAAAATATCGGCATCTACCCGGAAATCAAGGCGCCGTGGTTCCACCATCAGGAAGGGAAGGACATTGCCGCGAAAACGCTGGAGGTGCTGAAGCAGTACGGCTACACCAGCAAGCAGGACAAAGCCTATCTCCAGTGTTTTGACGCCGCTGAGCTGAAGCGCATTAAAACCGAGCTGGAGCCGAAGATGGGGATGAACCTCAATCTGGTACAGCTGATTGCTTATACCGACTGGAACGAAACCCAGGAGAAGCAGCCGGACGGGAAGTGGGTGAACTACAGCTACGACTGGATGTTTAAGCCGGGCGCGATGAAGCAGATTGCGCAGTACGCCGACGGTATCGGGCCGGATTACCACATGCTGGTGGCGGAAGGCTCAACGCCGGGCCACGTGAAGCTCACGGCGATGGTGAAGGAGGCGCATGCCAGCAAGATGCAGGTGCATCCGTATACGGTGCGTGCCGACCAGCTGCCGCCGTATGCCACGGACGTGAATCAGCTTTATGAGATATTGTACAACCAGGCAGGCGTGGACGGACTGTTTACGGATTTCCCGGATAAAGCGGTGGAGTTCTTAAAATAGAAAAAGGGCCGCAAGGCCCTTTTTTACATCTCGATCTCAATATCGCCTTTCGCGCGGCAGCAGCAGGGCAAAATTTCCCCTTCACTGATAAAGGCCAGCGGTTCGGTCAGCCAGTCTACCTGACCGGCGACCAGTCGGCAGCGGCAGGAGCCGCAGTAGCCTTCGCGACACTGGTACTCTACCTCCACCTGATGCGCTTCAAGCGCCACCAGCAGAGAAGGGTGCTCTTCCTGGCACAGCACTTCTGTACCCGAAAGGCTCAGCGTTACGCGCGTCATCAGAGCTGGAAGTCGCTCAGATCGTCGGTGTTGACTTCAGAGTCAATCTGACCGACCAGATAGGAGCTCACCTCGACTTCCTGCGGCGCCACCTGCACGTTATCGGACACCAGCCAGGTGTTGATCCACGGAATCGGGTTAGAGCGCGTCTGGAACGGCAGGTCGAGACCAACGGCCTGCATGCGGATGTTGGTGATGTACTCAACGTACTGGCACAGGATGTCTTTATTCAGGCCGATCATGGAGCCGTCGCGGAACAGGTAGTCTGCCCACTCTTTCTCCTGCTGCGCGGCCAGAACGAACAGGTCGTAGCACTCCTGCTTGCACTCTTCAGCAATTTCCGCCATCTCCGGGTCGTCCGTACCGCTGCGCAGCAGGTTCAGCATATGCTGGGTGCCGGTCAGGTGCAGGGCTTCGTCACGGGCGATCAGGCGGATGATTTTGGCGTTGCCTTCCATCAGCTTGCGCTCGGCAAAGGCGAAGGAGCAGGCGAAGCTCACGTAGAAGCGAATTGCTTCCAGCGCGTTGACGCTCATCAGGCACAGGTACAGCTGCTTTTTCAGCGCGCGCAGGTTCACGGTGACGGTTTTGCCGTTCACGTTGTGCGTGCCTTCGCCCAGCAGGTGCCAGTAGCTGGTCATCTCAATCAGCTCGTCGTAGTAGTGCGAAATGCCTTCCGCACGTTTCTGGATCTGCTCGTTGGTAACGATATCGTCAAACACCACCGCCGGATCGTTAACGATGTTGCGGATGATGTGGGTGTAAGAGCGGGAGTGGATCGTCTCGGAGAACGCCCAGGTTTCTACCCAGGTTTCCAGCTCAGGGATGGAGATCAGCGGCAGCAGCGCCACGTTCGGGCTACGGCCCTGAATGGAGTCCAGCAGCGTCTGGTATTTCAGGTTGCTGAGGAAGATGTGCTTTTCGTGATCCGGCAGCGCCTGGAAATCGATACGATCGCGGGAAACGTCAACTTCTTCCGGACGCCAGAAGAAGGAGAGTTGCTTTTCAATCAGCTTTTCGAAGATGTCATATTTTTGCTGATCGTAGCGTGCCACGTTGACCGGCTGGCCGAAGAACATCGGCTCTTTGAGCTGGTCGTTTTTCGTCTGTGAAAAGGTGGTATATGCCATTGCGGTGAGTCCTGTGGTGTTATTTCCCCTCACCCTAACCCTCTCCCCTGAGGGGAGAGGGAAACGTTCGGAGCAATTTTTTCACCCTCGCCCCTGTGGGGAGTGGGCCGGGGTGAGGGGCGTATTATTAGATCTTACATGCGCCGCTTTCGCAGCCATCGTCCTGAATTGACGGCACCAGGTCGTCCTGAGCGTCTTCCGCACCGTCACGGGTGTTGTGATAGTACAGGGTTTTCACGCCAAACTTATAGGCGGTGAGCAGGTCTTTCAGCAGCTGCTGCATCGGAACCTTGCCGGACGGGAAGCGCGTCGGGTCATAGTTGGTATTGGCAGAGATCGACTGGTCGATGAACTTCTGCATGATACCCACCAGCTGCAGGTAGCCGTCGTTGTTTGGCATTTCCCACAGCAGCTCGTAGTTGTTGCCCAGCGTTTCGTAATCCGGCACAACCTGACGCAGCACGCCGTCTTTGGACGCTTTGATGCTGACGTGGCCGCGCGGCGGCTCAATCCCGTTGGTGGCGTTAGAGATCTGCGAGGAGGTCTCGGACGGCATCAGGGCAGAGAGCGTGGAGTTACGCAGGCCGTGAGTCTTGATGGACTCGCGCAGGCCTTCCCAGTCGAGATGCAGCGGCTCGCTGACGATCGCATCCAGGTCTTTTTTGTAGGTGTCGATCGGCAGAATGCCTTTCGCATAGGTGGTTTCGTTGAACCACGGGCACGCGCCTTGCTCTTTCGCCAGCTCGTTGGAGGCTTTCATCAGGTAATACTGAATCGCTTCGAACGTCTGGTGGGTCAGGTTGTTGGCGCTGCCGTCGGAGTAACGCTTGCCGTTTTTCGCCAGCCAGTAGGCGAAGTTAATCACGCCAATACCCAGGGTACGACGGCCCATTGCGCCGCGTTTTGCCGCCGGGATCGGGTAATCCTGGTAGTCCAGCAGGGCGTCGAGGGCACGAACCGCCAGCACGGCCAGCTCTTCCAGCTCGTTCAGGCTCTTAATCGCACCCAGGTTGAACGCAGAGAGCGTACACAGCGCGATTTCGCCGTTTTCGTCGTTCACGTCTTCCAGCGGTTTGGTCGGCAGGGCGATCTCAAGGCACAGGTTAGACTGGCGCACTGGCGCAACGACCGGGTCGAACGGGCTGTGGGTGTTGCAGTGGTCAACGTTCTGGATGTAGATACGGCCGGTAGAGGCACGTTCCTGCATCATCAGGGAGAACAGGTCTACCGCCTTCACGCGCTGCTTGCGGATGCTGTCGTCTTTTTCGTATTTGGTGTACAGACGCTCGAACTCGTCCTGATCGGCGAAGAACGCGTCGTACAGGCCCGGGACGTCAGACGGGCTGAACAGGGTGATGTCCTCGCCTTTCAGCAGGCGGGTGTACATCAGCTTGTTGATCTGTACGCCGTAGTCCATGTGGCGCACGCGGTTGCCTTCCACGCCGCGGTTGTTTTTCAGAACCAGCAGGCTTTCCACTTCCAGGTGCCACATCGGGTAGAACAGGGTTGCTGCACCGCCGCGCACGCCGCCCTGAGAGCAGGATTTCACTGCGGTCTGGAAGTGCTTGTAGAACGGGATACAGCCGGTGTGGAACGCTTCCCCGCCGCGAATCGGGCTGCCCAGCGCGCGGATGCGACCGGCGTTGATGCCGATACCGGCGCGCTGGGAAACGTATTTCACAATGGCGCTGGAGGTGGCGTTAATGGAATCCAGGCTGTCACCGCACTCGATCAGCACGCAGGAGCTGAACTGACGGGTAGGGGTACGCACGCCAGACATGATTGGCGTTGGCAGCGAGATCTTGAACGTCGACACCGCATCGTAGAAACGCTTCACGTAGTCCAGACGGGTTTCGCGTGGATAATTAGAGAACAGGCAGGCGGCCACCAGAATATAGAGGAACTGGGCGCTCTCGTAGATTTCGCCCGTCACACGGTTCTGAACCAGGTATTTACCTTCGAGCTGCTTCACCGCCGCGTAGGAGAAGTTCATGTCGCGCCAGTGATCGATAAACCCGTTCATCTGCTCGAACTCTTCTTCCGTATAGTCTTCCAGCAGATGCGTATCGTATTTGCCCAGCTCAACCATTTTTACCACGTGGTCGTAAAGCTTCGGCGGCTCGAACTGGCCGTAGGCTTTTTTACGCAGGTGGAAGATGGCCAGACGTGCAGCGAGGTACTGATAATCCGGCGCGTCGCGGGAGATCAGATCTGCCGCCGCCTTGATGATGGTTTCGTGGATATCAGACGTTTTGATGCCGTCGTAGAACTGAATATGAGAACGCAGTTCAACCTGGGAGATAGATACGTTGTTCAGTCCTTCTGCTGCCCAGTCGAGAACTCGATGGATTTTGTCCAGATTGATGCGCTCGGTAGTACCGTCGCGCTTTGTCACCAGCAGACTCTGATTCATGTGGGTTTTTACCTGTCCGTGAAATAAAAAAATATCCCCCGCTTATCCACAGATCCGTCTTGTGACTAACTCTGTGGATAAATACTACATATAGGGGTTTTGCGATAAGAAGAACGCTATATGGTGAGTATTCTAGTATCGAATCTTTTCAGCACAAGGGTTGATTTTGAGGTTAAATTGAGGTTGTGAAAGGGTAAAAAAGCCTAAGTCCTCGTACCGTAAGGCCTGGAAGAGATGTCAATATTTCAGAAAAAAAATTCAAAATTTGATCGAGTGCTGATTTCTTCAACGGGAGGTCAGAATTGCGCAACATGATGTCGCGCAATCTTTATAAGAATAACGAATGACGTTAGGCGTTTTTGGCGGTTGTGTGCAACATATAGTTAACATCAACGCCCGGCGCGAGCTTGAATTTATCCGTCAGCGGGTTGTAGTGCAGGCCCGTCATGTGCTGCTCCTTGAGCCACGTCTGGTCAACCCAGCTCAGCAGCTCGGCAGGCTTGATGAATTTCTTCACGTCGTGCGTTCCTTTCGGCACCATGCGCAGGACATACTCTGCACCAACCACGGCCATCAGCCAGGCTTTGCCGTTACGGTTGATGGTGGAGAAGAAGACCTGACCGCCCGGCTTGACCAGTTTCGCACAGGCGCTGACCACCGACTGCGGATCGGGAACGTGCTCCAGCATCTCCATGCAGGTCACGACATCATACTGGTGCGCGTGTTTTGCCGCATGTTCTTCTACGGTCTCCTGTACGTACTCCACCTGCACGCCGGACTCCAGGGCATGAAGACGAGCCACCTGCAGAGGTTCGAAGCCCATGTCCAGACCGGTAACGGTGGCGCCTTCGCGGGCCATGCTTTCCGCCAGGATGCCGCCGCCGCAGCCCACGTCGAGCACTTTCTTACCGAACAGACCGCCGGAACGCTCCGCGATATAGCCCAGACGCAGCGGGTTAATACGATGCAGAGGTTTGAACTCACCTTCGAGATCCCACCAGCGGGACGCCACCGCTTCAAATTTGGCAATCTCTTCGTGGTCAACGTTGTGAGCCACCGGGGATTTTTCGGCATTCATGGGCGCTTTTACTCCTTATTTAGCAAGACAAATGAGTATATCAGGCAATCCCCGTGAATAAAGCGTATAGGTTTACCTGTATCACCGCGGCTGTGTTATAATTTGCGACCTTTGAATCCGGGATACAGTAGAGGGATAGCGGTTAGATGAGCGACCTTGCGAGAGAAATTACACCGGTTAACATCGAGGAAGAGCTGAAAAGCTCCTATCTGGACTATGCGATGTCGGTCATTGTTGGCCGTGCGCTGCCGGACGTCCGCGATGGCCTGAAGCCGGTACACCGTCGCGTACTATACGCCATGAACGTATTGGGCAATGACTGGAATAAAGCCTACAAAAAATCTGCCCGTGTCGTTGGTGACGTAATCGGTAAGTACCATCCCCATGGTGATTCCGCGGTGTACGACACCATTGTCCGTATGGCGCAGCCGTTCTCGCTGCGCTACATGCTGGTAGATGGTCAGGGTAACTTTGGTTCTATCGACGGCGACTCCGCCGCGGCAATGCGTTATACGGAAATCCGTCTGGCGAAGATTGCCCATGAGCTGATGGCCGACCTGGAAAAAGAGACGGTTGATTTCGTTGATAACTACGACGGCACGGAAAAAATTCCTGACGTTATGCCAACGAAGATCCCTAACCTGCTGGTGAACGGTTCGTCCGGTATCGCCGTCGGTATGGCAACCAACATTCCGCCGCACAACATCACGGAAGTGATTAACGGCTGCCTGGCCTATATCGACGATGAAGACATCAGCATTGAAGGGCTGATGGAACACATTCCGGGCCCGGACTTCCCGACGGCGGCAATCATCAACGGTCGTCGTGGTATTGAAGAAGCGTACCGCACCGGTCGCGGCAAGATTTACATCCGTGCCCGCGCCGAAGTGGAAGCGGACGCCAAAACCGGCCGTGAAACCATCATTGTTCACGAGATCCCGTATCAGGTGAACAAAGCGCGTCTGATTGAAAAAATCGCCGAGCTGGTTAAAGAAAAACGTGTTGAAGGTATCAGCGCGCTGCGCGACGAGTCTGATAAAGACGGTATGCGCATCGTGATTGAAATCAAGCGCGACGCGGTGGGTGAAGTTGTGCTGAACAACCTTTACTCCCAGACTCAGCTTCAGGTCTCCTTCGGTATTAACATGGTTGCGCTGCACCATGGTCAGCCGAAAATCATGAACCTGAAAGAGATCCTGAGCGCGTTCGTGCGTCACCGCCGTGAAGTGGTGACGCGCCGTACCATCTTCGAACTGCGCAAAGCGCGTGACCGTGCGCATATCCTTGAAGCACTGGCCGTTGCGCTGGCGAACATCGACCCAATCATCGAGCTGATCCGCCGTGCGCCAACGCCGGCAGAAGCGAAAGCGTCGCTGGTTGCGCGTCCATGGGACCTGGGTAACGTGGCGGCAATGCTGGAACGTGCGGGTGATGACGCCGCGCGTCCAGAGTGGCTGGAACCGGAATTTGGCGTGCGTGACGGGCAGTACTACCTGACCGAGCAGCAGGCTCAGGCGATTCTGGATCTGCGTTTGCAGAAGCTGACCGGTCTTGAGCATGAAAAACTGCTCGACGAGTACAAAGAGCTGCTGGAGCAAATCGCCGAGCTGCTGCACATCCTGGGTAGCGCAGAGCGCCTGATGGAAGTGATCCGCGAAGAGCTGGAGCTGGTGCGCGATCAGTTCGGCGACGAGCGCCGTACCGAAATCACGGCCAACAGCTCTGATATCAACATTGAAGATCTGATTAACCGCGAAGACGTGGTGGTTACCCTGTCTCACCAGGGCTATGTGAAGTATCAGCCGTTGACCGACTACGAAGCACAGCGTCGTGGCGGTAAAGGCAAATCAGCGGCGCGTATTAAAGAAGAAGACTTCATTGACCGTCTGCTGGTGGCGAACACCCACGACACGATCCTCTGCTTCTCAAGCCGTGGTCGTCTGTACTGGATGAAAGTCTATCAGCTGCCGGAAGCGAGCCGTGGAGCGCGTGGTCGTCCAATCGTTAACCTGCTGCCGCTGGAAGCGAACGAACGTATCACCGCCATCCTGCCGGTACGCGAGTACGAAGAGGGCGTGAACGTCTTTATGGCCACCGCCAGCGGTACCGTGAAGAAAACCGCGCTCACCGAGTTCAGCCGTCCGCGCTCTGCCGGTATTATTGCGGTGAACCTGAACGAAGGCGACGAGCTAATCGGTGTCGATCTGACTTCCGGTTCCGATGAAGTGATGCTGTTCTCTGCGGCCGGTAAAGTGGTGCGCTTCAAGGAGAACGCCGTGCGCGCAATGGGTCGTACCGCGACCGGCGTGCGTGGTATCAAGCTGGCGGGTGAAGACGCCGTTGTGTCCCTGATCGTTCCACGTGGCGAAGGCGCAATCCTCACCGTCACCCAGAACGGCTACGGTAAACGCACGGCGGAAAGCGAATATCCGACCAAATCACGCGGCACGCAGGGCGTTATCTCCATCAAAGTGACCGAGCGCAACGGTTCCGTTGTGGGCGCGGTGCAGGTGGACGACGCGGACCAGATCATGATGATCACCGATGCCGGTACGCTGGTGCGTACCCGCGTCTCCGAGATCAGCGTGGTGGGTCGTAACACCCAGGGCGTGATCCTCATCCGTACTGCGGAAGATGAAAACGTTGTGGGTCTGCAACGCGTTGCCGAGCCGGTGGATGACGAAGAGCTCGACTCAATCGACGGAAGCGTCGCGGAAGGTGATGATGAAATCGCACCGGAAGCGGACACCGATGATGAACCAGCAGATGATGCTGACGAGTAACGTCTCCTGACGCGTAAAGGGCCGGTTTCCGGCCCTTTTGTTTTGCGCAAGCAGACAAGTGAACGTTGCGACAAGCCGCGTTTACCGCTACCTTAACCACATTCTTTTTTCCCCGATGGCGGAGCCTCGCCCCTTTGAAATACCTCGTCTCCTTTCGTACCACGCTTAAAGTCTCTCGCTATCTGTTTCGGGCGCTTGCGCTGCTGCTATGGTTGCTGGTGGCGCTACTCTCGGTGTTTTACATCGTCAACGCGTTAAACCAGAAAGAAGCGGAGATCCGCCAGGAGTTTAACTTAAGTTCAGACCAGGCCCAGCGCTATATCCAGCGCACGTCTGACGTGATGAAAGAGCTTAAGTATATTGCTGAGAATCGACTGACGGCGGAGAACGGCATCCTGGCCATCCGTGGTCGGGATGAAAAAACGGAAGTACCTGATTTCGAACCGCTCTTCCCGGACTCCGATTGTTCAGCCATGGGCAAAGCCTGGCGCGGATCGCTGGAATCGCTGTCGTGGTTCATGCGCTACTGGCGCGACAACTTTTCAGCCGCCTATGATCTGAACCGCGTCTACCTGATTGGTAACGAAAACCTGTGCATGGCGGATTTCGGCCTGCGGGATATGCCGATGGAGCGGGAAGACGCGCTGAAAAGCCTGCATGAACGCATTGTGAAATACCGCAACGCACCGCAGGAAGAGCGGGGGAACAACATCTTCTGGATAAGCCAGGGCCCGCGCATGGGCGTCGGCTATTTCTACGCCCTGACCCCGGTTTACCTCGGGAACCGCCTGCAGGCGCTGCTGGGCATTGAGCAAACCATCCGCATGGAAAACTTCTTCACGCCGGGCAGCCTGCCGATGGGCGTGACCATTCTGGATGAAAACGGCCACCCGCTTATCTCGCTTGCCGGGCCTGAAAACCGTCTGAAAGTTGAACCCGGCTGGATGCAGGAGCGCTCATGGTTTGGCTATACCTCCGGTTTCCGCGAGCTGGTGCTGAAGAAAAGCCTGCCGCCATCGTCGCTGAGCATTGTTTACTCGCTGCCTGTCGACAAGGTGCTGGAGCGCATTCGTATCCTGATCCTCAACGCCATCTTGCTGAACATCGCGGTAGGCGTGGCGCTGTTTATGCTGGCGCGCATGTACGAGCGGCGGATTTTCATTCCGGCGGAAGCGGACGCCCAGCGTCTGGAGGAGCACGAGCAGTTTAACCGTAAAATTGTCGCCTCGGCGCCGGTAGGGATCTGTATCCTGCGCACCCAGGACGGCACGAATATCCTCAGCAACGAGCTTGCCCATAACTACCTGAACATGCTGACGCATGAAGACCGCCAGCGGTTAACGCAGATCATCTGCGGGCAGCAGGTTAACTTTGTGGATGTCCTGACCAGCACCCACACCAACCTGCAAATCAGCTTCGTCCATTCGCGTTACCGCAATGAAAACGTAGCGATCTGCGTGCTGGTGGACGTCTCCGCGCGCGTGAAGATGGAAGAGTCACTGCAGGACATGGCGCAGGCGGCGGAGCAGGCGAGCCAGTCGAAATCCATGTTCCTTGCCACCGTCAGCCACGAACTGCGCACGCCGCTGTACGGCATCATCGGTAACCTCGATCTGCTCCAGACCAAAGAGCTGCCTAAAGGGGTCGACAGGCTGGTTACGGCGATGAATAACTCATCCAGCCTGCTGCTGAAAATCATCAGCGACATTCTCGACTTCTCAAAAATTGAATCCGAGCAGCTGAAGATTGAACCGCGCGAGTTCTCCCCGCGCGAGGTGATGAACCATATCAGCGCCAACTATCTGCCGCTGGTCGTGCGTAAACAGCTGGGGCTGTACTGCTTTATCGAGCCGGATGTGCCCCTGACGCTGCACGGCGACCCGATGCGTCTGCAGCAGGTCATCTCTAACCTGCTGAGCAACGCCATCAAATTCACCGATATCGGCTGTATTGTGCTGCACGTCAGTCGGGCAGGGGATTACCTGACCATACGCGTGCGCGACACGGGCGTCGGCATTCCGGCGAAAGAGGTTGTGCGCCTGTTCGATCCGTTCTTCCAGGTAGGAACTGGCGTCCAGCGTAACTTCCAGGGGACCGGGCTGGGTCTGGCGATATGCGAGAAGCTTATCAGCATGATGGACGGGGATATCTCCGTGGATACCGAGCCAGGCATGGGCAGCCAGTTCACCATCCGTATTCCGCTCTATTCCGCGCACTATCCGGCAAAAACCACGGTCGACGGGCTGAGCGATAAGCGTTGCTGGCTGGCGGTGCACAACGCCTCCTTACAGGATTTCCTGACCTCGATGCTGACCAGCAGCGGCGTGCGGGTATCGCGCTACGAAGGCCAGACGCCGGATGCGGACGACATGCTGATCACCGACGTCGAGCCGGAGCAGGCGTGGGCGGGGCGCGGCGTGGTAACGTTCTGCCGTCGGCATATCGGTATCCCGGTTGAGCGATCACCTGGAGTATGGGTGCACAGCGTGGCGACGCCGCACGAGCTGCTGGGCCTGCTGGCGCGCATTTACAGCGTACAGCTTGAGGACAGCGACGGCGCCACCGCCCTGGCTTCCCCGGATGAACTGGCGTCGGTGAACGACGACATGATGATTCTGGTCGTCGACGATCACCCGATAAACCGTCGTCTGCTCGCCGACCAGCTGGGCTCCCTGGGCTATCAGTGTAAAACGGCCAACGACGGGGTGGATGCCCTGAATGTCCTGAGTAAGAACCATATTGATATCGTGCTCAGCGATGTGAACATGCCAAACATGGACGGCTACCGCCTGACGCAGCGTATCCGCCAGCTGGGCCTGACGTTGCCGGTGGTTGGGGTTACGGCCAACGCGCTGGCGGAAGAGAAGCAGCGCTGTCTGGAGTCGGGAATGGACAGCTGTCTGTCGAAGCCGGTCACGCTGGACGTGCTCAAACAAACGCTGTCTGTTTATGCGGAGCGCGTGAGGAAAACGCGGACGTAAAAATAGGCCCGCAAGGGCCTTTTTTACTGGTGCTCTCTGCCGGGGAAGAGGGCAGGGTGCGGGCAACAGGCCGCACACCCGTTGGGATCAATCCTTGTCCGTCGCGCTCAGCGTCACGGAGGAGAGGTAGTTCAGCAGGGCGATATCGTTATCCACACCCAGCTTCATCATCGCTGATTTCTTCTGGCTGCTGATGGTTTTGATGCTGCGGTTCAGCTTCTTGGCAATTTCCGTTACCAGGAAACCTTCAGCGAACAGGCGCAGAACTTCACTCTCTTTTGGTGAGAGACGCTTGTCGCCATAGCCGCCCGCGCTGATTTTTTCGAGCAGACGTGAGACGCTCTCAGGCGTGAATTTCTTCCCTTTCTGCAGCGCCGCAAGGGCTTTTGGCAGATCGGTAGGCGCGCCTTGTTTCAGCACAATCCCTTCGATATCGAGATCAAGAACGGCGCTCAGGATCGCCGGGTTATTGTTCATGGTCAGAACAATGATCGAAATGTCCGGGAAGTGACGTTTAATGTATTTGATAAGCGTGATCCCATCACCGTATTTATCTCCCGGCATAGAGAGATCGGTAATGAGCACGTGCGCATCAAGTTTAGGCAGGTTGTTGATGAGAGCTGTGGAGTCTTCAAATTCACCGACTACATTCACCCACTCGATCTGTTCAAGTGATTTGCGAATACCGAACAGTACAATCGGATGGTCATCGGCAATAATTACGTTCATATTGTTCATGTATAAGGCTACCTTGCTACAGCAAGCTCTTGACGTAAGCGTCAATGTCGCTGATGTATTTTTCAATGCCAGAGGCATCTTTCTCACGAATTAGATGTTCCAGCGTTTCACATAACTGCTTGCCGGGAACCAGATTTAGCATGGCAAACACCCCTTTAAGCCGGTGTGCTGTCTGTGCCAGCGCTGCAAAATCCTGCGCAGCGGACTCAGTATACAACCGCTTAACATCATCTGGTACTGTATCAACGAAGAGCGAATAATATCCGCTGGCATGGAGTTCGGCATTTTCATCGCCGCCTAACGGTGACTCCAGGATCTCTTCCTGCGCCAGATGCTCTTCAATCAGTTGTAATACAGCTTCCTGCATCGCATTGCTCATATTAAAGTTGACGCGCAGCTGGCCAGGGCCGATTTTTCGCACGCCTGGCTCATCATCGCTTAAAAGCAAGCCGGAGGCAGTAAGATTAGACGGATTATCAGTTAAAAATAGATCAAATTCTTGACTCGCGAGCCTTTCGTCCGGGGTGATGCAGGACGCGCCCCAGTTTTCCAGCTGACGAACCACGATATTACGGATCTCATTAGAGGTCACATCCACCATGACCACCACGTCATCCAGCAGACGCTCTTCATCTTCTTCCTGCGGATTTGCCGCCATTTTAACGTGTAAAGAGTAGCGGGTGCCGAGGGATTCGCGCGCCTTAATATTCAGGTGGCCGCCCAGCTTGCGCGCCAGCTGATCGCAGAGCCAGAAGGTGAGGGCGTTAGCCTTACCATAGTGGTCGCGCTGGGTATCGTTCAGGAACGGGAAGTGCAGATTATCAATTTCGCTTACGGTCACGCCTTCGCCCGTATCCAGAATACGGAAGGTCAGACGATCGTCGCTGGATTCATCGGTGCTGACTTCAAGCGTGATCTTGCCGATCTGCGTCGTGGTAACGGCATACTGGATCAGCATCACCAGGATCCGGCGCAGGGCATCGCGATCGCCGTGACGCTCGTCGTTCGCCGGTAAACGGTTGTTGATCAACAGCTGGAGACCTTTGCGCTTAATGACCGGCAGCACTTCAGGAACGACTTCATCAATCAGATCCTGGATAGAGAAAAGCGTCGGGGTGCCTTTCCAGATGTCATTCTCCAGCATGTTCGCAAGCTGGATCTCATCTACCAGACGGACCAGCGAGTCGGCCTGGTTGCTGAGCTGGCGGCTTTCCGGCGTGCTTAGCTCAGCGATCTGCGTGGCGAGCGACTTCAGCGGCTGCTTAAAGGCATCGCCAATATTTTGCATAAACGCGGCGCGGCCGTGCTGGTTTTTCTCGTACAGCCTTTGTGCCTGCTTGAGTTTTTTATTCACCAGCACTTCACGGTCCTGGTCGCGGATAATGAAGATTTGCGTGCGTGAAGCGACCTGGCTGCGGAACTGACGGATTTCATACAGCTCGTTATTAATGGTGGCCTGAATTACGCCCTGATGCTGGTCCGCCATCGCGGTAATGTTTTGCAGATTAAGATGCGGCAGAAGGTGATCGGCAATTTTATTGCTCATCACCGTGCGGTTCGCCTCCTGATCGTGCACTAACACCCCGAGCGGCAGCACGGAAATAATCTCTTCGTTAAGGGCACGCAGCACGCGCAGCTCGTTGCTGGTTCCGGCTGACACCGAGGTGGAGTCGCTCTGGCGCCCTGACTGGAAGCGGAAGGTGCTGTAGCCAAACAGCGCCAGCGCCAGCAGACCGATATTCAGCAGCAGCGGCAGCAGGATATTTTGCAGGGTATCAAGCATCAGGGTGCCAAAAGGCACCTGCCAGACAAGACGCATACCGGTTGAGTTCAGCGAGGACGCAATCTCAATCTTTGAGCCATTAAAGGAGATAGCCACGCTGTCCGCGCCTTCTTTGTCCGACGGTGTACGCATGTTCTGGGAGCTGTTGTCAGGCTCCAGGCGGAAGCTGTCCAGCGGCATATCCGGCGGGATCAGGTCATTTATAGGCAGGTCGAAAGCAACCACGGTCGCCAGATGGCCCGGCTGGTTAAAGGTGGTGCGCAGCGTAAAGTAATGCCCATTCTGCCAGGCAAGGCGGCGCAGCGAGGAGAAACTTTCGCGCTCGTCCAGCGCGTTGGCCTGCTGCAACATTTCTGCCCGACGGGAATCCACAATGCTGCCGACGGTCGTCTCTTTAAAGCCTGACGAGAGATCCTTAAGCGGCAGGGTCGAGATCAGGATCATGCTGTTGTCCTGACCGTTCAGGTAATACATAGACCACGGCACCGTTTCGGCACCCCACAGGGTGTCGAGATAGGACGAGATCCGCTGCGTCATTTCAAGCGTTGCGCTGTCGTGCGAGCCGAAAATCAGGGCTTCGGTCTTGCGCTGCGGTTTTTCCAGATAATAGACATCCTGCTTCAGGCGCGTTTCCTGTAACCCTTCTCCTGACGAGGTGGCCGGAGCCGCAGCGATATTGTCGTAGATTTGCCAGGTCGCATAGCGCCACGTATCAATGCGCTTATGCACCGCGTGGGTGATATCGACGATCTGATAGCTCTTATCTTTAAGCCAGGTGTTAACGGCGCTCTGAACCATAACCCCCATTGTGACTAACAGCACAACGATCAGCAGAAGAAAGAAACGGGTGATGCTGCCCGGTAGAAGGGAAAATTTGCTCGGGGCGGTAGTTTCAGTCTGACTCATCGATGTGTTTAACCCGTAATGGCCGCGCGGTAATGGGATAGGGCAGTATAAAGGGTAATAACCGAATTTCCAGCGTCGTTATCGCTGTAACCTTGACTTTTTATCCGCTGAACCTCGCTACAGCGAGCCGGCTTAAAGGTGTACAAACCGCGGCGAAATGTACAAATGCGCGGCAACAGTCGCAGAAAAATAGCACGAATTAACAAGAAATTAATCTTTAAGGTAAAAAATCAATCAGGAAAAGGGAGAGAACAGCATTTAGTTAATAGTCGTTATCATAACGCGCGGGTAGCACATAAAATGCCTGGCGACGTAAAGAAAGGTAAAAAAAAACCGAATGCGAAGCATCCGGTTCAATTAGGGATAAACAGACATTCAGAACTGAATGACGGTAATAAATAAAGTTAATGATGATAGCGAGAGTTATTTTAGAGATGTTGAGCGAATTTTTTTTGTCATTCAGTGCTGTGTATAGTTTCGTTTTAACTTGTTGAATATAATTAGATATATTTCAATCTTGATTATAAGTGCTATATTTTTAAACTCTTCATGCTATTCAAAAAGTTCCTTCATATTTACAAATTGAAACATCTTGCAGGTAAAATGAAACATCTTCAAAGTTTTCGTATCATATTCCTGTTGGATTATTCTGTTTTTTTGAGGAGAATGAACTTGCCGACTGGTTAAGAGGGTTGACCAGTATGCAGTGGCAAATAATAAGGCATATAACAGAGGGTTAATAAAATGAAAGTTAAAGTACTGTCCCTCCTGGTACCAGCACTGCTGGTGGCAGGCGCAGCAAATGCGGCTGAAATTTATAACAAAGACGGCAACAAATTAGATCTGTACGGTAAAGTGGACGGCCTGCACTATTTCTCTGATGACGACGGTGCAGACGGCGACCAGACCTACATGCGTCTGGGCTTCAAAGGCGAAACTCAGGTTAACGACCAGCTGACCGGTTACGGCCAGTGGGAATACCAGATTCAGGGCAATACTACCGAAAGCGACAACCAGTCCTGGACGCGTGTAGCCTTTGCAGGTCTGAAATTCGCGGACGCAGGCTCTTTCGATTATGGTCGTAACTACGGCGTGATTTACGACGTAACTTCCTGGACTGACGTACTGCCAGAGTTTGGCGGCGACACCTACGGTTCAGACAATTTCCTGCAATCTCGTGCTAACGGCGTAGCGACTTACCGTAACCAGGACTTCTTCGGTCTGGTTGATGGCCTGAACTTCGCTCTGCAGTATCAGGGTAAAAACGGTAGCGTAAGTGGCGAAAATGATACTGGCCGTAGCACGCTGAAACAGAACGGCGACGGTTACGGCGCATCCCTGACCTACGATCTGGGCGAAGGCTTCAGCGTCGGTGGTGCGATGTCTTCTTCTAAGCGTACTGCTGACCAAAACAACACTGCGAACCTGGCGCTGCGAGGCGAAGGTGACCGTGCAGAAGTTTACACTGGTGGCCTGAAATATGATGCTAACAACATCTATCTGGCAGCACAGTACTCCCAGACCTACAACGCAACGCGCTTCGGCAACTCTCAGAGCAGCAGCGACATTTACGGTTTTGCTAACAAAGCGCAGAACTTCGAAGTGGTTGCTCAGTACCAGTTCGACTTCGGCCTGCGTCCATCCGTGGCTTACCTGCAGTCCAAAGGTAAAGACATCGAAGGTTATGGCGACCAGGATCTGCTGAAATACGTTGACGTTGGTGCGACTTACTACTTCAACAAAAACATGTCCACCTACGTTGATTACAAAATCAACCTGGTTGATGAAAACGAGTTCACCCGCGCAGCAGGTATCGGTACTGACGATATCGTAGCGCTGGGTCTGGTTTACCAGTTCTAATTGCTTATACCGCGACAAAGGGGCCATCAGGCCCCTTTTTTCATGCTTTTTTAGGGTCTTACAAATACGCTGTTTTAGTGTACTCTTGCCGCCCTGGCATGAGGATAATAACGAATGGAAATGACTTTTTTACGCGCCAGCTTTCTGGCTACTGTTTTACTCCTGACCGCGTGTGACTCTTCTACGCAGCCCGCAAAAACCGAGGCGCCAGCCGCGACGGTGCTGGAAGGGAAAACCATGGGAACCTTCTGGCGCGTCAGCGTAATGGATATCGATAAATCCCGCGCTGAAGAGCTGCGCGGTAAAATTCAGGCGCAGCTGGATGCCGACGATCAGCTGCTCTCAACGTATAAAAACGACTCGGCGCTTATGCGCTTCAATCGCTCCAGCAGCACCTCGCTCTGGCCAGTGAGCGAAGCAATGGCCGATATCGTGACGGAATCCATGCGCGTGGGCCACAAAACCAACGGCGCAATGGATGTGACCGTGGGGCCGCTGGTAAACCTCTGGGGATTTGGCCCCGACAGGCAGCCGGTCGCTACGCCCGATCGGGCCGCCATCGATGATGCGCGCGCGCGTACAGGGCTAAAGCACCTGGCGGTGATTACGCAGTACGGTCAGCAATACCTGCAAAAAGACATTCCCGACCTGTTTGTGGATCTCTCCACGGTGGGCGAGGGCTATGCGGCGGATCATCTTGCAGCCCTGATGGCGCAGGAAGGCATTCCCCGTTATCTGGTGTCCGTCGGCGGCGCGCTTGTCAGCCGGGGCATGAACGCCAGCGGCAAACCGTGGCGAGTGGCTATTCAGAAGCCAACCGACCAGCAAAACGCGGTGCAGGCGATTGTGGACATCAACGGACACGGCATCAGCACTTCCGGAAGCTACCGCAACTATTACGAACTGGACGGTAAACGTATTTCGCACGTTATCGATCCGCAAAGCGGAAGCCCGATTACCCATAATCTGGTGTCCGTCACGGTGATAGCGCCAACGGCGCTGGAAGCGGACGCCTGGGATACCGGACTGATGGTGCTCGGAACGGAGAAAGCCAAAGAGGTGGTGCGTCAGGAAGGGCTTGCCGTCTACATGATCACCAAAGAGGCGGACGGGTTTAAAACCTGGAGTTCACCCCAGTTCAAAAGCTTCCTGGTGAGCGAAAAAAATTAAAAAGCAAGGTTGCGGGTTTTTGTTCGGTGGCGTTCAGGCAGGCTGAGGGTATGCTTGTAAGAGGAGCCGATCATGAAAAACACAGCCTATCTCACCGATGAGGATCGCTGGCAGGCCGTTCTGGCCCGCGATCCACAGGCGGATAATCAGTTTGTCTTTGCCGTGCAGACGACCGGCATTTTTTGTCGTCCGTCCTGCCGCGCCCGCCATGCCCTGCGAAAAAACGTCTGCTTCTATCCTGACGCTCACCGCGCCGGGCAGGCGGGTTTCCGCCCCTGTAAGCGCTGTATGCCGGAAAAAGAAGACCCTCAGGCGCAGAAAAAAGCAAAAATTGCGCTGGCGTGTCGTCTGCTGGAGCAGGACGCCGGGCTGAACCTTGAGGCGCTGGCCCGGCAGGTTGCCATGAGCCCGTTCCATTTCCATCGCCTGTTTAAATCCGTCACCGGCATGACGCCGAAAGCCTGGCAGCAGGCCGCCCGTGAACAGCGCCTGCGCAGCGCGCTGGCGCAGGGCGATAAAATTACCGACGCCGTTCTGGCCGCAGGGTTTCCGGACAGCAGCAGCTACTATCGCAAGGCCGACGGCGCGCTGGGGATGACGGCGAAGCAGTACCGCAAGGGTGATGCCGCGGTGCGCTATGCCCTCAGCGACTGTTCGCTTGGCCGCTGTCTGGTGGGGGAAAGCGAGCGCGGGATCTGTGCGATACTGCTGGGGGACGACGATGCCGCGCTGACCGCAGAGCTGCGGTCGCTGTTCCCGCTTGCCGAACGGGAACCGATGGAGGGCGCGTTTGCCGATCGGGTTCGTCAGGTGATTGCCGCTGTCGACAGCCGCGAGGCGCCGCTGGCGCTGCCGCTGGATATCCGCGGAACCGCTTTCCAGCAGCAGGTCTGGCAGGCGCTGCGGGCTATCCCCTGCGGTGAAACGGCGAGCTACCAGCAGGTGGCGAAGGCCATCGGTAAACCCAACGCCGTGCGCGCCGTGGCGGGCGCCTGCGCCGCCAATAAACTGGCGATTATCATTCCCTGCCACCGCGTGGTGCGTAACGACGGTGCGCTTTCGGGTTATCGCTGGGGCGCTGGCCGTAAGGTGCTATTGTTGAAACGTGAGGCGAATAATCCGGAGGGATAATGCTCGATCTTTTTGCTGATGCTGAACCCTGGCAGGAGCCACTCGCGCCGGGGGCGACGATCCTGAGACGCTTTGCGCTCTCCCGCGCGGCGGCGCTGTTCGACGGTATTGATGCCGTCACCGCCCGTTCCCCGTTTCGCCATATGGTCACGCCCGGCGGGTATACCATGTCCGTGGCGATGACCAACTGCGGCGAGCTGGGATGGGCGACGAATGAACGGGGCTATTTGTATGCCCCGAACGATCCGCTGTCCGGTCAGCCGTGGCCGCCGGTGCCGGAGGCGTTTCAGGCGCTATGTCAGGAAGCCGCCGTGGCGGCCGGCTACCCCGATTTTCAGCCCGACGCCTGTCTTATCAACCGCTATGCCGTCGGGGCAAAGCTCTCGCTGCACCAGGATAAGGACGAGCCGGATCTGCGCGCGCCTATCGTCTCGGTTTCCCTTGGGCTGCCCGCCGTGTTTCAGTTTGGCGGACTGCGGCGCAACGATCCGCTAAAACGGCTGCTGCTGGAGCACGGTGATGTGGTGGTCTGGGGCGGCGAATCGCGGCTGTTTTACCACGGTATTCAGCCGCTGAAGCCCGGCGTTCACCCGGAGGCAGGGGCGTTTCGCTACAACCTGACGTTTCGGCAGGCAGCCAGCAGAGAATAAAAATAAGAATTATTCTTGATGTGTGCGAAAGGCAGTTTACACTGCTGGCTGATTTTTCTTGTCCGGATTGCTCTGCATGCAACTACTTCTTCTTGTCTGGCGGCAGTATCGCTGGCCTTTTATTGCGGTAATGGCGTTAAGCCTTGCCAGCGCGGCGCTGGGGATTGGCCTGATTGCCTTCATTAACGTGCGTTTGATCGAAATGGTCGATACGTCGCTCTCCGTCCTGCCGGAATTTCTGGGATTACTGCTGCTGCTAATGGCGGTTACGCTCGGCTCACAGCTGGCGCTGACCGCGCTTGGCCACCATTTCGTGTTTCGCCTGCGCAGCGAGTTCATCAAACGTATCCTCGACACCCAGGTTGAACGTATCGAGCAGCTGGGAAGCGCCTCCCTGCTGGCGGGGCTGACCAGCGACGTGCGCGCCATTACCATCGCGTTTGTACGCCTGCCGGAGCTGGTGCAGGGGATCATCCTGACCTTTGGCTCGGCGGCGTACCTCGCCTGGCTCTCCAGCAAAATGCTGGCGGTAACGGCGCTGTGGATCGTTATCACCATCTGGGGCGGATTCCTGCTGGTATCCCGCGTCTATAAGCACATGGCGGTGCTGCGCGAAACGGAAGATAAGCTTTATCACGACTACCAGACGGTGCTGGAAGGGCGCAAGGAGCTGACGCTGAACCGTGAGCGCGCAGAGCATATCTTCAACAATCTCTATATCCCCGACGCGCAGGAATATCGCCATCATATTATTCGCGCCGATACCTTCCACCTGAGCGCCGTGAACTGGTCCAACATTATGATGCTGGGCGCCATAGGCCTGGTGTTCTGGATGGCGAACAGCCTGGGTTGGGCGGACACCAACGTGGCGGCAACCTACTCGCTAACGCTGCTGTTTTTGCGCACGCCGCTGCTGTCGGCCGTCGGCGCGCTGCCGACGCTGCTGAGCGCCCAGGTGGCCTTCAACAAGCTGAAGAAATTCGACCTTGCGCCGTTTAAGGCGGAGTTCCCGCGCCCGCAGGCGTTTCCGGACTGGAAAACGCTTGAGCTGCGTAACGTTACCTTCCGCTATCAGGACAATGCCTTCTCCGTGGGGCCGATTAACCTGACGATCCATCGCGGCGAACTGCTGTTCCTGATCGGCGGCAACGGCAGCGGAAAATCCACCCTCGCGATGCTGCTGACGGGGCTATACCAGCCGCTGTCGGGCGACATTCTGCTGGACGGGAAGGCCCTGAGCGCGGAGAAACCGGAAGATTACCGCAAGCTCTTCTCGGCGGTATTTACCGATGTCTGGCTGTTCGACCGGCTGCTTGGCCCGGAAGGGCAGCAGGCGGATCCGGTGCTGGTGGATAAATGGCTTGCGCACCTTCAGATGTCGCACAAGCTGGAGCTACAGGATGGCAGGATCCTGAACCTCAAGCTGTCGAAAGGGCAGAAGAAACGCGTGGCGCTGCTGCTGGCGCTGGCTGAAGAGCGCGATATCATCCTGCTGGACGAGTGGGCAGCGGACCAGGACCCGCACTTCCGCCGCGAGTTCTATCAGGTACTGCTGCCGCTGATGCAGGCGATGGGCAAAACCATTTTTGCCATCAGCCATGACGACCACTACTTCATTCACGCCGACCGTCTGCTGGAGATGCGCGACGGCAAGCTGAGTGAACTGACCGGCGATGAGCGCGATGCGGCATCGCGGGATGCGGTGGCGCGTACGGCGTAATACCATCACCCGGCCCCTCTCTCACAGGGAGAGGGGTTAAATCGCGGCCGTTATGCCGCTTTTTTCTCCATCCCGCCCCGTTGTTTATTCTTATTTACATATCTCCGCGCTATGCTTAAAGCCAACTTATTTCATGGATTTATGATTAATGTCGTTATTAAAGAAAAACAGCGCAAGGCAGCGTGACCAGGAGCGTGCGCGCCTCATCTGGCTCCTGACGACCGATAAAGCGGTAACGTCAACGCTATTGGGTAAGCTGACCCTGGCTGAGCAATATGATGTCGGCACGCTGGCCGACGATATTGCTGAGGTAGGTGCGCTGGTTGCACATTTACCCCCTCCGGATCTGGCGGATACCCTGGAGGCGCTGCCCTCCGAGGAGCGCCACGCCCTGTGGCGGCTGGTGCAGGATCACGAGCGCGGTCAGGTGCTGCTGGAGGCCTCGGAAAACGTCTGGGATGACCTTATCGATGAGATGAGCGACCGGGACATTCTCGACGCCCTGCAAACGCTGGATATCGATGAGCAGATTTACCTCGTCCAGCATCTTCCACGCAACCTGACCGGTCGCCTGCTGGCTTCCCTGCCCGCCGAGGAGCGGGCGCGCGTGCGTCAGGTGATGCACTACGAGAAAAACAGCGTCGGCGCCATCATGGAGTTTGGCGTCATCACGGTGCGTCCGGACGTTACCCTTGGTACGGTGCAGCGCTATCTTCGTCGCCTGGGCAGTATGCCGGACAACACCGACAAACTGTTCGTCACCTCCCGGGATAAAACCCTGCTCGGAGAGCTGGAGCTTAAAACGATCCTGCTGAACAGCACCCAGCGGCGGGTCAGCGAGGTCATGGAAACCGAGCCGATGGTGTTCTCGCCGGAAGACGATGCCGAAAAAGCGGCGCGTACCTTCGAACGTGATGACCTGGTGAGTGCGGCGGTGGTGGATTCCGTGGGCAAGCTGATGGGGCGTCTGACCATCGATGAGATCGTTGACGTGGTCTATGAAGAGACCGATAACGACCTGCGCGCCCTTGGCGGGATCAGCGCCGAAGATGACGTTCACGCCTCCGTTGGCAAGGCCGTTAAAACGCGCTGGGCGTGGCTCGCCATCAACTTATGCACCGCCTTCGTGGCTTCACGCGTCATCGACGGTTTCGAACATACCATTTCCCAGCTGGTGGCCCTGGCCTCGCTGATGCCGATTGTGGCGGGGATCGGCGGAAACACCGGTAACCAGACCATCACCATGATCGTTCGCGCCCTGGCGCTGGAAAACATTCAGCCGGGGAACTTCTCGTGGCTGATTTTCAGGGAGATGGGCGTCGCGCTGATAAACGGCCTGGTCTGGGGCGGCATCATGGGCGGCGTCACCTGGTGGCTGTACGACGATATGGCGCTGGGCGGGGTCATGATGCTGGCAATGGTGCTGAACCTGCTGGTGGCGGCGATAATGGGGGTGATTATCCCGCTGACGATGACCCGGCTGGGGCGCGACCCCGCGGTGGGGTCGAGCGTTATGATTACCGCGATTACCGATACCGGCGGTTTCTTTATTTTTCTTGGGCTGGCGACGATTTTTCTTCTGTAGCCAGCGCTTTTTGCTTAAGACGGGCGGGAAGGATGAACATCATTACGATGCCGCCCAGCACGCCAATCGCCAGGTTACCGGTTGATACCGTTGCCGCAACCGTCACCAGCATAACGACGGTTTCCGCAACGGGCGCCTTTTTCAGCGTTCCGGGCTGAACGCTGTGCCAGCTAAAGGTCTTGATGGCCACAATCGCCATAATACCCGCCAGGACCGCCATCGGGATCCTGGCCATCACGTCGCTGAGCGCCGTGACCAGCACCAGCAGCACAATGCCCGCCGCGAGCGTGGAAATGCGGCTTCTTCCTTTACCCATCTCCACGTTAACGATGGTCTGCCCAATCATCGCACAGCCCGCAATGCCGCCGTAGAAGCCGGCCAAGATATTTCCCACGCCCAGCCCGATGCTTTCGCGACGCTTGCTGGATGGCGTTACGGTCAGTTCGTCCACCAGCTTCGCCGTCAGCAATGATTCCAGCAGGCCTACGAAAGCAATACTGAGCGCGCACGGCCAGATGATGCTCAGCGTTTCCAGGTTGAGCGGCACCAGCAGCTGCGTAAATCCAGGCAAACCGCCGCTCATTGAGCCTTCATCTCCCACCGTGGGCAGGATTTGCCCGCTGGTGACGGTGAACAGCGTTAGCACCACAATGGCAATCAGCGGGGAGGGCACGCTTTTGATATAGCGCGGCACCCACAGCACAATCAGCAGCGTCAGCACGAACAGGCCCACAATCAGCGGGCTTCGGCTCCAGAAGTGGGGAACCTGGGCAAAGAAAATCAAAATGCCGAGGGCGTTAACAAAACCCGTCATCACCGACTGCGGGATAAAGCGCATCAGCCGCGCCATGCCCAGCGCGCCGAACAGGATCTGAATCACGCCCGCCATCACCACCGCCGGCAGAATGTACTGTACGCCGTGCTGATGGACCATCGGGCCAATTACCAGCGCGACGGAACCAGCCGCCGCCGTCACCATGGCCTGACGTCCGCCGAGCAGGGAAAGGGCGAAGCAGAGCACCACGGAGGCGATAAGACTGACTTTAGGATCCACGCCTGCGACCACGGAAAATGAAATAACTTCCGGGATCAGCGCCAGCGCGGTAATCACGCCGGCCAGGGTTTCACGCATCAGAAGCTTAGGCGAACGTAAAACGGTGGCGACATGGCCTTCATGGGGTACGGACGAGTGGGGTAATGACATAACAATTCGCAAGTAGGGGCAGGCTTCCGTGCGCGCGATCACAAAGTGCAGCATAGTAGCCAGGTTAAACGCCTTTTGCCAGCCTGCTCCCTAAATCCACACAAACAAACGATCATTAAATTTCACAATTACAATAATTTCTTAACCTTTAAACAATATTTAAAAGTTGCTACCGTGCCACCGCAGCGTGTTTCACCTGTAATTTCTACGCATCACGCACTATTTAACTAAGGCATAAATGATGAAAAAAATGACTGCCGTGCTCTTTTCCCTGGCCGTGGGGCTGAACGCCGTCTCGCTGGCGGCGAAAGCAGACGCACCAAAAGAGCAGGAAACGGATGTCCTTTTAATTGGTGGCGGCATCATGAGCGCCACGCTGGGAACGTATCTTCAGGAATTAGAGCCGAACTGGTCAATGACCATGGTCGAACGCCTCGATGGCGTGGCGCAGGAAAGCTCTAACGGCTGGAATAACGCCGGGACGGGGCACTCGGCACTCATGGAACTGAACTATACGCCGCAGAAAAAGGACGGTTCCATTAGTATCGAGAAAGCGGTTGAGATCAACGAAGCGTTCCAGATCTCACGCCAGTTCTGGTCTCATCAGGTTAACAGCGGCGTGTTGAACAACCCGCACTCCTTTATTAACACCGTGCCGCACATGAGCTTTGTGTGGGGCGAGCAGAACGTCAATTTCCTGCGCGCGCGCTACGCTGCGCTGCAGCAGAGCACGCTGTTCCGCGGAATGAAATACTCTGAAGATCACGCTCAGATCAAAGAGTGGGCACCGCTGGTAATGGAAGGCCGCGATCCGAATCAGAAAGTGGCGGCGACCCGCACTGAAATTGGTACCGACGTTAACTACGGTGAAATCACCCGTCAGCTGGTTGGCTCTCTGAAGAAAAAAGAGAACTTCAATCTGCAGCTCGGCACCGAAGTGCGTGGCTTTAAGCGCAACGCGGACAACAGCTGGAGCGTGACCGTTGCCGATCTGAAAAACAACGAAGCCGAGCATGTGATCAAGGCGAAGTTCGTGTTTATCGGTGCGGGCGGTGCGGCGCTGAAGCTGTTACAGGAGTCCGGCATTCCGGAAGCGGATGACTACGCGGGCTTCCCGGTCGGCGGCCAGTTCCTCGTGTCGGAAAACCCGGAAGTGGTTAACCGCCATCTGGCAAAAGTGTACGGTCAGGCCTCCGTCGGTGCACCACCGATGTCCGTTCCGCATATTGATACCCGCATGCTTGACGGGAAGCGCGTTGTGCTGTTCGGGCCGTTCGCCACGTTCTCCACCAAGTTCCTGAAGAACGGTTCCCTGTGGGATCTGCTGAGCGCGACCACCACCTCGAACGTCAAGCCAATGATGGACGTGGGGCTGGATAACTTCGATCTGGTGAAATACCTGATAAGCCAGGTGATGCTCTCTGATGAAGAACGCTTCGAGGCGCTGAAAGAGTATTATCCGCAGGCGAAGAAAGAAGACTGGCGTCTGTGGCAGGCGGGCCAGCGCGTGCAGATTATCAAACGCGATCCGAAAGAGGGCGGCGTGCTGCGCCTGGGTACCGAAGTGGTGAGCGATAAGGATGGCACCATTGCCGCGCTGCTGGGTGCGTCACCGGGCGCGTCTACCGCTGCGCCAATCATGCTGCACCTGATGGAAAAAGTGTTTAAGGATAAAGTGTCCAGCCCGGAATGGCAGGCGAAGCTGAAAACCATTATTCCGTCCTACGGTACTAAGCTGAACGGTAACGTTCAGGCCACGGAACAAGAGCTGGAGTACACCAGCCGCGTTCTGCAGCTGCAGTACGTCAAACCGCAGGCTGCGGATGCTGCACCAAAGGCAGAGCTGAAGCCTCAGGCGGAAAGCAAGGCGGTTGCGGATATCGCGCTGTAAGGTAAACGAAAAACGGTAACATCCGTTACCGTTTTTCGCGTTTTCTCCCTCTCCCACCGGGAGAGGGGTGGGGTGAGGGCACCAGCACACACCCTTATACAGGTCGGGTAAGGCGAAGCCGTCACCCGGCCTGATTTTAACGTACTACCGCTTGCCCGACCGTCTCGTCCGCCTTCCATACGCGATATTTCACATCCACGTTTTCCGGCGTATACACGACGATTGGCAGCTTGCTGTTATAGCGCAGCAGACTGTTGTCACCCAGATACGCGGTGATAAATTTCTTCTCTTTTTTGCCGTCCGGGCACGCCATCATGGTGGAGACCGGCGACGTGACTTTGTCGAAGACATAGTAGTCATAGCCCCAGCCTTCCAGGGTTTTGCTTTCCAGCTGGCCGCCGAGACGATGGTGGTTGCAGTCCACTTCCAGCGTCTGGCCGATTAACAGCTCCACTTTGAAATTCGCTTCATCCTGCTGCGCCGGCAGCTGAATAACCTGGCGCTTCATCCCTTTCTCCGCCTGTGGATAAGGCGCGACTTTTTCCAGAGGCTGGACTTCAGGCGCGTCGCTGGCAAAAGCGCTGGCGCTCACGCAGGCTGCGGCGATAAGGGCAAGGGCAAATTTAGGTGCGTTTTTCACTGTCATTCCTTTTTTGTCAAAACGATCGTGACCAGACTAGCATAACTCGCATGAATGGTTGGCGTAATTTACTCACATTTTCATTTTGTTTGGCGTAATAAACTGGTGTTCTGGCTTTTTTGTGGTGTTTAATGCTGTGGTGGAGTCGATGGGAAGATCGTGTTATTTTACACGTTAGATATTGTTATTCATCTGTAAAGGGAAGAGAGAGATGGTACGCGCAAAACTGAAGACACCTGAAGGCCGCAAGTTCCTGCTGGCGCTGCTGGTGGTATTTATGATTGCTGCCGCATGCGTAGGGCGGGCAACCATTGTCGGCGTGATCGAGCAGTACAACATTCCGCTCTCCGCCTGGACAACCAGCATGTTTGTCCTGCAGTCGGCGATGATCTTTGTATACAGCCTGGTGTTTACCGTCCTGCTTGCCATCCCGCTGGGAATTTTCTTCCTGGGCGGACGCGAGAAGCACTAACCATTCCGCATGTGGGTGCAGGCATAAAAAAACCAGCCATTAAAGGCTGGTTTTTTTTATGTATTGTTGGTCGGCACGAGAGGATTTGAACCTCCGACCCCCGACACCCCATGACGGTGCGCTACCAGGCTGCGCTACGTGCCGACGCATTAAAGGAATAGTACTCGATTCCTTTTTGATTGCAAGGGGGAAGCCGCGCTAACTGATTCATAAATAATCAGTTAGCGATGAAGCGCTTCTCGTCCGTCAGCACCTGCAGCAGCAGGCTGAGCTGCGGCTTCTGGTCTTTCAGCTTCTCACCTTCGGGACTGTACGTCTGGTAATTTCCGTTACTGTTCAGCACCAGGGACAACGATGGAGTTGTCACTACCAGCGTGTTTCCACCCGCAGCCGTGACCCAGTTATGGCGCCGCGTGGCGCTAAAGAGATCCTGCCCCTGCGAGTATTCATTTGCCGGTGTGCTGACGTGCAGAAGACGCTGCATTAACGTCGTCATAACGTCTTTATGGTCGGTCAGCATGGTAATGCGCTGCGCAGGCGTTCCCGGCCAGTGGATCACCAGCGGCACGTGCAGGTTCGGACGCGACCATTCCATGCTCTTCGCCTCATCACCCAGCGGCACGCCGTGACCCGCCGTGATAATGACCACCGTATTGTCCAGTTTGCCCGCATCGCGCAGGGCGGTCAGCACGCGGCTAATCTGCGCATCGACGTCACCCGCGGCACGGCTATAGCGGCGCGCGAAGCCTTTCTGATTGCTGTCATCAAGCGTTGTGCCGTTAAACGCAACCCAGGAGAACCAGCGGTTATCTTCCTGCGCATAGCGCTTGAGCCAGTTAATCCACTGATCGGCGGTCTGAGTGTCAGACTGGCTCTGCGCGGCTGGCAGGGAGAAGTCAGACAGCAGCGCCTGGCGGTAGAGCGAGCTGTTGAACCCATCGGAGGCAAACAGCCCCAGCTGGTAGCCCTGCTGGTTAAGGCCGGTGATCAGCGCCGCCGGAATACGGGCCGACAGCACGCCGTCCATGTAGCTCGGTGAGATGCCATAGAACAGGCCGAAAATACCCGCGTCGGTCGAGTTACCGGAACTCATGTGCTGAGTGAACGTGATGTTGTTCCCGGCAAACTCCGCCAGCGCGGGCATCTGCTTCTCATAGCGGGAATAGTTCAGGCCATCGACGGTAATCAGCAGCACGTTCTGACCACGGCCCATGTCGCGGTATCTCAGATCGCTCAGGGGATACTGCACGCTGACCGCTTCCGGATTACCCTGTTCGACCAGACGACGCTGATACTCCTGCGCATCCAGCAGGCCGTGTTTTTCAAGAAAACGACGCGCCGTCATCGGATAGGAGAGCGGCAGGTTAGCGCGCTGCATGGTAATCGGGCGGTAGAAGTTCGCATCTGCCCAGATATACATCAGGTGCGAACCGATAAAAGAGGCGAAAAAGAGCGCCGCGACGGGCTTCGCGTAATGGCGGCGCCGGGTCAGACTGCGAAGCTTTTGCCAGCTCCACGTGGCGAACAACATCTCGATCAGCAGGATAATGGGCACGCTGATAAACATCAGCTGCCAGTCGCGCGCGGTTTCGTTCTGGTCCGGGTTAATCACCAGTTCCCAGACGATCGGGTTCAGGTGCAGGTGGAACCGGGTGAAGACTTCACTGTCGATAAGCAACAGCGTCATGCCCGCCGTCGCAAGAATAGCGGACAGGAAGCGCATCAGCCGCTGCGACATGACGATAAACGTCAGCGGAAACAGGATCAGCAGATAGGTGGCGAAAACCAGGAAGCTAAAGTGTCCAACCAGGCTCATCCAGGAGTAGATACGCCCGGTTAACGTGGTTGGCCAGTCTGCCACAAACAGATAACGGCAGCCGAGCACCATCGCCAACAAAATGTTGAACAGGGCAAACCAGTGCCCCCAGCTGACCATCTGGGAGACTTTTTCACGGTAGCGCTGACGATTCGTCACCATAAACTGTTGTTCGTTTCCCTTAGTGTGCCTGGTCGTCGCTAACGGAGGACTGCAAGGCCTGGGCGAAAGATTTGGCGATCGCCTGACGCTGAGCCGGAGCAACGCTGGTATTGATAAGGTTGGTAACCATATTTCCCAAAACCATCAGGGAGAGATCGGTTGGCGTTTTATGTTTTTCCAGTACGTTGACCAGCTCACTGAGCAGTTGTTCAACGTGTTCGTCACTGTAGCGGGAATGTTGTGGCATAAATCAAAATCAGTTTGTTGAGAGAAGGGCGACATATTACCGTAGCAACAGCTTTTTTTCCCCTTTTTTATCTTCTGTTGCACACATGCGTTGGTGGTGGTTGAATACCGCCCGGTCTAAAAGGAGAGTTTATCATGAGTCTGGAAATCAACCAGATTGCCCTGCACCAGCTTATCAAGCGTGATGAGCAAACCCTTGAAGTGGTGCTACGCGATTCGTTACTGGAACCAACGCCTACCGTTGTCGAGATGATGGCGGAGTTGCATCGCGTCTACAGCGCGAAAAATAAAGCCTATGGCTTGTTCAGCGAGGAGAGCGAACTGGCGGATAGCCTGCGCCTGCAGCGTCAGGGTGAAGAGGATTTCCTGGCATTCAGCCGCGCTGCGACTGGCCGTCTGCGTGACGAACTGGCGAAATATCCGTTCGCCGATGGCGGTATCGTCCTGTTCTGCCACTATCGCTATCTGGCGGTAGAGTATCTGCTGGTTAGCGTGCTGAATAATCTGAGCAGCATGCGCGTGAACGAGCAGCTGGACATCAGCTCAACGCACTATCTGGACATCAACCATGCGGATATCGTGGCGCGTATCGATTTGACCGAATGGGAAACCAACCCGGAGTCAACCCGCTATCTGACCTTCCTGAAGGGCCGCGTAGGGCGCAAAGTGGCGGATTTCTTCATGGACTTCCTCGGCGCCAGCGAAGGCCTGAACGCTAAAGTGCAGAACAAAGGTCTGCTACAGGCGGTGGATGACTTTACGGCCGAGGCGCAGCTGGATAAAGCCGAGCGGCAGAACGTGCGCCAGCAGGTTTACAGCTACTGCAACGAGCAGCTGCAGGCGGGTGAAGAGATTGAGCTGGAGTCGCTGTCCAAAGAGCTGGCGGGCGTTAGCGAGGTCAGCTTCCAGGAGTTCACCGCGGAAAAAGGCTACGAGCTGGAGGAGAGCTTCCCGGCGGATCGCAGCACGCTGCGTCAGCTGACCAAATTTGCCGGCAGCGGCGGGGGGTTAACTATCAACTTTGATGCGATGCTTCTCGGGGAACGTATCTTCTGGGATCCGGCTACCGACACGCTGACCATTAAAGGCACGCCGCCGAACCTGCGCGATCAGCTTCAGCGTCGCACCTCTGGCGGTAAGTAACAGCCATAAAAAAACCCCGCAGAAGCGGGGTTTTTCTCGACAGGTTTGCGATTACGCGCGAACGAAGTCGATGTGAGTCAGTTTTGGCTTGAACGCGTGACGCTGAACAGCCTGAACCTTCACTTTTTCTTCTTTACCGCCAACAACGATGGTCAGAACTTCGCTGTAGAATTCAGCTTTGTTCTGCATGTTCCATACTTTGTCGTGATCCAGTTCGATAGCAACTGGAGCAGCTTCGCCACCGTAAACGATAGCCGGGAACTTGTTAGCGTTACGCAGGCGGCGGCTCGCACCCTTACCCTGCACGTTACGTACTTCTGCTTCGATAGTGAACATTGATTTCTCTCTGTATTTAAAACCCTACTACAGGCGACCCAGCAGCAGGTGAGTGTTCTGCCTCACGGATGTGAAGCGGGCGGCATTTTATACTCAAATGGCGCGCGCATCAACGAAAAGTCCCGTTAACCGCGCAATTCATTTGCCCGGCGGAACCGTCCTTCATAGTCAAAGACCTTCTCACGTACCTGCCAGAACTGGCCTTTTTTGCGGGCGACAACAAAATCAGGATGGCGCAGCAGCGCCTGCTGATGCACGATGTCGGCAACGGTTATCCAGCGCAGCGGCACGCCGGGCGTGCGGGTATGGGGGCGGATAAAGAGCTGCTCGAAAGCGGTCCGCTGGGCGGGCGTCTGAACCCTGAAGCGCTCGCTCACGTCCGCCCCGTCCTCGTCGTAATAGGTAATCTTTAGCCACTCGCCTTTTTCATCCGCGCCGGGCTGCAGCGCCATGCCGGAACAGCGCAGCACCAGCGCATCTTTCAGCTTCAGCGCCGCTTTCAGCATGTCGTCCGGGTCTACCAGAACCGTGTCGCACTCGCGGCAGCGGCGGGCGGCGATATCGTTCTCGGCGTTGCACTGCGGACAGTTTTTAAAGCGAAAGCGGAAGTCACACTGTTCGCGATGGCCCTCATCGTCTTCAAACCAGCCCTGGCAGCGGCGGCCAAAGTGTTCAATCAGCGTACCGTCGGCGGTGGTTTTCCCCCAGAAGGTGTTGGCAAACCCGCAGGCCGGACAAAATACCTGTACCGGCACGTTGTCGCTTTTTCCTTTTGGCGTGCCCACTTCAGGGGAGTAAAGATCGTGCGGATTACCGGCGTAATCGAGGATCAGACAGTCGGTTTTGCCCGGGGCCAGGCGCAGCCCGCGCCCGACAATCTGCTGATACAGGCTGACGGATTCGGTCGGGCGCAGAATCGCAATCAGGTCGACGTGCGGGGCGTCAAACCCGGTGGTTAATACGGAGACATTCACCAGATAGCGGAACCGCTGGGCTTTGAAGGCCTCAATCAGGCTGTCGCGTTCCGGGCCGGGAGTTTCACCGGTAATCAACGCCGCGTCGCTTACGGGCAGCAGCCCCGTGATTTCGCGCGCGTGTTCGACGGTGGCAGCAAAAATCATCACCCCTTTTCGCGTTTGGGCGAACTCTTCAATCTGGCTGACGATATGCGGCGTGATCCGCTTCTGCTTTTTCAGTTCGTGATTAAGGTCCGCTTCGCTGAACAGCCCGTTACTCTGCGCCTGCAGGCGGCTGAAGTCGTACTGCACCACCGGCATATCCAGACGCTCCGGCGGCGTCAGGTAGCCGTGCTTGATCATGTAGCGCAGCGGAAGCTCATAGATGCAGTCGCGGAACAGGGCCTTCTCATCCCCGCGAACCATGCCGTGATAATGAAACTGATAAATCCAGCCCTTGCCCAGCCGAAACGGCGTGGCGGTCAGGCCAAGCAGACGTAAGTGAGGATTCACCTCTTTCAGGTGCGTGAGGATTTGCTGATACTGGCTGTCGTCGTCATCGCTGATGCGGTGACACTCGTCGACAATCAGCAGGGAAAACTCGCTGCGGAACAGATCCAGGTTGCGGGCCACCGACTGCACGCTGCCAAACACCACCTTGCCGTGGCTCTCCTTGCGCTTCAGCCCGGCGGCAAAGATATCGGCCTCCAGGCCGAGCGCGCAATATTTGGCGTGATTCTGCGCCACCAGCTCTTTGACGTGCGCCAGCACCAGCACGCGCCCGCGCGCCAGACGCGCCAGTTCGGCGATGACCAGGCTTTTCCCGGCTCCGGTCGGGAGCACGATGGCGGCAGGTTCCCGGTGCCTGCGAAACCAGGCGAGGGTGGCGTCAACGGCTTCCTGCTGATAGGGGCGTAGTGTAAAAGTCATGACATCTCTATTCAGTTAACTCGCATATAGTATGCCACGAAACTTTTTCCCTTGAGTGGCGCAACCAGACCATTATACTGAACCGTTTCTGACTGCTTCTTTTTCGGACGCGTAGTCCGACTTCCAGCACCATTAAGGCTAAAAAGATTTCATGCGACTTGATAAGTTTATCGCTCAGCAACTCGGCGTAAGCCGCGCTATTGCCGGGCGTGAAATTCGCGCCAGCCGCGTAACCGTGGACGGCGACATTGTGAGAGACAGCGCTTTTAAACTCCAGCCTGACCACCAGGTGGAGTATGACGGCAACCCGCTGACCCAGCAGAACGGCCCGCGCTATTTTATGCTCAACAAACCGGAAGGTTACGTGTGCTCAACGGACGATCCGGATCACCCGACGGTGCTCTACTTCCTTGATGAACCTGTGGCGCACAAGCTGCATGCGGCAGGGCGACTGGATATTGATACCACCGGCCTGGTGCTGATGACCGATGACGGTCAGTGGTCGCACCGTATTACCTCCCCGCGCCATCACTGTGAAAAAACGTATCGGGTGACGCTTGAGTCGCCGGTCTCGGACGACACGGCAGAGCAATTCGCGAAAGGCGTTCAGCTGCATAATGAAAAAGATCTGACCAGGCCGGCGGTGCTTGAAATCATCACCCCAACCGACGTGCGCCTGACCATCAGTGAAGGCCGCTATCACCAGGTGAAGCGTATGTTTGCCGCCGTGGGCAACCACGTTGTGGGTCTGCACCGTGAACGTATCGGCGCGATTGAACTCGATCCGGAACTGGCGCCAGGTGAATATCGCCCGCTGACGGAAGAAGAGATCGCCAGCGTCGGGCTGCCATCACGCTAAATTCAGGAGAACCCTGTGACCACCAGGCCACACTCGTCGTTTAAAATCGTGTTTATCCTTGGCCTGCTGGCCATGCTGATGCCGCTGTCTATTGATATGTACCTGCCCGCGCTGCCGGTGATTTCCGCGCAGTTTGGCGTTCCGGCAGGCAGCGCGCAGATGACGCTCAGCACCTACATTCTCGGTTTCGCGCTCGGTCAGCTTTTTTATGGCCCCATGGCAGATAGCCTGGGGCGTAAACCCGTTATCCTCGGCGGGACGCTGATCTTTGCCGCGGCGGCGGTGGCCTGCGCGCTGGCGCAGAGTATCGATCAGCTGATCGTGATGCGTTTCTTCCATGGCCTGGCGGCGGCTGCGGCAAGCGTGGTGATAAACGCGCTGATGCGCGACGTCTATCCGAAGGAAGAGTTCTCGCGCATGATGTCGTTCGTCATGCTGGTCACGACAGTTGCGCCGCTGGTTGCCCCCATGGTGGGCGGGGCGGTGCTGGTGTGGTTTAGCTGGCATGCGATTTTCTGGATCCTGGCGATTGCCGCGCTGCTGGCATCGGTGATGATCTTCGTCTTTATTGATGAAACGCTGCCCGTCGAGCGCCGTCAGAAGTTCCACGTCCGTACCACGCTTGGAAACTTTGCCTCGCTGTTTCGCCATAAGCGCGTCCTGAGCTACATGCTGGCCAGCGGCTTCAGCTTTGCCGGGATGTTCTCGTTCCTGAGCGCGGGGCCGTTTGTCTATATTGAACTCAACCACGTTTCACCCCAGCACTTTGGCTACTACTTCGCGCTGAATATCGTCTTCCTGTTTGTGATGACCATCATCAACAGCCGCTTTGTCCGGCGGGTAGGGGCGCTGAATATGTTCCGCGCCGGGCTGTGGATCCAGTTCGTGATGGCCATCTGGCTGGTGGTGAGCGCACTGCTGGGCGTTGGCTTCTGGGCGCTGGTAGTGGGCGTGGCGGCGTTTGTGGGATGCGTGTCGATGGTCTCTTCTAACGCGATGGCGGTGATCCTCGACGAATTTCCCCATATGGCGGGCACCGCTTCGTCGCTGGCGGGGACATTCCGCTTCGGTATCGGCGCGATTGTCGGCGCGCTGCTTTCAATGGCGACCTTTAATACCGCCTGGCCGATGCTGTGGGCGATAGCGTTCTGCGCCACCAGCTCCATTCTCTTCTATCTTTATGCCAGCCGGCCGCGTAAGACGGCGCATAAATAAACAGTTAAGGCCCGGTACGGGCCTTTTTGTTGACCCATATCAACCAACCCTTCGTTCGTTTACCCTGTGTTTGTTTCTTTTATGTAAAATCTATTTATGTAAAAAGTCACACCATTGTATTTAAAAAGGTTGAGTTAGATCGCAGAAACGGGTACATATAGCGCCGACGTGAGCCTGTAACGCTTATAAAATCTGCTAAATAGTGCAGGCTGGCGATGATGTGTTACTATAAATGTAAATAAATTGTGAAGTAAATTTGCTTCCGGGGAAATGAACGTGAATACATTACAACTCTCCATTGTCCATCGCTTGCCCCAGAGCTATCGCTGGTCAGCGGGTTTTGCAGGTTCGAAAGTTGAACCGATTCCGCAAAGCGTTGCAGGGGGAGATAATTGCCTGGTGGCGCTCAAGCTGCTCAGCCCGAGCGATGAAAACGCGTGGCCGGTAATGGAGCGTCTCAGCCAGGCGCTGACGGACATCGAAGTGGACAGCTCCGTGCTGGAATGCGAAGGGGAGCCGTGCCTGTTCGTCAACAGCCAGGACGAATTTGCCGCGACCTGTCGCCTGAAAAACTTCGGCGTAGCGATCGCCGAGCCGTTCTCCGGCCACTATCCCTTCTGAGTGCTAGTCAGCGGACAATAGCTGGCGCGTGTAATCCTGCGTCGGCGCAGTGAATACGCGCTGGCACTCACCCTGCTCAACGACCTCTCCCTGTCGTAACACAATCACCTGATGGCAAAGCGCGCGCACCACCTGTAAATCGTGGCTGATAAAGATATAGGCCAGCCGATGTTTTTCCTGTAACCCCTTCAGAAGCGCCAGGATCTGCGCCTGCACGGTGCGGTCCAGCGATGACGTGGGTTCGTCCAGCACGATCAGCGCCGGTTTCAGGATCAGCGCGCGGGCAATCGCAATGCGCTGGCGCTGCCCGCCGGAAAACTCGGCCGGGTAGCGGTGCCGGGTTTCGGGATCTAAGCCCACTTCCGCCATCACCCGTTTCACCTCGTTTTCACGCTGCCGCGCCGTCAGCGCGGGCTGGTGAACGCGCAGGCCCTCTTCAACAATCTGCAATACGCTGAGCCGTGGGTTAAGCGACGAGTTGGGATCCTGAAATACGACCTGCATCCGCGGGCGAACGGACAGCAGCGCGCGGCGATTCAGGTTTTGCAGCGGCACGCCGTCAAAAACAATGCTGCCCCGGGAAGCGATTAAGCGCAGCAGCGCCAGGCCGGTGGTGCTTTTTCCGGAGCCGGATTCACCCACCAGACCCAGCGACTCGCCCGGACGCAGCGAGAAGCTCATGTTTTTCACCACGGGGTTGCAGGCGACCACGCGGCGGAAAATGCCTTTGCGGATCGGGAACGACACCGCCAGATCCTCAACCTTCAGCAACGGCGCGCTGCCGGCGTCCAGAGGAACCGGGTCGCCGGAGGGTTCGCTATCGAGCAGGCGCTGCGTATACGGGTGCTGAGGCGCGCTCAGCAAGGCAGATGCCGTATTCTGCTCCACGCAGCGGCCGTTTTGCATTACGGCTACCGCGTCAGCGAGCTTTCTCACGATGCTCAGGTTGTGCGTGATAAACAGCAGGCTCATGTTCAGCTCGTCGCGCAGTTCGCGCAGCAGCTGGAGAATTTGCGCCTGCACCGTAACGTCCAGCGCGGTGGTCGGTTCATCGGCAATCAGCAACTCGGGACGCGTCAGCAGGGCCATTGCAATCATCACGCGCTGGCGCTCGCCGCCGGAAAGCTGGTGCGGGAAATCGTTCAGCCGTTTCGCCGCATTGCGAATGCCGGTACGTTCAAGGCAGTCGAGGATCTCGCCCCGGGCCGCTTCTTTGCGCATTCCCCGGTGGAGCGACAGCACTTCCCAGAGCTGTTTTTCCAGCGTATGCAGCGGGTTGAGCGACACCATCGGCTCCTGGAAAATCATGGCTATCCTGTTGCCACGGATGCCGCGCAGGGTGCGCTCGTCGGCGTTCAGCAGCGATTGTCCATGGAACAGGATATCCCCCTGCGGGTAGCTGACCGGCGGGGAAGGCAGCAGGCGCAGCACCGACAGCGCCGAGACGCTCTTACCGGAGCCGGATTCCCCCACCAGCGCCAGCGTCTCGCCGCGCTGGATCTGTAGCGATAAATCCGTCACTACGGTGCGCGACTCGCCCTGTTTTGAAAACGCAATCGACAGATTTTCAATACTCAGAAGGGGCCGGGTCATGTCATACCGCCTTGTTGGGGTCGAAGGCATCGCGGACGGCTTCGCCAATAAAAATCAGCAGGGAAAGCAGCACCGCCACGGAAAGAAAGGCGGTGATGCCCAGCCAGGGAGCCTGGAGGTTGTTTTTGCCCTGCAGCAGCAGCTCGCCAAGGGATGGCGAACCCAGGGGTAAACCGAATCCGAGGAAATCAAGCGATGTCAGGGTGGTGATGGAGCTGCACAGTATAAACGGCAGGAAGGTGAGGGTCGCCACCACCGCATTGGGGAGCATATGGCGGAAGATGATTGCGCGGTCGCTCACGCCTAACGCCTGCGCGGCGCGGATATAGTCGTAGTTGCGCGTGCGCAGAAACTCCGCGCGCACGACGCCGACCAGCGCCATCCAGCCGAACAGGACGGTGATCCCGAGCAGCCACCAGAAGCCAGGCTGCACCACGCTCGACAGCAGGATAATCAGAAACAGCGTCGGCATGCCGGACCAGACCTCAATCACGCGCTGCCCCCACAAATCGATTTTCCCGCCGTAGTAGCCCTGTACGGCGCCGGCCACGACGCCCATCGCGCTTGAAAAGAGCGTCAGCATCAGCCCAAACAGGAGCGAGATGCGGGTGCCGTAGAGAATGCGCGCCAGCACATCGCCGCCGTTCGCGTCCGTTCCCAGCCAGTTTTGCGATGACGGCGGAGAAGGGAAGGGGGTGGATGTGGCAAAGTTAATGCTGTTCGCGCCAAACCGAATGGGAGCCCAGAGCGCCCAGCCGTGCTGCGCTATCTGCTCGCGCAGCCACGGATCCTGATACTCGGCCGGCGTCGCAAACGGGCCGCCAAAATCGCTTTCGGTGTAGCTGGCAAGCACCGGCACGTACCAGCGGTCTTTGAAATGCACCAGCAGGGGCTTATCGTTGGCAATCAGCTCCGAACACATACTTAAAACGAACAGTACGGCGAAGATCCACAGCGACCAGTAACCGCGACGGTTGTGGCGAAAGCGGGCCCAGCGGGCCTGGTTGACGGGGCTTAAACGCGACATCAGCGGCCCTCAAAGTCGATACGGGGATCGACCAGCGTATAGCTGATATCGCTGATGATATTCAGCAGCAGGCCGATCAGGGTGAAAATGTAGAGCGTGCCGAACATGACCGGATAATCACGGGAGACGGTGGCCTCATAGCCCAGCAGCCCTAATCCGTTCAGGGAGAACATGACCTCTATCAGCAGCGAGCCGGTAAAAAACATGCTGATGAACGTGGCGGGAAAACCGGCAATGACCAGCAGCATGGCGTTACGAAAAACGTGCTTCCACATGATCTGCTTTTCGCCAACGCCCTTGGCGCGCGCGGTGACGACGTACTGTTTGCGGATCTCATCGAGAAAGGCGTTTTTAGTCAGCATCGTAAGCGCCGCAAAGCCGCCGATCACCGTCGCAAGCACCGGCAGCGTGATGTGCCAGAAGTAATCGGTGATTTTCTGATACCACGGCAGGGTGTCGAAATCAGCTGACACCAGCCCGCGCAGCGGGAAGAGGTCGAAGTAGCTGCCGCCGGCGAAAAAGACAATCAGCAGCACGGCGAACAGAAACGCCGGGATGGCGTAGCCGATGATGATGAACGTGCTGCTCCAGATATCAAAACGGCTGCCGTTGTGGACTGCTTTACGGATCCCCAGCGGAATGGAGACCAGGTAAATAATCAGCGTTCCCCACAGCCCGAGCGTGATGGAAACCGGCAGGCTTTGCTTGATCAGGGTTAACACCGAGGCGCTGCGAAACAGGCTGTCGCCGAAATCAAAGCGAACGTAATCCCAGAGCATGCTGAAATAACGCTCGTGAAGCGGCTTGTCGAAACCATAACGATGGGTGATCTCGGCGATCACCTCCGGATCCAGCCCCCGGCCGCCCCGGTAGTGGCTTTCACTGATATTCCCCACGCCGGTGCGGGCATGGCTGGCGCCCATCCCTTCACCGCCGCCGCCCGGCATGCCGCCGGCGTGGCCAAATTCTATTGCCGCAATCGCCTGGTCGACCGGGCCGCCCGGAGCAATCTGGACGATGAAAAAGTTGATGGTGATGATGGCCCACAGCGTCGGGATAACCAGCAGCAGACGGCGGATAAGATAAGCGCCCATCGTAATTCCTTAACGCCGCTCTGCGGGCAGTTTTGCGGCTTTATTCACGTCATACCACCAGGTATCAAAGCCCAGGGTGTAAACGGGACGCACGGCAGGCAGGGAGAATTTGTCCCAGCGCGCCACGCGATCTTCACCCATATACCACATTGGCAGCATGTAATAGTTCCAGGTTAACACCCTGTCGAGCGCGCGCCCGAGCGGCAGCAGTTTTTCTTTGTCGCCCTGAGCGGCCACGATTTTCGCAATCAGGGCATCGACCACCGGGCTTTTGACGCCCGGGGCGTTATAGGAGGAGTCGATATAGCCTGATGCCCAGGAGATTTGCAGATCTGAGCTCGGCCACGGCTGCGCGGCCCACAGGCTTTGCATCATGTCGTAATCGCGGCTGCGCTTGCGGTTGGTGAGCTGGGCCATATCGACCTGGCGAATATTCATCGTTACCCCAAGCCGGGCAAGGTTCTTCTTAAAGGGGAGCACCCACTGATCGTTTGCCCCGGAGGCAATCAGCAGTTCGAAGCTCAGCGGTTTACCGGTTTGGGCATTGACCCGCTTCTGATTTTTCAGCACCCAGCCCGCCTCATCCAGCAGGCTGCTGGCTTTCAGCAGGTTTTCGCGGTCGAACCCGTTGCCGTCAGAGGTAGGGGGCTCAAATACGCGGGTAAATACTTCCGGCGGCAGTTCCGCTTTTAGCGGGGCCAGCAAAACCAGCTCATCCGCGTGGGGGTAATCCCGGGCGGCGTACTCGGTATTCTGGAAATAGCTGTTAGCCCGGCTGTAGGCCCCGTAAAACAGCGCCTTGTTCATCCATTCAAAATCAAACGCCAGGGTAATCGCTTCGCGCACCCGACGATCGTGAAAGACCGGGCGCTGAATATTAAACGCCAGCCAGCGCGTGTCCTGCGCGGATTCGTTTTTATGTTCGTCCTTAACGATATAGCCTCTGTCGAAGTTTTTGCCGATATAGCGAGTGGCCCAGTTTTTGGCGCTGTTCTCCACACGCAGATCAAACGCGCCTGCCTTAAACGCCTCAAAGGCCACGTTGTCGTCAAGATAGTAGTCGTAGCGGAGGGTATCGAAGTTCCAGCGGCCGCGGTTTACCGGCAGCCCGGCAGCCCAGTAGTCCTTCACGCGGGAATAGATCACATACTGGCCCATCCGCCAGTCGGTGATGCGATACGGCCCGCCGGCTAACGGCGGGGTCGAGAGAGGATCGCTCAGCTTGTGGTGCTTCCAGAATGACTCGGGCATCACGGGCAGTGAGAACAGGCTCAGCATATTCTCTTTGTTCGGTTCGCTCAGCTCGATTCGTACGGTCAGCGGAGCGATGGCCTTTACCGTGGTGCCTTTGTACACCAGACGAAACTGGGGAACGCCCTCGGTCATAAATTTATGAAAGGTGAACGCCACGTCGCGGGCGCTAACCGGGGTGCCGTCGTGAAACCGCGCCCGCGGGTTAAGGGCGATTTCTGCCCAGCTAAAATCGTCGGCGTAACGCACGTTCTCGGCAACCAGCGGATAATAGCTGCCGGGCTCGTCGTCGGAGGTGACGAACAGCGTGTCGTAAAGCGATTCGGTTCGGGCTGCCGCCACGCCGCGCAGGGCAAAGCGGTTAAAGTTATCAAACGTGCCCGTGGCGGAAAGCGTCACGCTCCCGCCTTTGGGCGCGGCGGGGTTCACGTAATCGTAGTGGGTAAAGTTAACCGCGTATTTCGGCTCGCCTATGACGGCAAAGGCCGTGCTTTCTTTGATGGTCTGCGCCTGGCCAGGCAGGCTCACCAGCGCCAACAGCATCAGTACAACGCGCATAATCATAGTGCGGCGGATCCCTTTGTTCACAGGCAGGCTCGGTTGAACAGAATAATAAGTGACTGCGCCGCGATTGTGAAATTATTCCCCGAGCGTAACGCTGGGCTGCCACGTCTTAAACTGCTCCAGCGGCATCGGGCGGCCGATCCAGTAGCCCTGGAGATAGTTCACGCCGTGCTCGCGCAGCCACGCCGCCTGCTCCGGCGTTTCGACGCCCTCTGCGACGGTTAACATATTCAGGCGTCCCGCCAGCGTCAGCACCGCATCAAGCACTGGCGAGGTCACGGTTTCTGTCCCAATGGCGTTCACGAAACCGCGGTCAATTTTCAGGTAATCCATCGTGAAGCGTTCTAAATAGATGAGCGCGCTGTGGCCGGTGCCAAAATCGTCGATGGCGATTTCAAATCCTTCATCGTGCAGCCATTCGAACAGCTGGTTAGCCTCGCGGTGGTTGATCATGTCGCGCTCGGTTATTTCCAGCACAATCTGGAAGTGATCGGGGGGAAGGGCGGCGGCAAACGCGCGCATATCCTCTTTAAAGCTTTCCGAATGCAGATGACCGGGCGCGATGTTTATCCCAAACTTGGCGCCGGGGGGAAGCAGGGTTTGCAGAACGGGGGCATCGCGCACGATAAGGTCAAAAAGATGCAGCGTCAGCGGAACAATCAGCTTCTGCGCTTCGGCAAAATTGATAAACGCGTCCGGTGGGATTTCCCCCATCACCGGGTGCTTCCAGCGCATCAGGACTTCCAGCCCGGTCATCCTGAGCGACTGCGCATCCACGACCGGCTGATAGACAACGTAGAACTGGTCGCGCTTGATGGCCGTGAGGATCTCTTTTCCGGGATTAAGTCGAATAGTGAGAATATAGAAGTTCAGCAGACCTGCCGCGATGCCGCAGACCAGGCCGAAAAACACGGCGTAGAGCAGTTCATCGGTCGTCCACTCTTGCGCGTAGACGTTAACGGTCAGAGGAATATTTTTCAGCGTGGCGGTGCGGGCAGGGACGTCGGGCAAATCCCGCGCCTGAACCAGCATTCCGGACTGGGTGGATAACGCGGCATCGCCAATAACGATCGATATTCCGGCAAATTCATCCTGACGTGACGTATAGAGAAGGTAAGGCGTCAGGTTGATGTTCACGGAGGTAAATACGCCTCCGTCTTTCACCAGCGGATTACGATACCAGATGGCGATCGCGGGCTTATCCGGGAGCATGGGCGTGCCCGGCAGAAGCGCGATATCAACAGGTTTGCTGATATGTAGCTGAGGGATAAGCGTTTCCATCGGGGTATTCATCGGACCTGTTGCCGAGGAGCAGAAGGCCTGTTTATCCCTGACCAGCAAAAAGGCGCGCACGTTAAGGCTGAAGGCCGCGCGCGAGGTCAGCGCCGCGCTGACTTCGTCACAGCTGTTCAGCGTGAGCGGTTGGAGCGTATCAATGGAGGTTTTGAGCTCGTCGAAAAAGCTCTCCATGTAGACGCTTAAATCCGTAATGAGGGTATCGTACCTGACTTCTCGCTTGTGATAGCTCCAGTAAAACTGTAACGCACCCAGAAGCAGGGCGGTAAATAACCCCGTCAGAAAACTGAGAAACAGTATCCTGCGGTTGCTGGAGAAGTAGCGGGTAAACATAGATGTCGTGATTCCTGAAATGCCGCTGAATAACTATCAGTGTAACGGGCAAAAAAAAACACTGCCGAAGCAGTGCTTTTTTTTATCGTATCGCCGGCCAAGGGATAACCAACGATACGACAGCAAGATTAACTGCGGCTCAGAACGCGGCGCGCTTCGTTGTAGCGCTTCTTCCAGTAAGGCTCGTTCATGCTGGAAATCGTCACACCACTGCTGGTGGAGGCATGGACAAACTGATCGTTACCGATATAGATGCCAACGTGTCGACCAGTTGAACCCGCTCTGAACAGGACTAAATCCCCGGTGCGCAGTTTAGTGCGCGAAATGGACTTGCCCATCTCCTGCTGTTCATAAGTAGAACGCGGAAGATCTAACCCAAACTGCTCGCGGAACGTACGCTGCACGAATGCGGAACAGTCAATACCTTTCTTGGTGCTGCCGCCCAGGCGATAGCGCACGCCCTTCCAGTCAGCATACTGGTCCATAATGCGGGACTTCACGTCCAGATTACGTACCATATTTTCAAATTCATCCTGAGAGGCTTGCAGTGAAGAGGAATCTTCCATTCCCACAACACGCGTCTCAGGATGCATATTCCTGGCGGTATTGGTTGTACTACATGCCGAAAGCAGAACCGCTACTGCAATCGCCGGGATCCCCCGCATGATATATCTCAAGATTGGTTGAGATTTGACCATTTTGTTTATTTTCCCTTGAAGTCCTTAACGAAAAAAATCGTTATAAAAATGCCAACCGTGACGAGACTAATTATCTGTTCACAATGAGACAATTCTTTATGGTGAAAACTGTGGCGCAACGCACAAAATTATTCACCACGAAAATAATTATCTCCGTGGGGCAAAACGAGTTCGAGGTTAACCGATTGCAAGGGGCATTGCGAGCAAAAAAGTCTGATTTTTTATAAGAAATTGTGATACACAACGTTACAGCGCGCAATTGCTCAAAATACCGTCGACGATGCCCGTAAACCCTGCAATTGCTTCATTTTTATCATGAACGGTATGACGGGATGATGACAGCGTGGCGCGCGACGGGAAAGAAATAAATCAGGGATCGAAAACAATCCCTGATGAATGATGTTAATTTTGGTTATTTATTTGTTTTCGGTTTGTTTAAATTTACCGGGAAGATAACGATCAAACAACCTTATTAAGCGATCGCTGAGGGGGGTCATCAGAACCCATGGTAAACCAATCAGCACCGCCGTAAGCGAACCCACCGCGATATCGGTCAGCCAGTGAGCGCCAATCATCACCCTCGGGAATGCAAATATCACCACGATCGCCAGAGCTACCGCGAAGGCTTTTTTACCGAAATAGCGCAGCATAAAGCCGGCGAAAATCAGCAGCATCATACCGTGGTCGCCCGGGAAGCTATCCTTAGAGGCGTCTTTTGTCGGAATGTGCAGCAGCTCGCTGACGCGGTTAATATTCGGGAAGGTGAGCGACGGGCTGGCGCGTTTAACCGGCATCAGGTGCTGCGCCAGCTGGTTGATGATGACCGCGGACAGCAGCATCACCAGCCCGATAATCAGAATGCGTCGACGACCCGCGCTGTCCTCTTTTAGCCAGAAGGAGAGCATCAGGCAGCCCATTGCCAGCAGCGAAAAGCCGTCAAAGGCGCGGTTGTTGGTGATCGCGACCAGCCACAGGAACGCCTGACTCTTCGCCAGCGCCTGGTTAAAGAAGTGGAAAAGACCAGAATCCAGCGGGAACCAGAAGCCGTGATCCACCGGGATATACCAGGAGAAAAAGATCGCCAGGCCGGCAGCATTAAGCAATAAAATAGCAGGAAGTCGAGTCGTCATAGTCTTCAGCACGCAATAAACCAGGGGAAACGTTAGCCGCCCAAACTTAAACGAAGCTTCAACAGGGTGGACTGAAGAGCGTTCCAGTCGGCGTTAACCGCACTTATTAACTCTATTCGGCTGTCGGGTGGCGCAACATTCTGCGTTTCAATGAAGAAATCCTCGCCCTGACGGTTAATGCGAACCAGCCCATCCGGGGTGCGCATGATCCCCTTAACCCGTTCAACCGGGGCCAGCCTCGCCCACTCCAGTATGCCAATGGTATCGAAAACCGTGTCGGCGTCGAAGATCCACCCGCACGCCTGATGCCCCTGGCCGCTGTTCAGGTTACGACGCCAGCGCTGATGTTCTGGCAGGCTCAGCGCAGCCAGACCGTGCTTCACGCCGTGGCTATGGGAATGCGCCGCGCTGGCAGGCAGCGGCGTCTGGTTGAGGCGGGGGAGATCCAGCAGGGCGCCATCGATATTACCCTGAGTCGCCTGAACAAACTGACGTCCGCCGCCAGCCTGCCGCCACCAGGCCTCGAACGCGGCCTGACTCTCGGCCGTCGCGCGATCGGATTTATTCGCAACGATAATATCTGCCGAGGCGAGCTGGTCGCGGAAATTATCGTTATTAACCGCTTTTTCATCCAGCAGCTGGCGCGGATCGAGCAGGCAAAGCGTCGCGCGGAGCTCAAGCCAGGGCTCGTATACCGGCGCGGTCAGTAAATCGAGAATTTGCTTCGGATGACCCAGCCCGGTAGGTTCAATCAGCAGGCGGTCCGGTTTGCCCTGACGCAGCAGCGTATTAAGCCCGACCTGCATCGGCAGACCATTCACGCAGCACATACACCCGCCCGGGATCTCTTTTACCATCGCGCCGCTGTCGGCGAGCAGCGCGCCGTCGATGCCGACTTCGCCAAATTCGTTTACCAGCACGGCCCATTTTTCCGACGGATCTTTATTGGCCAGCAAATGCAGGATGGACGTAGTTTTACCGCTGCCGAGAAAACCGGTGATCAGGTTGGTTTTGGTCACGTGCGCTCCGATAGATAATTGTGATGTACTAACAGCTATCTATCATCCTGACGAAAAAAACGGGCATTGAGAAGAGGGAGGGCGAACGGAGCGCAATGCCGTTCGCCATAAACGCAATTATCGCTAAATTTTTAACGTTTCGATAACGGCCTGGCGCGCGCCGAGGCGGGCGATGCGCCGGTACGCCCCGTCTATCGCGTCGACAAAGACAGGGTTTTGCGGCAGGTCGTCGCCAAAAATTTCTTTTAGCGTCAGCAGGGCGTTAACGCGCTCCGCGTCGCTGCTGGCTTCAGCAATCGCCCTAAATTTTTCGCTCAGCGGATCGCGCACGTCAATGGCGTTGCCCTGGTCGTCCGTCCCGCTGACGTAGCGCATCCAGCCTGCGACGCCCAGCGCCAGCAGTGGCCAGGGGGTCTGGCGCGCAAGATGCACGCGGATCCCGTCCAGCAGGCGTTGCGGCAGCTTCTGGCTACCGTCCATTGCAATTTGCCAGGTGCGGTGCTGTAGCGCCGGGTTCGCAAACCGCTCGATGAGGCTGTCGGCATACGCCGTAAGATCGACGTCGGTGATGCGCAGCGTTGGCGCCTGCTCGTTCAGCATCAGCCTGCGGGCGGCCTCGCGGAAGCTGTCGTCCTGCATACATTCATTAATATGCGCGTGTCCGGCAAGGTAGCCGAGATAAGCGAGGAAGGAGTGGCTGCCGTTCAGCATCCGCAGCTTCATCTGCTCCCAGGGCAGAACGTCCTGCACCATCTGCACGCCTGCGGCTTCCCACTCCGGGCGTCCGGCGACAAAGTTATCTTCCACTACCCACTGAATGAACGGCTCACAGCTGATGGCACACGGATCGTCAACGCCCAGCTCCCGGGTAATTTCCGCGAGCGAGGCGTCGGTGGCGGCGGGAACAATTCTGTCGACCATGGTACCAGGGAAGCTCACGTGCGCCTCTATCCAGCCGGCCAGCTCTGCGGACCGCTTCGTGGCCATGCCGAGTACGGCGTTTTTCACAACGTGGCCGTTGTCGGGGATATTATCGCAGGAGAGCACGGTAAACGCCGGCAGCCCCCGCTCGCGGCGGCGATGAAGCGCTTCGACCAGGATCCCCGGCGCGGAATGCGGCTCGGAAGGGTGTTCCAGATCGTGAAGTATGCGGCCGTTTTGCATGTCCAGCCTGCCGGTTGCCGGATCGATGCAATACCCCTTTTCGGTAATGGTGAGCGAGACAATCGCCACCTGCGGTTCGCAGAACTTTTCGATAATGGCTGCCAGCGAGTCGAGTTTCGCATTCAGGCATTCATTTACCGCCCCGACGATGATGGGCTGGTTGCCATCGGCGCCTTTCTCCAGCACGGTGAACAGATGATCCTGCGCCCTAAGCTGGCTCATGAGGACATCGCCGCTAAAAAGACTAATCTCACAAATACCCCAGTCGCCTCCTCTGGCGTTAAGTACCCGGTTTGTTAACAGCGCCTGATGCGCCCGATGGAACGCGCCGAAGCCGAAATGGACGATGCGGGAGCGCAGTAGCGCGCGATCGTAGCGGGGCTGCTGGACGTGGGCAGGAAGCGCGGTGGAGGCAATAGTCTTCATGAAGTACACACCTGATTAACCATTAATTAACAATGCCAGTGTAAAGTTATATGACAACAAATTGAATTGGTAAGCCGTAAATATCCCCGTTATGTGAGTTTGATCAATCAATGCCGCCTGCTGTATTGACCACTGACGGTAAACATGTATGGTAGTCGTCATCGAAGACATTCATATTGGTATAACAACTTGCGAGGGTGGGGCAATGGAACAAACCTGGCGTTGGTACGGGCCGAACGATCCGGTTTCTCTTGATGATGTGCGTCAGGCTGGCGCAACGGGTGTGGTCACGGCGCTGCATCATATTCCGAACGGCCAGGTGTGGCCGGTTGAGGAAATTCAAAAGCGTCAGGCACAGCTGGCCGAGAAAGGGCTAACCTGGTCTGTTGTGGAAAGCATTCCGGTTCACGAAGATATCAAAACGCATTCCGGCGAGTGTGAAACCTGGATTGCGAACTATCAGCAAAGCATTCGTAACCTGGCGGCCTGCGGTATTGATACCGTCTGCTATAACTTTATGCCGATTCTGGACTGGACGCGTACCGATCTGGAATATGAAATGGCGGACGGTTCAAAGGCCCTGCGCTTCGATCAGATTGCCTTTGCGGCTTTTGAGTTGCACATTCTGAAGCGTCCGGGTGCGGAAGCAGATTACACCGCCGATGAGCAGCAGCAGGCGCTGGCGTGGTTCAATGCCGCCAGCGAAGCGGAGAAAGAAAAGCTGGTCCGCAACATCATCGCTGGCCTGCCGGGGGCGGAAGAAGGGTATACCCTCGACAGGTTCCGCGCGCGCCTGGCGGAATATGGCGATATCGATAAAAACCAGCTGCGCGAAAACATGGCGCACTTCCTGCGCGCTATCGTGCCGGTGGCTGAAGAGGCTGGCGTGCGGCTGGCGGTTCACCCGGACGATCCTCCGCGCCCCATCCTTGGCCTGCCGCGTATCGTGTCGACCATTGAAGACATGCAGTGGCTGAAAGAGACGGTGGATAGCATTTACAACGGCTTCACCATGTGTACGGGCTCTTACGGCGTGCGTGCGGATAACGATCTGGTGCGGATGATTGAAACCTTCGGCGATCGCATTCACTTCACGCACCTGCGCGCAACCTGCCGTGAAGAGAACCCAAAAACCTTCCACGAAGCCGCGCACCTGGGCGGTGACGTGAACATGGTTGCGGTGGTGGACGCCATTCTGACGGAAGAGGCGCGCCGGAAGAAGGCGGGGGATTTACGTCCTATCCCGTTCCGTCCGGACCACGGCCACCAGATGCTGGACGATCTGCGTAAGAAAACGAACCCAGGGTATTCGGCGATTGGCCGGCTGAAGGGCATGGCGGAAGTGCGCGGTATTGAGCTGGCGCTGAAAATGACGAAATATCCAGAGCTGCTGTAAAGGGTGTTGTCGGACTATCCGACCAGCAAAAATACAAAAACCGGCCTCAGGGCCGGTTTTTCGTGAGATACGCTAAGCGTATCAGTCAGCGCGACCCATATAGCGTTTTTCTTCGATATGGATGCGGATTTTCTCACCAGCAGACAGGTATTCTGGCACCTGTACGACCAGGCCGGTGGTCAGTGTAGCCGGCTTGTTACGCGCGCTCGCAGACGCGCCTTTGATGCCCGGTGCCGTTTCAACGATTTCCAGATCGACCGTCTGCGGCAGCTCCAGCGCCAGCAGCACGCCGTCCCAGGTCAGCACCTGCATGTCCGGCATCCCGCCTTCAGGAATGAACAGCAGCTCTTCTTCAATCTGATCTTTGGTGAAGATATACGGGGTGTAGTCTTCTTTATCCATGAACACGTATTCGTTGCCGTCGATATAGGAGAAATCAACGTAGCGACGGGTCAGGGTCACGGTATCCACGATATCGTCACCTTTGAAGCGTTCTTCCACCTTCAGGCCGGTACGGACGTCGGCGAAGCGCATTTTGTACAGCGTTGCTGCGCCACGGGCGCTCGGTGCCTGAATATCGATATCTTTCACAAACAGCAGTTTGCCGTTGTAATTCAGTACCATACCTTTCTTAATTTCGTTCGCTCTTGGCATTGCAGTAATCCTGTTTACGGGAGGTAAAAAATATCGCGCCAAATTACTCGCGCGCGGCCTTTCAGGCAAGCGGAATTCGTGGGTTTTGCTATCAATACATAAAAGGTGTTACTGTGCGCGCAATGCCCGACCGCACGGGCGTTTGCCACCAGCAGAGAGCATTTATGGATTGTCGTTCCGACTGTGGCGCGTGCTGTACCGCACCGTCCATCTCAAGCCCCATTCCAGGAATGCCGGACGGCAAGCCTGCCAATACCCGCTGCGTTCAGCTCTCTGATTCCAACCTGTGTATGATCTTTGGCTCGCCCCTGCGCCCGAAGGTGTGCTCCGGCCTACAGCCAACCGCCGAAATGTGCGGCAGTACGCGGCAGCAGGCCATCACCTATCTTCTTGAGCTGGAAGCGCTCACCGCGCCTTAGACGTCCTTAATACGCGTCAGGCAGCCTAGCGTCAGGACGCACATCACCAGCGCAATCCAGAACACCGTATGATAGTTCCAGATTTCTGCCACGATGCCCGCCAGCGAGCCTGCAATAATCCAGCCCACGCGGGTGGTATTAGTATAAAGGGTGGTGGCAGCGCCTGCCTGACCCGGCATCAGATCCTGGAAGTAGAGCATGCCGATACCGGCCAGAATGCCGATATAAATGGCGTTCAGCAGCTGTAAAGCAAGAAGCAGAGCGGGCATATGGACCGTCAGCATGCCGACATAAAACAGCAGCCCGGCAGCGGCGGCAATGCGCATCAAAAAGCGCTTTCCGAAACGCTTCGCGTAATAGCCCGCAATCAGCATGGTGGGGATCTCAAGCCCTGCGGCGGTACCCATCATGATCCCGGCCAGCTTCTCGGGCAGATGCAGCTCATCAATAATAAACAGCGGCATATTAATGATATACAGGCTGTTCGTTCCCCACATCAGCGTACAGATAATGAATAACAGCAGCGCGTCGCGCCGGTTACGCCGCGGTGCTTCCAGCGTACCGGTTGCCACTTTTGGCTCTTTACGCATGGATGGCAGAAAGAACCAGACCATCGCGCCGCACACCACGAAGGCTACCGCCGCGCTGAGGTACATCACCGTAAAGCCAAAACCCATTGCCAGCGCGTAGGCGAGCGGGGGACCAATCACCCACGCCAGCGACACCTGAGCGCGCAGTATCGAGCTGAACATCACCGCTTCCCGCCCGGTACGGTCGGCGTGCTCGCGGGCAAGGGCGAACATTTGCGGGTTGGCGGTGGAGCCAAAGCTGCTCAGGAACACGCCCACAAACAGCAGGATGAAATAGTTACGGTTCCAGGCAAACAGCAGGCAGGCAAACACCCCGAGCAGGCAGCAGAACACGATCAGGCTTTTGCGGTCGCCTTTGCGGTCTGAACGCCCGGCAAGAAACTGGCTGACGAGAATGCCGATGATGGCGCTCCCGGTAAAGAAGAAGCCGACCATCGCCGGGCGCGCGTGGACTTCATTGGTCAGAAACAGGCTCAGGGTAGGCGTTTGTAACGCACCGGCAATCCCGGTGAGGAAAGCGACTATCAAAAACGCCGTTGACGTCAAATCAAAGGGCTTTGGTGAGGCGGCAGCGGGGGTGTTATGCATGGTCAGTATTTGCGAGTGACAGGGAGACGCGGAGTTTACGCCGCCCGTCATTAAATAAACAGAGGGTGAGGTCAAGATTGCCACAAAAAATCAAAATGCCATTTCAGTTTATTGAGCCTGCGCTGAAGCGTGCTGAACCTGTTTGCTGAACATCAGCAAAACGTCACGGTGTGAAGAAGAAATGTGCTGCACTTCTAAATTCTGATACACGAAACGTAACTTTTCTTGCAACCTTCTGAAGAAAAGACAAGACTTCTTGAAACGTTTCAGCGCTATCTTGTTTGTCCTGATGGAGCAGGTTAGCGCCTATTTTCTCAGTTAAGCTGAAACGATTCAATTTCAGCAGGAGAGGAGAACCATGTTCCAGTTATCTGTTCAGGATATCCACCCGGGCGAACAGGCCGGGAATAAAGAAGAGGCTATTCGCCAGGTCGCCGCTGCTCTCGTGCAGGCTGGCAACGTGGCTGACGGCTACGTCAACGGCATGCTGGCGCGCGAGCAGCAGACCTCCACCTTCCTCGGCAACGGCATTGCTATCCCGCACGGCACCACGGACACCCGCGACCAGGTGCTGAAAACCGGCGTACAGGTTTTCCAGTTCCCTCAGGGCGTGCTCTGGGGAGACGGTCAGGTGGCTTACGTGGCTATCGGCATCGCGGCCAGCGGTGACGAACACCTGGGTCTGCTGCGTCAGCTGACCCACGTGCTGAGCGATGACTCCGTTGCTGAACAGCTTAAATCCGCGACCACCGCTGAAGAGCTGCGCGCGCTGCTGATGGGCGAAAAGCAGAGCGAAGCGCTGAAGCTCGACAATGAAACCCTGACGCTGGACGTCGTCGCTTTCGATCTGGTCACCCTCCAGGCGCTGAATGCGGCGCGCCTGAAAGAGGCGGGCGCGGCTGATGCCGTCTTCGTCACGCGCGCCATCAACGACAGGCCGCTGAACCTGGGCCAGGGCATCTGGCTAAACGACAGTGCTGAAGGCAACCTGCGCAGCGCTATCGCCGTCAGCCGCGCTGCTGCTGCCTTTGACGCAGACGGCGAGCGTGCGGCAATGCTGGTGACCGTCGCCATGACCGACGACCAGCCGGTTGCCGTGCTGAAGCGTCTGGGTGACCTGCTGCTGAACAATAAAGCTGAAAAACTGCTGAACGCCGACGCGGCAACGGTGCTGGCGCTGTTGACCAGCGACGATGCGCTGAAGGACGACCTGCTGAGCGCAGAGTACGTGGTGCGTAACGAACACGGCCTGCATGCCCGTCCGGGAACCATGCTGGTGAATACCATTAAACAATTTGAGAGCGAGATCACCGTGACCAATCTGGATGGTTCGGGTAAGCCTGCCAACGGGCGCAGCCTTATGAAAGTCGTCGCGCTGGGCGTGAAGAAAGGACACCGCCTGCGTTTCACCGCGCAGGGAGCAGATGCTGAACAGGCGCTGAAAGCGATTGGCGATGCCATCGCGGCCGGTCTGGGGGAGGGCGCATAATGAGCAGACGTGTTGCGACCATTACGCTGAATCCGGCCTACGATCTGGTGGGCTTCTGCCCGGAAATAGAGCGTGGCGAAGTTAACCTGGTGCGAACCACCGGCCTGCATGCCGCAGGGAAAGGAATTAACGTGGCGAAAGTGCTGAAAGATCTCGGCATCGACGTCACCGTTGGCGGATTCCTCGGTAAAGACAACCAGGACGGTTTTCAGCAGCTGTTCAGCGAGCTGGGCATCGCTAACCGTTTTCAGGTTGTACAGGGCCGTACCCGTATCAACGTAAAGCTGACCGAGAAAGACGGTGAAGTGACCGATCTGAACTTCTCGGGCTTTGAGGTTACCCCGTCTGACTGGGAGCGCTTCGTTGCCGATTCCCTGAGCTGGCTGGGACAGTTTGACATGGTGTGCGTCAGCGGCAGCCTTCCGTCCGGCGTCAGCCCGGAAGCCTTCACCGACTGGATGACCCGTCTGCGCAGCCAGTGCCCTTGCATTATTTTCGACAGCAGCCGCGATGCGCTGGTCGCCGGACTGAAAGCCTCTCCATGGCTGGTTAAGCCTAACCGCCGCGAGCTGGAGATCTGGGCTGGCCGTAAGCTGCCAGAATTAAAGGATGTGATTGACGCTGCCCATGCGCTGCGCGAGCAGGGTATCGCTCACGTGGTGATTTCGCTTGGCGCAGAAGGTGCCCTGTGGGTTAACGCCTCCGGGGAATGGATTGCTAAACCCCCTTCAATGGAAGTGGTCAGCACCGTGGGTGCCGGGGATTCCATGGTTGGCGGCCTGATTTATGGCCTGCTGATGCGGGAATCCAGTGAACATACCTTACGTCTTGCTACCGCCGTTGCGGCCCTGGCCGTAAGCCAGAGCAACGTCGGCATTACCGATCGTACCCAGTTAGCCGCGATGATGGCGCGCGTTGACTTAAAACCGTTTAACTAACAGCAGGAGAGGAATAATGAAAACGCTGCTGATCATTGACTCCGGTCTCGGACAGGCTCGTGCCTATATGGCGAAGACCCTGCTGGGCGCGGCGGCACAAAAAGCGCACCTGGATATCATTGATAACCCGGGTGATGCCGAAATGGCGATTGTTCTGGGCGATAAAATCCCCGCCGACAGCGCCCTGAACGGCAAAAAAGTGTGGCTGGGCGATATTAACCGCGCGGTGGCACACCCTGAACTGTTTCTGAGCGAAGCAAAAGGTCATGCCGCGGTTTACAGCGCACCCGTTGAGGCGGCGCCGGTTGCGGCCACCGGGCCGAAGCGCATCGTCGCGGTAACGGCGTGCCCGACGGGCGTGGCTCATACCTTTATGGCGGCAGAGGCCATTGAAACCGAAGCGAAAAAACGCGGCTGGTGGGTGAAGGTTGAAACCCGTGGCTCCGTGGGCGCAGGTAACGCCATCACGCCGGAAGAGGTCGCTGAAGCCGATCTGGTTATCGTGGCGGCAGATATCGAAGTGGATCTGGCGAAGTTTGCCGGCAAGCCGATGTATCGCACCTCTACCGGCCTGGCGCTGAAGAAAACCGCGCAGGAATTTGACAAGGCGCTGGCGGAAGCCAAACCGTATCAGGCAACCGGTGCGGCTAAAACCCCGACCGAAGGGAAAAAAGAGTCTGCGGGCGCGTATCGTCACCTGCTGACCGGCGTCTCCTATATGCTGCCGATGGTGGTAGCGGGCGGCCTGTGTATTGCGCTCTCCTTCGCCTTCGGTATCGAAGCGTTTAAGGAGCAGGGCACGCTGGCGGCGGCGTTAATGCAGATTGGCGGCGGCTCCGCCTTCGCGCTGATGGTGCCGGTACTGGCTGGCTTTATCGCCTTCTCTATTGCCGACCGTCCGGGCCTGACGCCGGGTCTTATCGGCGGCATGCTGGCGGTAAGCACCGGTTCAGGCTTTATTGGCGGTATTATTGCCGGTTTCCTGGCTGGCTACGTGGCGAAGCTGATTAGCTCGAAGCTGAAGCTGCCGCAGAGCATGGAAGCGCTGAAGCCGATCCTGATCATCCCGCTGATTTCCAGCCTGGTGGTCGGTCTGGCAATGATTTACCTGATCGGTAAGCCGGTCGCGGGCATTCTGGAAGGCCTGACCCACTGGCTGCAAACCATGGGGACGGCGAACGCGGTTCTGCTGGGCGCTATCCTCGGCGGTATGATGTGTACCGACATGGGTGGTCCGGTAAACAAAGCGGCATACGCGTTTGGCGTTGGCCTGCTGAGTACCCAGACCTATGCGCCGATGGCGGCGATCATGGCGGCAGGCATGGTGCCACCGCTGGCGCTCGGCCTGGCGACGATTATTGCCCGTCGTAAGTTCGATAAAGCGCAGCAGGAAGGTGGGAAAGCGGCGCTGGTGCTGGGCCTGTGCTTCATTACCGAAGGCGCAATCCCGTTTGCGGCGCGTGACCCAATGCGCGTTCTGCCCTGCTGTATCGTAGGCGGTGCGGTAACGGGCGCCATCTCTATGGCGGTGGGTGCGAAGCTGATGGCGCCGCACGGCGGTCTGTTCGTTCTGCTGATCCCAGGCGCAATCACTCCGGTGCTGGGTTACCTGCTGGCGATTGTTGTCGGTACGCTGGTGGCGGGCCTGTCTTACGCGGTGCTGAAGCGCCCGGAAGCGGAAGCGGTCGCCAAAGCGGCATAAGCGTTAACGCAATAAAAAAGCCGGGTCGCATTACGCGCCCGGCTTTTTTTATGCCGCCTGTTCAGCGGTCTGCTGCGCTTTCAGCCAGGCAATTTCTTCCGCCCAGATATCCGGGTTGATGGTTTCCAGCACCATCGGAATGCCGTCGAAGCGGGCGTCCTGCATAATAAAGCGGAACGCATCGTGGCCAATATTGCCTTCGCCCAGGCTGTGGTGGCGGTCAACGCGGCTGCCGAAAGCGCTTTTCGCATCGTTTAAGTGCATGCCGCGCAGGTAGTTAAAGCCAACAATCCGCTCGAACTCGTCGAAGGTGTTCTTCGTTGCCTCGGTCGTGCGCAGGTCATAGCCTGCCGCAAACGCGTGGCAGGTATCAATGCACACGCCCACGCGGGATTTGTCTTCCACGCCGTCGATGATCGCCGCCAGATGTTCGAACCTGAAGCCCAGGTTGCTGCCCTGACCGGCGGTGTTTTCAATCACCGCCGTCACGCCTTTGGTTTTATCCAGCGTTATGTTAATGGACTCGGCAATGCGCGCCAGGCAGGCGTCTTCATCGATCTGCATCAGATGGCTACCCGGATGGAAGTTGAGCAGCGTCAGGCCCAGCTGCTCGCAGCGCTGTACCTCATCCAGGAACGCTTCACGGGATTTTTCCAGCGCCTCAGCAACCGGGTGGCCGAGGTTAATCAGATAGCTGTCGTGCGGGAGGATCTGGCCTGGCCCATAGCGGTACTTCTCGCAGGCGGCCCTGAAGCTATCAATCACTTCAGCGGTGAGGGGAGCAGCGCGCCACTGGCGCTGATTTTTGGTGAACAGGGCGAAGGCGGTCGCCTCGATTTCGGCGGCACGAATGGCGGCATTCGCAAGGCCACCGGCAGCGCTAACGTGCGCTCCAACATATTTCATAAAAAGACTCCTGTTAACCCGAAACGCCTATGATAACGGGTTAACAGGAGAAGGACGAGATGGTTTATGCCAGCAGGCTGTGTACGGCGAGGTTAATCGCGCCGCCGCCCACAATCAGCCAGATGAAGAGCACCAGCGCCATCAGCAGCGGCTTCGCACCGGCTTTTTTCAGGGCGCTCACGTGCGTGGTTACGCCCAGCGCCGCCATCGCCATGGCCAGCAGTACCGTATCCAGCGTGACCAGCATATCCACCACCGCCTTGGGCAGCAGGTGGAAGGAGTTAAAGATGGCAACCACGATGAACAGGATCGCAAACCATGGAATGGTGATTTTACTTTTCTCGTTGCCGCCCGCCGGCGCCAGCTGTTTAACCCGCGCCGCCAGGAAAATCAGGAACGGTGCCAGCATCATTACGCGCAGCATTTTAGCGATGACCGCCGCGTTTTCCGCATCCGGACTGATGGCGTGACCTGCCGCTACCACCTGCGCCACTTCATGCATGGTTGAACCGATATAGATGCCGTAGGTTTCCGGGCTGAACCAGTGCGCCACCAGCGGGTACATGGCCGGATAGAGGAAGATCGCCAGCGTACCGAAGATGACTACCGTCGCGACGGCCACCGTGACTTTACTGGCCTCGGCCTTAACCACCGGCTCCGTCGCCAGCACCGCGGCCGCGCCGCAGATGCTGCTGCCAGCACCAATCAGCCAGCTGGTTTGTTTGTCGAGCCCAAAGATCTTCTGGCCGATGAAGCACGCCAGTAAAAAGGTGCTCGTAAGGGTCAGGACGTCGATGGCAATCCCGCTGACGCCCACATCCGCAATCTGCGAAAAGGTGAGGCGAAAGCCGTAAAGGATGATCCCGAGACGCAATAAATGCTGTTTGGCGAAAATAACGCCCCCGTCACAGGATTTCCAGATGTGCGGATAAACGGTATTCCCGACGACCATGCCGAGCAGAATGGCCAGCGTTAAGGCGCTGAACCCTGCACCGGCCACCGCCGGAATGCTGCCGCCCCATAAGGCGACACCGGTAACCACGGCGCTGAGCGCAAGACCCGGCACGAAGTGCCACACTATACGATGATGTTGTAAGGTGATTTCTGACATAACCTTCTCCTTTGTCTGGCTAAAGGTTACGGCGCTCTGGCTTAAAAATAAAATTGATTATATATTTATAATCAATCTTTATAAGTGGTAAGCAACCATGCACATTACATTGCGTCAGCTGGAAGTTTTTGCCGAAGTGCTGAAGAGCGGCTCGACGACCCAGGCGTCACAAATGCTGGCGCTCTCGCAGTCTGCCGTCAGCGCGGCCTTAACCGATCTTGAAGGCCAGCTGGGCGTCCAGCTGTTCGACAGGGTAGGGAAGCGGCTGGTGGTGAACGAACATGGCCGACTGCTCTACCCGCGCGCGCTGGCGTTGCTGGAGCAGGCCGTCGAAATCGAACAGCTGTTCCGCGAGGACAACGGTGCGATCCGCGTGTACGCCAGCAGCACGATCGGTAACTATATTCTGCCGGAAGTGATCGCCCGCTACCGCCGGGATTTCCCGACCCTGCCGCTGGAGATGAGCGTGGGCAACAGCCAGGATGTCATCAACGCGGTGATTGATTTCCGCGTGGATATCGGGCTTATCGAAGGGCCATGCCACAACGTCGATATCATCGCCGAACCCTGGCTGGAAGACGAGCTGGTGGTGTTTGCGTCTCCGGCCTCTTCTCTACTGCAGGGCGAGGTCACGCTGGAGCGGCTGGCGCAGGCCCAGTGGATCCTGCGAGAGCAGGGATCCGGCACGCGTGAGATTGTCGATTATCTGCTGCTCTCGCACCTGCCTCATTTCCAGCTGGGCATGGAGCTGGGCAATTCAGAGGCGATTAAGCACGCCGTACGCCATGGTCTGGGCATTAGCTGTCTTTCCCGACGGGTGATTGCCGAGCAGCTGGAAACCGGATCGCTGGTTGAGATCCCCGTTCCGCTGCCGAAGCTGGTGCGCACATTATGGTGCATCCACCATCGCCAAAAGCACCTTTCCAGTTCGCTGCAGCGTTTTCTGCGCTACTGCGAGATGTAAAATCGCCCCTCACCCTGGCCCTCTCCCCAAAGGGGAGAGGGTGTTTTAAGTCCCCTCTCCCCTTTGGGGAGAGGGTTAGGGTGAGGGGATAGACCCTATTTATGCTTTACTTATAATCCTGGCCGAGTCATGAAGCTCTCTTATAACTGAGCATTTCTGCCGGAAGGAACGCGGATCGTCTGCTACAATCGCGCCTCATTTATTGAATGGACAGCATTTTCACATGGTTTCAGAAACTAAAACCACAGAAGCGCCCGCGCTACGTCGCGCACTTAAGGCGCGTCACCTGACGATGATCGCCATTGGCGGATCTATCGGTACAGGTCTTTTCGTTGCCTCTGGCGCAACGATTTCGGCAGCAGGCCCGGGTGGGGCACTATTCTCTTATATCCTGATTGGCCTGATGGTGTACTTCCTGATGACCAGCCTGGGCGAACTGGCAGCCTATATGCCGGTATCGGGTTCGTTTTCGACCTACGGTCAGAAATACGTTGAAGAAGGCTTCGGCTTCGCGCTGGGCTGGAACTACTGGTACAACTGGGCGGTGACTATCGCCGTGGATCTGGTCGCCGCACAGCTGGTGATGACCTGGTGGTTCCCGGACACGCCGGGCTGGATCTGGAGTGCGCTGTTCCTTGCGGTGATTTTCCTGCTGAACTACATCTCCGTTCGCGGCTTTGGCGAAGCGGAATACTGGTTCTCTTTGATTAAAGTGGCAACCGTCATCATCTTTATCGTCGTCGGTGTGGCGATGATCGTTGGTATTTTCAAAGGGGCTGAACCGGCCGGGTGGAGCAACTGGAGCATAGGCGATGCGCCGTTTGCCGGAGGCTTCTCGGCGATGATTGGCGTGGCGATGATTGTCGGCTTCTCCTTCCAGGGCACCGAGCTGATTGGCATTGCGGCCGGTGAATCTGAAAACCCGGAGAAGAACATTCCTCGCGCGGTGCGTCAGGTGTTCTGGCGTATCCTGCTGTTCTACGTATTCGCGATCCTGATTATCAGCCTGATCATTCCGTACACCGATCCAAGCCTGCTGCGTAACGACGTGAAGGACATTAGCGTCAGCCCGTTCACGCTGGTCTTCCAGCACGCGGGGCTGCTCTCTGCGGCGGCGGTAATGAACGCGGTGATCCTGACGGCGGTGCTGTCTGCGGGTAACTCCGGCATGTACGCGTCCACCCGTATGCTCTATACCCTGGCCTGCGACGGCAAAGCGCCGCGTATTTTCTCGAAACTGTCCCGCGGCGGCGTGCCGCGCAACGCGCTGTACGCGACCACGGTGATTGCCGGTCTGTGCTTCCTGACCTCCATGTTCGGCAACCAGACGGTGTACCTGTGGCTGCTCAATACCTCCGGTATGACGGGCTTCATCGCCTGGCTGGGCATTGCCATCAGCCACTATCGTTTCCGCCGCGGCTACGTCAAGCAGGGCCACGATCTGAACAACCTGCCGTACCGTTCAGGGTTCTTCCCGCTGGGGCCGATTTTTGCCTTCGTTCTGTGCCTGATCATCACCCTGGGCCAGAACTACGAAGCCTTCCTTGCGGACACCATCGACTGGGGCGCCGTGACGGCCACCTATATCGGTATTCCGCTGTTCCTGATTATCTGGTTTGGCTACAAGCTGACGAAAGGAACCCGCTTCGTTCGCTACAGTGAAATGGATTTCCCGGAACGATTTAAACGCTAAACGCACTTCCTCTCTTTAAGCCCGCTCATTTGAGCGGGCTTTTTTATGGGCAGATCAGAAGCTGTAGGTCATGCCAACCGTATAGCGTCGCCCGTCAAGCACGGTGTCATACGTATCGTAATCAATCTGCTTATCAAGCACGTTATACACACCGGCGGTAACAAGCAGGTTTTTATTCGCGTTGTAGCGCAGACCGACATCAACCTGAGTGTAGGACGGCGTGCCCTGGGACATTGACGTACGGCTCAGATACTCGGACGTTTTACCGCGAAGGTTCAGACGGCTCCAGAAACCGACGTCGGGCGTCGCCTGCCAGTCCAGGGTGGTGTTGAACATGTGCTTAGGCATCTTGTTCAGCGGCTTGCCGGAGAACTGACCGCTCTTCTGCTCGGATTCGGTATAGGTATAGTTTGCGGTCCAGTTCACATCGCGCGAGATTTTCCAGCCGAAGGAGGACTCCACGCCGCGCATGTTGGCTTTGTCCACGTTGACGCGGTCGCTCACGAAATCATAGCTGTGATCGCCAATCGTACAGGCGGGATCGGCGCTGCTGTTACAGCGGCGAACTTCCGTAATCTTGTCCTTGAAGTCGGTATTAAACAGCGTCACGCCGGCATTCAGGTTATCGTTGTTATCCCAGAGCAGGGCGAGCTCTTCGCTCAGGCTCTTCTCTGGTTTCAGATCCGGGTTGCCAACGATGATACCGTCAAGACGGCCGCCACCCGTTACCTGGCCCCAGCTGGCGGAAGACTGACGCAGATCCGGCGCCCGATAGCCAGCCGAAACCCCGCCTTTCAGCGTCCACTGTTCGGCCAGGTGCCATACGCCGTAACCGCGCGGCGTCCAGTTCGTCCCGTAGTTTTGGTCTTTGTCCATACGCAGGCCACCGGTCAACGTAAAGCTTTCCGTCATTGACCATTCATCTTCGGCAAACAGGGCCCAGCTCCAGCGCGTCAGTTTGTTCAGGCCGTCCGCAGCTTCCAGCTGATTGCCCTTGTCGCGCAGTTTCTCATACCGATACTGCCCGCCGAGGGTCAGGGTATGATCGCCGAGGAAAATCTGGTTCTGGTTGTTGAAGGTGGTGTTATACGAGCGCATTTTGCGACCTGGGTTATTGGTCTCTTCCTGCTGGATATAGCTGGTGGAATTGAAGTCGTCGTAATACCCGCTGTGGGTTAAGGAGTAAGTTGTATGCTCATAGCGCGAGTCGCTTTTGGTATTTGGCTTACAGGTCGTTCCCCGGCAGGTTTCAGCCGCTTTCGACATGCCTGGCGTGCTGTTTCTGTCCTGAAGCTCACGAGCAAAATCAAGATCGAAATCGTTCTTCTCGTCCGGCGTAAAGTTCAGCGTAATGCCACCGTTACGCATTTTCTGCTCGTTATACCCGTTCACTATCTTATCTTCGGCGCGGCGTGACAAAAGCCCCGTCACTTTTGCGCCCAGCAGGCCGTCAATCAGAGGACCTGAAGCGTAGGCGTTGGTCTGGAAGATGTCGCCGGAATCATGGTTTTCCTGGAAGGTTGCATCGCCATGCAAAGAACCGGTCCAGGCTTTGGTGTTCGAGACTTTTTTGGTAAAAACGTTGATGACACCACCCATAGCATCAGAGCCGTAAAGCGAGGACATCGGGCCGCGGATGACCTCGATGCGCTCTATGGACTCCAGTGGCGGCAGCCAGCCTTGTTCAATACCCGAGTTATCGCTGTTTGGGCGGGTGCTTCGCGTACTGACGCGTTTGCCGTTCACCAGAAACAAGGTGTACTGAGATGCCATACCGCGAATGCTGATATCACTGCTACTCCCGCCGCCAGTGACGACAACGCCCGGGACGTCTCTCAGGGCATCGGTAACATCACGGTAGGCTTTATCTTCAATCTGCTGTTTCGAAATAACAGAGATGGAGGCGGGGGCATTCTGGATCTTTTGTTCAAAACCCGTCGCGGTGACGACAACGGTGTCCTGATCGGCTGCGTGAACGAAGGGGGTAAATGTGGCAGCGCCAACGGCGACGGCCAGGAGCTTAACGCGGAGTATTGTCATTTGTACATTCCATATAAAAAGAATAAAACTCCATCGGGATAACCCTGAGAACTGTATGTTTTTGTCTTTTAAGAACTCTTTGAGATGGAGAAGAGCCTGGAATTGTACAAAAGAATGTAGAATTGTAAACACAAATGATAATTGAAATCATTTGTGTTTGATGTAAATAAAAAAAACCGGTCTGGTTTCAAGCGGATAGGATTATGTAAATGAGGGGGAGGGGATAGGCCCGGTATACAGGAGTCTACCGGGCAAAAGGCCGAACTTACCTGAACAAATGCTCCGCATGGAAGCGGAGATGGTCCTCAATAAAGGACGCCATAAAGTAATAGCTGTGGTCGTATCCCGGCTGGATGCGCAGCGTCAGCGGCCAGTCTTTCTGACGCGCCGCTTCGGCCAGCACCGCAGGCTGTAGCTGCCCGGCGAGGAACTGATCCGCATCACCCTGATCGATAAGCATCGGAATCGCGTCTTCCGTCCGGCTTGCCAGCATCAGCGCGCAGCTGTCCCATTCCTGCCATTTTTGTACATCTTCCCCCAGATAGGCCGTAAAGGCTTTTTGCCCCCACGGTACCTGCGTTGGGTTCACGATGGGCGCAAATGCCGACACGCTCGCGTACTTACCCGGATTTTTCAGCGCCATTATCAGCGCGCCGTGGCCGCCCATGGAGTGACCGCTAATCGCGCAGCGCTCGCTCACCGCGAATTCTGACTGAATCAGTGCAGGTAGTTCATCACGGACATAATCATACATGCGGTAGTGGCTCGCCCACGGCTGCTCGGTGGCGTTCAGATAGAATCCGGCGCCTTTGCCTAAATCGTACGCGGCATCGTCCGCCACATCATCCCCTCGCGGGCTGGTGTCTGGCATCACCAGCGCGATGCCCAGCTCAGCGGCAATACGCTGGGCTCCCGCTTTAGTGGTGAAGTTTTCGTCATTGCAGGTCAGGCCTGAAAGCCAGAACAGAACCGGTGGATTTTCCGTCGGTGGGAGGAAAATGCTGAACGTCATGGCGCAGTTCAGGACGGTGGAGTCGTGCCGCCAGCGCTGCTGTCGACCTTCAAAACAACGATGCTCTTCGAGCAGTTCCATGCAGGGCTCCTTATACGGAAGACTATTCATGAAACTCATAATACAGAGTTTTCATTGACCTGTGAGCAACTTTCACTTTCGCAGGACGGCGAGATGTTGCATCATGATTTTACTTTTCTTTAACATTTGGAGCGATCATGGCGCTGCGTATCGCGCTCAGCGGATTTGTGGTTCTGGTCGTGGCGATGGGGATAGGGCGCTTCGCCTTCACGCCTCAGGTGCCGCTGATGATTGCCGCCGGGCAACTCACGCTCACCAGCGCGGGGCTGGTCGCGGCGATGAACTATCTGGGCTATCTGGTAGGCGCGTGGGATGCCATGCGCGCCCATCGCTTCGTTGAAACGCGTCTCTGGCTGGGCATTGGCGGCGCGGTGGCGCTGACGCTGCTCTCCGCGGCGGCAGATAACGCCATCGTTCACGGCCTGCTGCGCTTTGTGATTGGCTGCATGAGCGGCTGGTCGATGGTGCTGATTGCCGCCTGGACCAACGAGCGGCTGGGGCAGCTGGGCAAGCCGGGGCTGAGTGCGGCCGTCTTTGCCGGTCCCGGTGCCGGTATTGCCCTGAGCGGCCTGCTGGCGGTCTATATTCAGGCGAAATCCCTGTCCGCCGGAGCGGCATGGCAAATTTACGGCGTGCTGGCGCTGGTGCTGATTGCGCTGGTGGCCCGGTATCTGCCGCGTGCGGGTCAGCTTCATCGTCCGGGTTCCGCACCTGAACCGCTGCTGCTGACCGCAGATTTAAAGCGCCTGGTCTGGAGCTACAGCCTGGCGGGGTTTGGCTATATCCTCCCGGCGACCTTCCTGTCGCAAATGGCGACCGTGCGCTTTCCCGGCAGCCTGTTTGCCCAGTTTGTCTGGCCGATTTTTGGCGCCGCCTCGGTGGTGGGAATTGCCCTCAGCATCATCCTGCGCCATACCTCGACGTCCAACCGCAGGCTGGCGATTGTCCTGTGGCTACAGGGCGTTGGCGTGCTGGCGGCATGGCTCCTGCCGGGCATTGGCGGTTTGCTGACGGGCGGGCTGCTGGTGGGCGGCGGTTTCCTCTGCGCCGTACAGCTCTCCCTTTTATACGGGCGCGAGCTGGCGCCAGACCACACGCGCTACATGGCGGGACTGCTCACCACCGGGTATGCCATCGGTCAGCTGATCGGTCCGGTCACCTCGGCCCTGTCGACCTGGCTTACCCACCGGCTGGAGCCTGCGCTTGGGCTGGCCGGTATCGCGCTCTTTGTTGCTGGCGGCCTTGTCTGGAATCGTCACGCTGAAAGGCAACAGCAATTGCAATAATTATCGTCGTGAATACTGGATTATGTGCGTCGCCTCACGCACAATGAGCGCACACTTTTGCCACAACGAGGGCAAAAGACGCCACACCTGCAGGAGAAAAGAATGCCATCACTCAGTAAAGAAGCAGCCCTTGTCCATGAAGCGCTGGTTGCGCGCGGTCTTGAAACGCCACTGCGCCCGCCCGTGCAGGAACTGGACAATGAAACCCGCAAGAGTCTGATCGCCGATCACATGACGGAGATCATGCAACTGCTGAATCTCGATCTGAGCGACGACAGCCTGATGGAGACGCCGCACCGCATTGCAAAAATGTACGTCGACGAAATTTTCTCCGGCCTGGACTACGCGAACTTCCCGAAAATTACCGTCATTGAAAACAAGATGAAGGTTGATGAGATGGTGACGGTGCGCGATATCACGCTGACCAGCACCTGTGAACATCACTTCGTGACGATCGATGGCAAAGCGACGGTGGCCTATATTCCTAAAGATACGGTGATCGGCCTGTCCAAAATCAACCGCATCGTGCAGTTCTTTGCCCAGCGTCCGCAGGTGCAGGAGCGTCTGACGCAGCAGATCCTGACCGCGCTGCAAACCCTGCTGGGTACCAACAACGTGGCGGTGTCCATCGACGCGGTACACTACTGCGTGAAGGCCCGCGGCGTACGTGATGCCACCAGCGCGACCACCACCACCTCGCTGGGCGGTCTGTTTAAGTCGAGCCAGAACACCCGCCAGGAGTTCCTGCGCGCCGTGCGTCACCACAACTAAGCAGACAGGGCAGGGACCATGGAGCGAAACGTCACGCTCGATTTTGTTCGCGGCGTCGCCATTCTCGGTATCCTGCTGCTGAATATTAACGCCTTCGGTCTGCCGAAGGCGGCGTATCTCAATCCGGCGTGGTATGGCGACATCACGCGCAGCGATGCCTGGACGTGGGCCCTCCTCGATCTCTTTGCCCAGGTTAAATTCCTTACCCTCTTTGCGCTTCTCTTTGGCGCGGGGCTTCAGCTTCTCCTCAGGCGCGGCACGCGCTGGATCCAGTCGCGCTTAACGCTGCTGGTCATCCTCGGCTTTATTCACGGACTCCTTTTCTGGGACGGCGATATTCTGCTGGCTTATGGCCTGGTGGGCCTTATTTGCTGGCGGCTGATCCGCGACGCGCCCGGCGTAAAAAGCCTGTTCAACAACGGGGTGATGCTCTACGTCATGGGGCTGGCCGTGCTGCTGCTGCTGGGCATGATTGCGGATGGTTCCACCAGCCGGTCATGGACCCCGGACGCGGCGAACCTGCAATATGAGCAGTACTGGAAGCTGAAAGGCGGCGCGGAAGCCATCGGCAACCGGGCCGATATGCTCGGCGATAACCTGCTGGCGCTGGGCGCGCAATACGGCTGGCAGCTGGCGGGAATGATGCTGATTGGCGCCTCCCTGATGCGCACCGGCTGGCTGAAAGGGGAGTTTAGCCTGCGTCACTATCGTCTCACAGGCGCGGGCCTGGTGCTGCTCGGCGTGATGATTAACCTTCCGGCGACGATCGTACAGTGGCATCTTCAGTGGGATTACCGCTGGTGCGCGTTCCTGCTCCAGGTCCCGCGAGAGCTGAGCGCACCGTTCCAGACCGTTGGCTATGCGGCGCTGATCTACGGCTTCTGGCCGCAGCTTTCTCGCCTGTGGATCGTCAGCGCGGTGGCCTGCGTTGGGCGGATGGCGTTAAGCAATTACCTTCTGCAAACCCTGATATGCACCACGCTATTCTATCGATTCGGCCTGTTTATGAAATTCGACCGCCTGACGCTGCTGGCGTTTGTTATTCCGGTCTGGATTGTTAACGTGATGTTTTCCGTCATCTGGCTGCGCTATTTCCGTCAGGGCCCGCTGGAGTGGGCGTGGCGGCAGTTAACCGCGCGTGCGTCGGGTGTATCATTACGTAATACATCCAGATAACGATCTGGATCACAATCATTAACAAAACGGATGTAAGCGTTTTCATCTGTGTGAGCTTCTTCACGTAGTCTCCTTTCTCTCGCTGCCAGAATAGCCACCTTGCTAAACACAGGGGGTGTCTGTGAGTTGCTGCAATTCCTTAAAGGGTGGTGAATATGATCACCATTCGTGACGTCGCCCGCCTGGCGGGTGTTTCTGTTGCTACCGTCTCCCGCGTGCTGAACAACAGCGCGCTGGTCAGCCCTGAAACGCGTGAAACCGTAATGAAAGCCGTGACCCAGCTGGGGTACCGGCCAAACGCCAATGCTCAGGCGCTGGCCACGCAGGTCAGCGATACCATTGGCGTGGTGGTGATGGATGTGTCGGACGCCTTCTTTGGCGCGCTGGTTAAGGCGGTGGACGTTGTCGCCCAGCAGCACCAGAAGTATGTGCTGATTGGCAACAGCTACCACGAGGCGGAAAAAGAGCGTTATGCCATTGAGGTGCTGATCCGCCAGCGCTGCAACGCCCTGATCGTACACTCAAAAGCCCTGAGCGATGAGGAGCTTGCCGGGTTTATGGAGCAGATCCCCGGCATGGTGCTCATTAACCGCATCGTGCCCGGCTATGCGCACCGCTGCGTTGGTCTGGATAACATCAGCGGCGCAATGATGGCGACGCGGATGCTCATCAGCAACGGCCATCAGCGTATTGGCTATCTGGCTTCCAGCCACGGCATTGAAGACGACATGATGCGCCGCCAGGGCTGGCAAAACGCCCTCAAAAAGCAGGGCATTGTGCCGCTGGAGAGCTGGGTAGGAACCGGTTCGCCGGATATGCAGGGCGGTGAAGCGGCAATGGTTGAGCTGCTGGGACGTAATCTTCAGCTGTCGGCAGTGTTCGCCTACAACGACAGCATGGCGGCAGGGGCGCTTACCGCGCTGAAGGACAACGGCATTGCGGTGCCGCAGCATTTATCGCTGATCGGCTTCGACGATATCCCGATTGCCCGTTACACCGATCCGCAGCTGACGACGGTGCGTTACCCCATTGCGTCGATGGCGAAACTGGCGACGGAGCTGGCGCTGCAGGGGGCGGCAGGGCTGCTGGATCCTGACGCAACGCATTGTTTTATGCCGACTTTAGTGCGGCGTCATTCGGTCGCGGTTCGGCAAACTGTGGCTCCGATCACTAACTGATAACATCAGGTGATGTAACCGTTTTCAATCTGTGAGTAAATTCACAGTATCTTAACAAGCCGCTGTCTATGATGTCAGCGTTTTAGGGGCTGAAACATAATGTAACGGTGATTATTCGCTTTTACCGTTACCACCATGCCTCAAACAACGAATAAAACGCATTTCTGGAGCGTTACCGAACACGGAAGCTGGACATTTTATAAGTGAACTTCGGCGATCAGTAACGTTTTATTAACATCTGCCCGCCGACCGTTTTTCACAAGAACTACCCTGCATAAAAAAAACCGGAGATACCATGAATAAGAAGGTGTTGACTCTGTCTGCTGTCATGGCAAGCATGCTTTTTGGCGCAGCAGCGCACGCAGCGGATACCCGTATTGGCGTAACTATCTATAAATACGACGACAACTTCATGTCTGTTGTGCGTAAAGCAATTGAAAAAGATGCTAAAGCGGCGCCAGACGTGCAGCTGCTGATGAATGACTCCCAGAACGACCAGTCCAAACAGAACGATCAGATTGACGTTCTGCTGGCAAAAGGCGTGAAGGCGCTGGCCATCAACCTGGTTGACCCGGCGGCGGCGGGCACGGTTATCGAGAAAGCGCGCGGCCAGAACGTGCCAATTGTCTTCTTCAACAAAGAACCTTCCCGTAAGGCGCTGGATAGCTACGACAAAGCGTACTACGTGGGTACTGACTCCAAAGAGTCCGGTATTATCCAGGGCGATCTGATTGCGAAACACTGGGCGGCGAACCCGAACTGGGATCTGAACAAAGATGGGCAGATTCAGTTTGTGCTGCTGAAAGGCGAGCCGGGCCACCCGGATGCTGAAGCACGTACCACTTACGTTATCAAAGAGCTGAACGACAAAGGCCTGAAAACCCAGCAGCTGGCGTTAGACACCGCAATGTGGGACACCGCTCAGGCGAAAGATAAGATGGATGCGTGGCTCTCTGGTCCGAACGCTAACAAAATTGAAGTGGTTATCGCAAACAACGATGCGATGGCAATGGGCGCAGTAGAAGCGCTGAAAGCGCACAATAAATCCGCCGTTCCCGTGTTTGGCGTAGATGCGCTGCCAGAAGCGCTGGCGCTGGTGAAATCTGGCGCCATGGCCGGTACCGTGCTGAACGATGCTAACAATCAGGCGAAAGCCACCTTCGACCTAGCGAAAAACCTCGCTGACGGTAAAGGCGCTGCTGACGGCACCAGCTGGAAAATTGAAAACAAAATCGTTCGCGTTCCTTACGTGGGCGTAGACCAGTCCAACCTGGCTGAGTTTATCGGTAAATAAGATCTTCGTTTTATCTTCACTGGGCGCAATTCGTTGCGCCCTTTTATAACGCGATATGCGAGGCCAACAAGGTATAATTATGGTCAGCACAGCTACTCAGTCGTCCGGTGAATACTTGTTGGAAATGACCGGCGTTAATAAGTCATTCCCCGGCGTTAAGGCACTCGATAATGTTAATTTAAAAGTGCGTCCTCACTCTATTCATGCGTTAATGGGTGAAAACGGTGCGGGTAAATCAACGTTATTAAAATGTCTTTTTGGGATCTATCAAAAAGATTCTGGCAGCATTCTTTTTCAGGGAAAAGAGATCGATTTCCACTCAGCGAAAGAAGCGCTGGAAAACGGCATCTCGATGGTACACCAGGAGTTAAACCTGGTTCTGCAACGTTCAGTAATGGATAACATGTGGTTGGGTCGTTATCCAACCAAAGGCGTTTTTGTCGATCAGGACAAAATGTATCGCGATACTAAAGCCATTTTTGACGAGCTGGATATTGATATCGATCCGCGCGCGCGCGTGGGGACATTATCCGTATCCCAGATGCAGATGATCGAAATTGCCAAAGCGTTCTCCTATGATGCGAAAATCGTGATCATGGATGAGCCGACATCGTCATTAACGGAAAAAGAGGTTAACCACCTTTTTACCATTATTCGCAAGCTGAAGGATCGCGGCTGCGGCATCGTCTATATCTCACATAAAATGGAAGAAATTTTCCAGCTGTGCGATGAAATCACCATCCTGCGCGACGGCCAGTGGATTGCCACGCAGCCGCTGGAAGGGCTGGATATGGACAAGATCATCGCCATGATGGTTGGCCGTTCCCTGAACCAGCGCTTCCCGGACAAAGAAAACAAGCCGGGCGAAGTGATTCTGGAGGTGCGAAACCTTACCTCGCTGCGTCAGCCGTCCATACGTGACGTCTCTTTCGACCTGCACAAAGGCGAGATCCTGGGTATCGCGGGGCTGGTGGGCGCTAAGCGTACCGATATCGTGGAAACCCTGTTCGGGATCCGTGAAAAATCCGGCGGCACCATTACGCTGCACGGCAAGAAAATCAATAACCACAACGCGAACGAAGCCATTAACCACGGTTTTGCGCTGGTGACGGAAGAACGTCGTTCAACCGGTATTTATGCCTACCTCGATATTAACTTTAACTCGTTAATTTCGAATATCCGTAACTACAAAAGCAAAATCGGTCTGCTGGATAATTCCCGCATGAAGAGTGATACCCAGTGGGTCATTGACTCCATGCGCGTGAAAACGCCGGGCCACCGTACGCAAATTGGCTCACTCTCAGGAGGGAACCAGCAGAAGGTGATTATCGGTCGCTGGTTATTAACGCAGCCTGAAATTCTGATGCTGGATGAACCCACGCGCGGTATCGACGTCGGGGCAAAGTTTGAGATTTACCAGCTGATAGCAGAGCTGGCTAAAAAAGATAAAGGGATCATTATTATCTCTTCCGAAATGCCGGAACTGTTAGGGATCACAGATCGTATTCTGGTTATGAGCAATGGTCTCGTTGCCGGTATTGTTGACACCAAAACGACAACGCAAAACGAAATTTTGCGTCTTGCGTCTTTGCACCTTTAAGATCAGGGGCTCCTCATGAGTGCGTTAAATAAAAAAAGTTTTCTCACTTATCTGAAAGAAGGCGGTATTTACGTTGTTCTTTTAGTATTGCTGGCAATTATTATTTTCCAGGACCCTACGTTCTTAAGCCTGCTGAACCTGAGTAACATTCTGACCCAGTCTTCCGTACGTATTATTATCGCGCTCGGCGTGGCGGGGCTTATCGTTACCCAGGGGACTGACCTTTCGGCAGGACGCCAGGTGGGTCTGGCGGCGGTTATTGCGGCAACCCTGCTGCAGTCGATGGAAAACGCCAACAAGGTGTTCCCGGAGATGGCAACCATGCCGATTTTTGTGGTGATCCTGATCGTCTGCGCCATCGGCGCGGTGATTGGCCTGATTAACGGCATCATCATCGCTTACCTGAACGTGACGCCATTTATCACCACGCTGGGCACGATGATCATCGTTTACGGTATCAACTCCCTGTACTACGATTTCGTCGGCGCGTCCCCCATCTCCGGCTTCGACAGCGGTTTCTCCACCTTCACGCAGGGGTTTGTGGCGCTGGGCAGCTTCCGGCTCTCCTATATCACCTTCTATGCGCTGATTGCGGTGGCGTTCGTCTGGATCCTGTGGAACAAAACCCGCTTCGGTAAAAACATCTTCGCCATCGGCGGTAACCCGGAAGCGGCGAAGGTCTCCGGCGTTAACGTGGCCCTGAACCTGCTGATGATTTATGCCCTGTCCGGCGTGTTCTACGCCTTCGGCGGGCTGCTGGAAGCGGGCCGCATCGGCTCTGCCACCAACAACCTCGGCTTTATGTACGAACTGGATGCGATTGCGGCCTGCGTGGTTGGCGGCGTCTCCTTCAGCGGCGGCGTAGGCACCGTGCTGGGCGTGGTGACCGGTGTGATCATCTTCACCGTGATTAACTACGGCCTGACCTATATCGGCGTGAACCCTTACTGGCAGTACATCATCAAGGGCGCGATTATCATCTTCGCGGTTGCGCTGGATTCACTGAAGTACGCGCGTAAGAAATAAGCCAATCGATAACCCTGAACCCGCCGCATGGCGGGTTTATTTTTTCTTCTGCATTTCCAGCAGCTGCTCCGGCGTTACCGCCGGGTAACCCTGCGCATTTTCCGGTACTTCATGCATCGCCGGGATCGGCACCAGTGGGCCTAAAAAGCGCGGCTCGCGCTTGAACAGGTACAGGTCAGCCAGGGCGCCGAAGCGGGCGCCAAACTCGCGCACGCGTACGCTCAGCATATCTTTTGGCGACGGCACGGCGTAGCACTGAGCCTGAATGCCCATGTGCAGCGCGATAAACAGCGCCCGCTCGCAGTGGAAGCGTTGGGTGATAATGATGAAGTCATTGGTGTCGAACACCTTGCGGGTGCGCACGATGGAGTCCAGCGTGCGGAACCCGGCGTAGTCGAGCACGATGTCGGCCGGGTCGACGCCTGCGGCAATCAGATCTTTGCGCATCGTCACCGGCTCGTTATAGCTTTGCAGCGCGTTATCGCCGCTCAGCAGCAGATAGTTCACCTTGCCGCTGTTATAGGCGTTGAGCGCGCCCTGAATACGGTAGCGGTAGTACTGATTAATAACGCCGGTGCGATAATACTTGGCGGTACCGAGCACCACGCCCACCTGGCGGTAGGGGAGGTCCTGAAGGTCATCGAAGATGTAGGGAGCTGTTTTCCAGCTCATCCAGCGGTCGAGGCCCAGCACGATCAACAGCAGTATGCCGACCAGGACAGACAGGCTGTAAAACACGCGCTTTAACATGCAGATGGCTCGTACCGATGATGAAATTTCCCTCAGGCTACTGTACCCGCCTGGTTAGCGCAAGAAACAGCGAATCAACTGAGGGGTTTTTCGTCAGACGGGCGGGCATTTAGGCCCGCCGACGTGATTAAGCGAGCAGGACGCGGTCGATGGTTGAACAGCCCAGCGCTTTCAGCGTGGCCGCGGTGGCGTCCCACTGGATCAGCGGTGCATCGGCTTTTTCAGCCAGAATGGCGCGCTGAATATCCGGGTAGTCGTACCCGTTCAGGCTGAGCAGGTTCAGTGCACCCTGCAGCGGGGGCAGCGTCGGGTTAAACGCGGCGTTCTCTGCATAGCTACCGGTGAAGATGCGCCTGTCGCGGCACTGAAGGGCGACGCCGCTTGGGGATTTGCTGTACGGCGTGTGGCTTTTATTGGCGGCTGCAATGGCTGCCTCGCTGAGCGCATCCCCCGTCAGCGCAAAACCGTGGTTCTGCTCGTCCATCAGCAGGGTTTTGATCTCAAGATCTTTCGGGCCAAAAGCGTCAGGCAGATAATCGCCCAGCGTATGCGGCGCGCGTCCCGGCAGGTTGATGCGCAGCTCCAGACCGCTGTTCAGCTCGTTCATAAACTGGCGGCAGTGGCCACAGGGGGTATAGTTGACGGTGATGGCGCTCAGCGCTTTTTCACCGCGCAGCCAGGCGTGGCTGATGGCGCTCTGCTCCGCGTGAACGGTTTGCTGCATGGTGGCGCCGAGAAACTCCATGTTCCCACCGAAGTACCAGGTTCCACTCACGCCGCGCGCGATTGCACCTACGTTAAAATGGGAAAGGTCAGCGCGGGCGCAGGCAGCGGCCAGCGGCAGCAGGGCGAAAGCCAGCGCGTCTTCGTCCAGCCCCGTCGCCTGCTTAAGCGTCGAGACCTGTTCTGCCGTCAGCAGGGCGGGGAAATGCGCATCCGCCAGAACCGGAGCCAGGGCTGATTGCAAATTCTCTGCAAGCTGAGAGAAAGCAGCTTGAAAACGTGGATGCATGACGTTGCCTCATCAAGGTTAATGGATCGGTAGTGTACGGAGCCGTTCGGCCTTTATATGTGATCCAAATCTCATTCTTTGTGCAACTTATGAAATGAAAATGAAATTTGCGCGACGCATCGCAAATTTTAGCCCATTACCGCCAGAATAACCGGGAAAATAAACGGCGCGACCAGGGAGGTAATAATCCCGCAGATCACCAGCGCCAGCGAGCTGAACGCCCCTTCCTGGTAGTCCAGCTCCGCGCAGCGTGCGGTGCCCAGCGCGTGCGAAGCGGTGCCCATCGCCAGACCGCGCGCCGCTTTGGTACGAATTTTCATGATGTTCAGCAGCGTGTGGCCAAACACCGCGCCCAGAATACCGACAAATATTACGCACACGGCGCTGATGGCCGGGATGCCGCCAATGCTGCCGCCCACGGCCATGGCAATTGGCGTGGTGACGGATTTAGGCAGGATAGAGGCGGCAATCTGCGGTGACGCGCCCATCAGCAAGGCCACTGAGGTGCCGGTGATCATCGCCACCAGGCTTCCCACGAAGCAGATTGTGATAATCGACTTCCAGCGAGCGCGGATCTGATGCAGTTGCTCATATAAAGGAAACGCCAGCGCCACCACGGCAGGCTGCAATAAATCGTTGAGGATCTTGCTCCCGGCGAAGTAACGCTCGTAGGGAATGCCGGTAAGCAGCAGGAAAGGAATAATTACCACCATGGCAACCAGCAGCGGGTTAAGCAACGGCATTTTGAAACGAACCGCAAGCTTACGCGCGGCGAAGAACACCGCCAGCGTTAACGGCAGGGACCACCAGATATTGGCCATCATTTTTTAGCTCCTTTCTGCCCGACCACGCGACGTTCACCGTGCACCAGATGCGAGCTCCAGCTCACCACCAGGAACACCACCAGCGTGCTGATGGCGCAGGAGACAACAATCGGGCCGAACTGCGCTTTAAGCACATCGTAATACTGCATTACCCCAACGCCGATAGGCACAAAGAGCAGGGCCATATAGCGAATAAGCACGAAGCATCCCGGGTTGACCCATTGCGCAGGCAGGACCTGTAATGCCAGCAGCACAAACAGGATCAGCATGCCGATAATGCTGCCGGGGATGACGATGGGCAGCAGCGAGGCGATAAAAATGCCGGCGTACAGACAGGCATAAATCAGGACGAAGGCGCGAAGATATTGCCAGATAGTATTCAGTGATTTGCTCATGGTGAAAGTCCTTGCTGAGACGTATTCATCATACAATTAAACCTGAAAATGTGCCACGGATCACATCATGAATTTTGCGCATGCCAGACATTCCGCAATGGAACGCCGGGCTTTCAACATACATAGAGAGCAGCTACTATAGCGCGTCTTTTTTCACAGGTACTCAGAATGCGTGTTTTACTGGCCCCGATGGAAGGCGTGCTCGACTCGCTCGTGCGCGAGCTGCTAACCGAGGTGAACGATTACGATCTTTGCGTGACGGAGTTCTTGCGCGTGGTCGATATGCTGCTGCCAGAAAAATCATTTTATCGCCTCTGCCCTGAGCTGCACCGCCAGAGCCGTACCCCTTCCGGAACGCTGGTGCGCATCCAGCTGCTCGGCCAGTATCCCGAGTGGCTGGCGGAAAACGCCGCCCGCGCGGTGGCGCTTGGCTCTTACGGGGTTGACCTTAACTGCGGCTGTCCGTCAAAGCTGGTGAACGGCAGCGGCGGCGGGGCGACACTGCTCAAGGATCCTGAGCTGATTTATCGCGGCGCAAAGGCCATGCGTGAGGCGGTGCCGTCGCATCTGCCGGTCACGGTTAAGGTACGTCTTGGGTGGGACAGTGGCGATAAGCAATTTGAAATTGCTGACGCGGTGCAGCAGGCCGGGGCAACCGAGCTGGTGGTTCACGGACGCACCAAAGAGGACGGCTATAAAGCCGAGCGCATCAACTGGCAGGCCATAGGCGAGATCCGCAAGCGGCTTGCCATCCCGGTTATCGCCAACGGTGAAATCTGGGATTACGAGAGCGCGCAGGCCTGCCTGAAGGAGACCGGCTGTGATGCGTTGATGATCGGCCGCGGCGCGCTTAACGTGCCAAACCTCAGCCGGGTGGTGAAATATAACGAGCCGCGCATGCCGTGGGCTGACGTGGTGAAGCTGTTGCAAAAATACACGCGGCTGGAGAAGCAGGGCGATACCGGGCTGTACCACGTCGCGCGCATTAAACAGTGGCTGAGCTATTTGCGTAAAGAGTACGGCGAAGCGCTGGGGTTATTTCAGGAGATCCGGACGCTGCAAACCTCGGCAGATATTGCGCGGGTGATCCAGTCGAAGCATTAAGCAAAGCGTTACTGTACTCGCCCGGCAGGACGCCGGGCGACAGAATCAGAAAATCATCTTGAATACGCCGGTTACTACCAGCAGCCCTATCAGAAATATAATCAAAATAACCCACAATAGTATTTTCATTCGCTTCTCCTGCGTATGTCTGTCGTGAATAAGTGTAGCAGCCAATTCATAATTGGTATGAATACATGTAATTAATACATTTTTTAAGGATATAAATTTCCGAATATAAAAATGTATGACAATGTACGGATTGCCACGCGTTACTAAAAAACGCTGCGCCATCAAGCGTAAGTTGCGCCTTTATTTTTTTGAGTGCATGGCGTAATGAAACGTTTTCTTATTTTATCTCTGAGTGCTCCCCTTGTTTTAATCCTGGCCGCCTGCGCGCCGGAACATGCGACGGTGTCGCCAGTAAAGGCGCAAACGGCGGCCGCGTCGGTGAATAGCCCGCTGCGCCATGCCGACTGGCCGAAAAGCGAATGGTGGAAAGACTATAACGATCCGCAGCTCAGTTCGCTGATCGCCAAAGCGATAGCCGATGCGCCGGATATGCAAATTGCCCGGCAGCGCATCACGCTGGCGGAAGCGCAGGCGAAGGCCGCTATCGCTGCGGATGGCCCGCAGATGGATTTTTCCGCAGACGTGGAGCGGCAAAAAATGTCGGCTGAGGGGCTGATGGGGCCGTTTGCCCTGACTGACCCCGCCGCGGGAACTACCGGTCCGTGGTACACCAACGGGACCTTTGGCCTGACGGCGGGCTGGGATCTGGATCTGTGGGGTAAAAATCGCGCCCGGATTGAGGCCCGCATCGGTAAGGTGAATGCGCAAAAAGCGGAGCTGGAGCAAACCCGCCAGCTGCTTGCCAGCAGCGTCGCGCGCCTGTACTGGGACTGGCAGACCGAGGCCGCCGTGGGGGATGTGCTCGCCCAGATTAAACGGGAGCAGGAAAATATCATCGGTGCCGACCGTGAACTCTATCAGCACGGCATTACCTCCTCGGTGGAGGGCGTTGAAACCGACATCAATGCCGGTAAAACCGACGAGCAGCTAGCTGACGTGAAGGGTAAAATGAGGGTTATTGAAGCGCGCCTGAACGCGTTGACCAACACGCCTTCCGTTAGCCTGGCCAAACGCCCACTGCCCGCGGTAGAGGCAACGCTGCCGTCTACGCTCGGCTACGAGCTGCTGGCCCGCCGGCCGGACCTTCAGGAAGCCCACTGGTATATCGAAGCGTCCATGAGCGAAGTGGATGCCGCGAAGGCCGCGTTCTACCCCGACGTTAATCTGATGGCCTTCTTACAGCAGGATGCGCTGCACCTGAGCGATCTGTTCCGCTCGTCCGCGCAGCAGATGGGCGTGACCGCGGGGCTGACGCTGCCGATCTTTGACAGCGGTCGCCTGAATGCGAACCTGGATATCGCTCAGGCGCAGAACAACCTCTCCGTGGCGAACTACAACAAGGCCGTGGTGGACGCCGTTAACCAGGTCGCCCGCACGGCCAGCGAAGTGGAAACGCTGACCGCCAAAAATCAGCACCAGCAGCAGATCGAAAAAGACGCGGCGCGAGTCGTTGCGCTGGCGCAGGCGCGCTTCAGCGCGGGTATCATTGCCGGTGCGCGGGTGAGCGAGGCAAAAATCCCGGCGCTCAGGGAGCGTATTTCCGGCCTGATGCTGAAAGGCCAGTACGTGGATGCCACGCTCCAGCTGACCTCCGCGCTGGGTGGCGGATATCATCACGGCTAAAATCGCGCGTTATCTATACTTACCTCTTTACAGATTTTCAGGAGGTGAGTATGACGCGAGTCGCAATTGTTACCGCATCGGATTCGGGAATTGGTAAAACGACGGCCCTGATGCTGGCCGAACGCGGGTTTGATATCGGCGTGACCTGGCATTCGGATGAAAAAGGAGCGCTGGAAACCTGCCGTGAAGTTGAAGCGCGCGGGCAGCGCGCCGAGGCCATTCATCTGGACCTGAGCAACCTGCCGGAAGGCGCCAGGGCCATTGAAACGCTGGTTGCGCGCTTCGGGCGGCTGGATGTGCTGGTTAACAATGCCGGGGCAATGAACAAATCGTCTTTTCTTGACCTGTCCTTTGACGACTGGCGGAACATTTTCACCGTTGATGTCGACGGCGCGTTTCTCTGCTCGCAAATCGCCGCGCGTCAGATGGTGAAGCAGGGGGAAGGGGGGCGAATAGTGAACATCACTTCGGTGCATGAACATACGCCGCTGCCGGAAGCCAGCGCCTACACCGCCGCAAAGCATGCCCTGGGCGGGTTAACCAAGTCGATGGCGCTGGAGCTGGTGCAGCATAAGATCCTGGTGAACGCCGTCGCCCCCGGCGCGATTGCCACGCCAATGAACGACATGGACGACAGCGAAGTTAAAGAGGGATCAATGCCGTCAATCCCGCTGGCGCGCCCCGGCCACACCAAAGAAATTGCCAGCCTGGTGGCGTGGCTATGCGACAGCGACGCCAGCTACACCACCGGGCAGTCGTTTATTGTCGACGGCGGTTTTATGCTGGCGAACCCGCAGTTTAAGCCACAAGGGTAGATACCCTTCTCCCTCTCCCTGTGGGCTGAGGGATCCCCAGTAATTTTTTTACCGAAAGCGACGAATGTTGTTTCAGGAAAATAAATGAATTACAGCGATGCCCTGGTCCGGCTGTAAATCGCTGAGGCGTTTCCTGCAGGCCGGGGCGAGGCGCAGGGATGCGCCGAGAGGGCGGCTTTACAGGGATGTTACCTCCGCCCGTCCCCGATAAGCCGGAAGGAATAAGCCGAAGGCACCGCGAAGCGGCGATTTACCGCCGGGAGCCCGGGTCGCCAGGGCGGCGGCGACTGAGCCGCCATGGCACGTTCACAAGTCATGCCGTTAAAGAGTAGCAAGGAATTTAAAGTGAACGGAATTACCTCTACAACCATATGTTCCCCCTCACCCCAGCCCTCTCCCTCAAGGGAGAGGGGGTCCTCCGTGCAGGCATTATTTTGTGGGGATCCCTCAGCCCGGTGGGAGAGGGACGGAGTGAGGGCAGCAGGACGCACTCACTCCTCATCCCGCCGCTTTTCGCGATGCTTAAGCCACAGCCGCACCCCAACCACCGCCACCACCACGAGGATCAACCACGCCCAGTGCTTAAGATGCCGATCGAGGTTATGCAGCCACGGCCCGATCACCTCGCCGCCCGCGTAGCCAAGCGTGGTGAAGATAAGCGCCCAGGCAATCGCCCCGATAATGTTGAGCGGCAGGAAGATTTTCGGCGGTAAGCGGCTGGCGCCAATCAGTATTGGGCCAATGATGCGAAAGCCGTACATAAAGCGGGTGCCAATCACAAACAGATAGGGATGTCGCTGGATGAGGCGCTGGGCGCGGCGGATTTTCTTTTGATGCCTGGCAAAACGCTGCAGGAGCGCTGGGCCAAAGCGCAGTCCCAGAAAGTAGAGCAGCTGATCGCCAATCATTCCGCCCAGCGCCACCGCGGCGACCACCAGCGGAAACGACAGCAGTCCCTGGTGTGCGGCGACGCCGCCCAGCAGCGTGATGGTTTCGCCCTCTGCCACGCTGCCGATCACCAGCGCGGCGTAGCCATATTGCTCAATGAGACCGTTGATATCCATGCTGTACATGTCATCTCCCTTAAAATGCCTGCGTTAATCATATACCCCATCCATCAACCGCGCGGCAATCAACGGAAATTTCCCACTGTACATAAAATAATCTAAAGGCTGCATTATACTTAAGCTATCGCTGACGGGCCGACAACAAGGGGGCGTTATGAACCATGTCTGGGGACTTTTCTCCCATCCCGATCGTGAAATGCAGGTTATCCGAAACGAGAATGAAACGGTCGCCCATCACTACACCCACCACGTGCTGCTGATGGCGGCGGTGCCGGTGGTCTGCGCGTTTATTGGTACAACGCAAATCGGCTGGAACTTTGGTGATGGCACCGTGGTTAAGCTCTCCTGGTTTACCGGTTTGTATATGGCCATTCTGTTCTATGGCCTGATGCTGGCCGGGGTGGCGGTGATGGGGCGGGTCATCCACTGGATGGCGCGCAACTACCCGCAGCGCCCGTCGCTGGCGCACTGTATGGTCTTCGCCGGGTACGTCGCGACCCCGCTGTTCTTAAGCGGTATTGTCGCGCTCTATCCACTGGTCTGGCTGTGCGCGCTGATCGGTACGGTTGCCCTCTTTTACACCGGTTATCTGCTGTATGTGGGGGTGCCAACCTTCCTGAATATCAATAAAGAAGAGGGCCTGAGCTTCTCCAGCTCAACGCTGGCCATCGGCGTTCTGGTCCTGGAGGCGCTTCTGGCCCTGACAGTTATTCTTTGGGGCTATGGATACCGTCTCTTTTAGCTCCACTGCATTGCTGGCGTAAATGCCAGCAATGCAGCATCTGCTCATGATTCTCCGCTGGCGACATCGTCCGCCGCCCGCTATGATGCCGAAGCCAGCCTGTGAAGCGCGTCGACGCAGGCGGTGTACGTCATAACGTGCGTGAATCATTATCAGAAGTCTCATCATGCTGAAATTCCGAGTTTCACTACTTAGCCTTGCGCTGCTGTTGGGTGTGTCCGCTACCGCGCCAGCCGTCGCCAAAACCCCCGCAGTCGCTACCGCTGCTGCGCAGCCACAGATTGCTTCCGGCAGCGCGATGATCGTTGACCTGAATACCAACAAGGTGATCTACGCCAGTCAACCGGATCTGGTGCGCCCGATTGCCTCCATCACCAAAGTCATGACCGCGATGGTGGTGCTTGATGCGCGGCTGCCGCTGGACGAAAAGCTGAAGGTGGATATCAGCCACACGCCGGAGATGAAAGGGATCTATTCCCGCGTTCGTCTGAACAGTGAAATCAGCCGTAAAAATATGCTGCTGCTGGCGCTGATGTCCTCTGAGAACCGCGCGGCGGCAAGCCTCGCCCATCATTATCCTGGCGGTTACGACGCGTTTATTCGCGCGATGAACGCAAAAGCCAAAGCGCTGGGGATGAAAAACACCCGTTTCGTGGAGCCAACCGGCCTGTCGATCCATAACGTCTCGACGGCGCGAGATTTAACGAAGCTGCTGATCGCCAGTAAGCAATACCCGCTGATTGGCCAGCTCAGCACCACGCGTGAAGATATGGCAACATTCTCGAACCCGGCCTACACGCTGCCGTTCCGGAACACCAACCATCTGGTTTACCGTGACAACTGGAATATTCAGCTAACCAAGACCGGCTTTACCAATGCGGCAGGGCACTGCCTGGTGATGCGCACCGTGTTCAACGGCAAGCCGGTGGCGCTGGTGGTGATGGATGCCTTCGGCAAATATACTCACTTTGCCGATGCGAGCCGCCTGCGTACCTGGATTGAAACCGGGAAAGTGCAGCCGGTGCCGGCTTCAGCGCTGGCGTATAAAAAGCAGAAAGCGCAGCAGATGGCAACGGCGCAAAACGACTGAGCAAAGTTTTCTCCCTCGCCCACAGGGAGAAGGCCGGGGTGAGGGCACCAGATCGTGCCCTTATTCCGGCAGCGTCCAGTCCCCGTCGTTGAGCGGGCGCTGCATCATTACCGTGTCCCGCCAGTCGCCTTTCTTATATCCCACGCTCCTGAGCTGGCCCACAATCTCGAAACCGTGTTTTTTATGCAGCCGTAACGACCCGGGGTTATTCTGCCCGTCACCGACGACGGCAATCATCTGCCGCCAGGGCCCTTGCTCACAGCGGGCAATCAGCGCCTGAAGCAGGGACGAACCAAACCCGCGGCCGGTGGTGCTGGCATCGACATAGATGGATTCTTCAAGGGTATACCGGTAGGCCTGGCGAGGACGATAAAACGTGGCGTAACAGTAGCCGACGATGATGCCGCGATACAGCGCGACCAGCCACGGTAAGCCGCTGTCGGTCACGCTCTTTATCCGCTGACGCATCTCATCGACGGTTGGGGGAACTTCCTCGAACGACGCACGTCCATGAAGCACATGCCAGGCGTATATCGCCGAGATGGCATGCGCATCGTCAGGAAGGGCGTCGCGCACCTCAATTTCGGTTTCGGATAAAATTTCTATAGCCGACATGCTCTGCCTGCTCCTCAGTCAGGAAAGCCAGAGAAACGTTTCTCTGGCTACAGGCAGCTACTCTAGTACGATTGCGGAAGGCTTAACAATCTCTAAAATTTGGCTGCTGGGTTCAATCAGCGGCTTGCGTATTGTCCTGCGCTGTTTCGGCACTCTCTTTCCAGTATTTCTTCCGGGTTGTTTTGCCAATGCCGGGGTTCATACTGTTGGTAGGGTCATTTTTGCGATAAAACGCTTTTAGGGTTTCCGGCGCCTTATACAGATGGCCCACGTTATGCTCGGCAGGGTACTGTGCGCCGCGCTCGTGCAGCAGCGCCAGCATCTGCTCTTTCAGCGCATGCGCATCAACCCCTTTTTTGACGATGTAATCCTGGTGGAAGACATAGCACATAAAGTGGCCGTAGTAGAGCTTGTGCACCAGCTTGCTGTCGATCTCCGGTGGCAGGTGTTCAAACCACTCGGTATCGTTGCGGCGCAGCGCAATATCCAGCGCCAGGATATCCTCCACCTCCTCCGAATGCACCGCCTGATAGCGAATGGCGGCTCCCGCCGCGGCAAAACGGTGCAGGAAGGCCTTGCAGCCTTCTTCCGGCGTACAGGCGAAGAAATCCCCGTCGGCGGATTTGAAAAACGCCGTAAGCCAGCTCTGCGCTTCTTCAATGCCGTCACCGGCCATCTTCAGCAGCAGGTGGTGTTCATATCTGTCACGCCAGGTCTTCATCCGCTCCGGTAAATGCGCCGGGAAGACGTTGCCCAGCTTTTGCATAAAGCGGTCGGTGAAGTGCGGCTTAAACAGCGAGACTTTCTCCAGCATCGCGTCGGTGCGGCCCTTCATGGTGAAGAAGAACGGCATTTTGTCGGTGCCGAGCTTGTCGATCATCAGGAAGGTGTCTTTGCCGTAGCGCTCGGCGATGTCGTAAATGTCCCGGTGCATGTACTCGCCCGCCACCGGCAGGTGGGTAAATTCCGCCAGAATATGGCGGCGGATCTCCGTGAGCACCTCTGGCTGATTGGTGCCGATATAAAACACCTGCTGTTTTTTCTCCGCCGGGAAGGTATCAAGGCGCACCGCAAACACGGCCAGCTTGCCCGCGCAGCCGGAGGATTCAAACAGGCGATCCGGATCCGCGTTATAGCGCGCCGGCGTATCGGCGTCGATGTCGCGCACGCGGGTGATGTAATCATGGTCGTGCGCGTGACGGCCATCGTGCTGTACGTCTTCATCCCTTACGCGGTCGTCGTCAAGCTTGCTGAGGATCTGCTCGGGCGTTACGCCCAGATCGATGCCCAGATGGTTCACCAGCGTCAGCTTGCCGTTTTCATCAATCCGCGCAAACAGCGACATCTCCGTGTAGGCCGGGCCGCGCTGCACCAGCGAGCCGCCGGAGTTATTGCAGATCCCGCCGATCACCGACGCGCCGATGCACGAGGAGCCGATCACCGAGTGCGGCTCGCGTCCCAGCGGCTTGAGCGCTTTTTCCAGCGAGTAAAGGGTGGTACCGGGGAAGGCGAGCACCTGTTCGCCTTTGTCCAGCAGGTGCAGCTTGTCGAGACGCAGGGTGCTGATGATGACGATGTCACGATCGTAGTCGTTACCGTTCGGCGTGGAGCCTTCGGTCAGGCCGGTATTGGCAGCCTGCATTAAAATAATCTTGTCCGCCGCGACGCAGGCGCTCAGCACGCGCCACAGTTCGAGCAGCGTGCCGGGGAAGACCACCGCCAGCGCGTCGCCCTGTCCGGAGCGAAAGCCCTTACGGTAGCGGGCGGTTTTAGCCGGGTCGGTAAGCAGGTGAGAGTGACCAACCAGGCGCGACAGTTCGTTAATAAATGTATTGTTATCGTCAGTTCGAACAGAAGACATCTTCCACTCCTTGTGGTGGGGCAAATTTCTCGCTGTAAAGCATAGCGCGATTAGCCGTTAAGCGGTCGGGTATTCATGAGAAAAATCAGAGAATAACCCTGCAAGGTTTTCGGGCTTTGTGGCACACTGCGCTTTTCGCACGGTCTGGCCGGGTGCTTCCCGCGGTTATTGATGAGAGAGAATAACGACATGAAATGGCTATGTTCTGTAGGTGTCGCCGTCAGCCTGGCGCTGCAGCCTGCGCTGGCAGAGGATTTGTTTGGTAATCACCCGCTCACGCCTGAAGCCCGCGACGCGTTTGTCACGGAATTGCTCAAAAAGATGACGGTCGATGAGAAAATCGGCCAGCTGCGGCTGATCAGCGTCGGCCCGGATAATCCAAAAGAAGCCATCCGCGAGATGATTAAAGAGAGCCAGGTAGGGGCGATTTTCAACACCGTCACCCGTCAGGATATCCGCGCCATGCAGGATCAGGTGATGGCGCTTAGCCGCCTGAAAATTCCGCTGTTCTTCGCCTACGACGTGCTGCATGGCCAGCGTACCGTTTTCCCCATCAGCCTCGGCTTAGCCTCCTCCTTTAACCTCGATGCGGTGAAAACCGTCGGGCGCGTATCGGCATATGAAGCCGCAGACGACGGCCTGAACATGACCTGGGCACCGATGGTCGACGTCTCCCGCGATCCGCGCTGGGGCCGCGCGTCAGAGGGCTTCGGTGAAGATACGTATTTAACTGCCACGATGGGCAAGGCCATGGTGGAAGCGATGCAGGGCAAAAGCCCGGCGGATCGCTACTCGGTGATGACCAGCGTCAAGCACTTCGCGGCCTACGGCGCGGTGGAGGGCGGCAAAGAGTACAACACCGTCGACATGAGTCCGCAGCGCCTGTTCAACGACTATATGCCGCCGTACAAAGCGGGGCTGGACGCCGGCAGCGGCGCGGTGATGGTGGCGCTGAACTCCCTCAACGGCACGCCAGCCACCTCCGATGCCTGGCTGCTAAAAGACGTGCTGCGCGACCAGTGGGGCTTTAAGGGCATCACCGTTTCTGACCACGGCGCGATTAAAGAGCTGATTAAACACGGTACGGCGTCTGACCCGGAAGATGCGGTGCGCGTGGCGCTCAAGTCCGGCATCAACATGAGCATGAGCGACGAATACTACAGCAAATACCTGCCGGGGCTGGTCAAGAGCGGCAAGGTGACGATGGCGGAGCTGGACGACGCCACGCGGCACGTGCTGAACGTGAAATACGACATGGGGCTGTTTAACGATCCGTACAGCCATCTGGGGCCGAAGGAGTCTGACCCGGCGGACACCAACGCCGAAAGCCGCCTGCACCGTAAAGAGGCCCGGGAAGTGGCGCGCGAAAGCCTGGTGCTGCTGAAAAATCGCCTCGACACGCTGCCGCTGAAAAAATCCGGCACCATTGCCGTGGTCGGCCCGCTGGCCGACAGCAAGCGTGACGTGATGGGCAGCTGGTCCGCCGCGGGCGTGGCCGATCAGTCCGTTACCGTGCTGACCGGCATCAAGAGCGCCGTGGGCGAGAACGCGAAAGTTATCTACGCCAAAGGCGCGAACGTCACTGACGACAAAGACATCGTCACGTTCCTCAATCAGTATGAGGAAGCGGTGAAGGTGGATCCGCGCACGCCGAAGGCGATGATCGACGAAGCGGTTAACGCCGCGAAGCAGTCCGACGTGGTGGTCGCGGTCGTGGGTGAAGCGCAGGGGATGGCGCACGAAGCGTCCAGCCGTACCGACATCACCATTCCGCAAAGCCAGCGCGATCTGATCGCGGCCCTGAAAGCCACCGGCAAGCCGCTGGTGCTGGTGCTGATGAACGGTCGTCCGCTGGCGCTGGTGAAAGAAGACCAGCAGGCTGACGCCATTCTGGAAACCTGGTTTGCCGGTACCGAAGGCGGTAACGCCATTGCCGACGTGCTGTTTGGCGATTACAACCCGTCCGGCAAGCTGCCGATGTCCTTCCCGCGCTCCGTCGGGCAGATCCCGGTTTACTACAGCCACCTGAACACCGGTCGCCCCTATAACGCCGATAAGCCGAACAAGTACACCTCGCGCTACTTCGACGAGGCCAACGGCCCGCTGTATCCGTTTGGCTACGGCCTGAGCTACACCACCTTCAGGGTTTCTGACGTGAAGATGTCAGCCCCGACCATGACGCGTGACGGCAAGGTCACCGCCAGCGTGGACGTGACCAACAGCGGCAAGCGCGAAGGGGCGACGGTGATCCAGATGTACGTGCAGGACGTCACCGCCTCCATGAGCCGTCCGGTGAAACAGCTGCGCGGCTTCGAGAAGGTCAACCTGAAGCCGGGCGAAACCAAAACGGTCAGCTTCCCGATCGACGTGAACGCGCTGAAGTTCTGGAATCAGCAGATGAAATACGATGCCGAGCCTGGCAAATTCAACGTGTTTATTGGCGTGGATTCCGCCCGCGTGAACAAAGCCGAATTCGAACTGCAATAACCCTTCCTGCCTCACCATCCCCCGCCTGGCCGGGGGATGTCTCTCATCTTGTACTAAAAACGGTTAAATTCGCCGTTTTAAGCTACGCTTTTCTCTCAAGCCTATGAAAAAGGCCACAAAATAATGAGGAAAGCAGAATGACGATTATTAAGGGGATTTCAGGTTCAGCGGTGCTTCTGGCGGCGCTGAGCCTGCCGCTGCAGGCAGCTGAGCCGGTTAAGGTAGGCTCCAAAATTGATACCGAGGGAGCGCTGCTCGGCAATATCATTTTGCAGGTGCTTGAAAGCCACGGCGTGAAAACGGTCAATAAAGTGCAGCTTGGCACCACGCCGGTCGTGCGCGGCGCTATCACCTCTGGCGAGCTGGATATCTATCCGGAATATACCGGCAACGGGGCGTTCTTCTTCAAGGATGAAAACGATCCGGACTGGAAAAATGCCAAAGCCGGCTATGACAAAGTCAAAAAGCTGGACGCGGAGAAAAACAAGCTGATCTGGCTGACGCCGGCACCGGCCAACAACACCTGGACAATCGCGGTGCGCAAAGATATCGCCGAAAAGGGCAAGCTTGCCTCGCTTGACGATCTCAGCCGCTACCTGAAAGAGAAGGGCGAGTTTAAGCTCGCGGCCTCGGCCGAGTTTATCGAGCGCGCGGATGCCCTGCCGGCGTTTGAAAAAGCCTATGATTTCAAGCTCGACCAGTCTCAGCTGCTCTCTCTGGCGGGCGGCGATACGGCCGTGACCATCAAGGCGGCGGCGCAGCAAACTTCCGGGGTGAATGCCGCGATGGCCTACGGCACCGACGGGCCGGTAGCGGCGCTTGGCCTGCAAACCTTAACCGATCCGAAGGGCGTTCAGCCGATTTACGCCCCCGCCCCGGTGGTGCGCGAGGCGGTTCTGCAAGCCTATCCGGATATGGACGAATGGCTGAAGCCGGTCTTTGAAAAACTGGATGCGAAAACGCTGCAACAGCTGAACGCCAGCATTGCCGTTGAGGGGCTGGATGCCAAAAAAGTGGCCGCCGACTTCCTGAAGCAACAAGGGCTTGTGAAGTAACGGGATAAGGCTGTGCCAATAAAATGTCATAACCGCGTACTGCTGCTGCTGGCCTGCGTGGCCATCGCGGCGGTCGCGTTACCCTTTGTGAATGTTGCACCAAACCGCCTGGTGTCGGGCGAACCGCGTGCGCTCTGGCAGATATGGTCGTTTACGCCGCTGCTGCTGGGGGCGGCGCTGGCGGGTGCCGTTGCCTTATCGCTCTGGCCGGGCCGCGCCGCGCAATGGCTGACGCTACTTCTCTGCGAAGCGCTGTTTATCGTGCTGTTCTGGAGCGCGGGGCAGGCGGCAGCGCAGATGGCCTCGGTTGAAAGCCCGCTTGCCCGCACGTCAATTGGCAGCGGCCTGTGGCTGTGGCTGGCGCTCTGCCTGCTGGCCTGTAGCGATGCCATTCGCCGTCTGACGCCGATGCCCGTCTGGCGCTGGCTGCTTAACGCGCAGTTCTGGGTTATTCCGCTGCTGATCCTCTTCAGCGGCGATCTGAATCAGCTCTCGCTGTTAAAAGAGTACGCCAACCGCCAGGAGGTGTTTGACAACGCGCTGGTGCAGCATCTGACGATCCTGTGCGGGACGCTGCTCCCGGCGCTGCTGCTGGGCGTGCCGCTTGGCATGTGGTGCTACCGGCATCCCGGCAAGCAGGGCGCTGTCTTTACCGTGCTCAACGTCATTCAGACCATACCCTCCGTCGCCCTGTTCGGCCTGCTGATTGCCCCTCTGGCCGGTCTGGTGAAAACTTTCCCTGCCCTGGCCGCGGTGGGCATTGCCGGAACCGGGCTGACGCCGGCGCTTATCGCCCTCGTGCTGTATGCGCTGTTACCGCTGGTGCGCGGCGTGGTGGCGGGGCTAAGCCAGGTTGCGCCGGACGTGCTGGAAAGCGCGCACGCGATGGGGATGAGTGCGCGCCAGTGTTTCTGGAAAGTACAGCTGCCGCTTGCGCTTCCGCTGCTGGTTCGCAGCCTGCGGGTGGTGACGGTACAAACCGTGGGGATGGCGGTGATTGCCGCGCTGATTGGGGCGGGCGGCTTTGGGGCGCTGGTCTTCCAGGGGCTGCTCAGCAGCGCGCTGGATCTGGTGTTGCTGGGCGTCGTACCCACCATTGCGCTGGCGGTCGTGCTGGATGCCTTATTTGCCCTGTGGCTCGCGCTGCTCGGGAGAAGAGCCAATGATTGAATTTCACGATGTAAGTAAAACCTTTGCGGGCCGTCCGGCGGCAAGCCACCTGAACCTGAACTTTGCCGAGGGGGCGTTTTCGGTGTTGATCGGTACGTCGGGGTCGGGAAAATCCACCACCCTGAAGATGATCAACCGGCTGGTGGAGCATGACAGCGGGACGATTCGCTTTGCCGGAGAAGAGATCCGCAGCCTGCCGGTGCTGGAGCTGCGGCGTCGGATGGGCTACGCCATTCAGTCCATCGGCCTGTTTCCCCACTGGACGGTGGCGCAGAATATTGCCACCGTGCTGCAGCTTGAGAAATGGTCGCGGGCGAAGATCAACGCGCGCGTCGACGAGCTGATGGCGCTGCTGGGGCTTGACGCGTCGCTTCGCGACCGCTATCCGCATCAGCTTTCCGGCGGACAACAGCAGCGGGTCGGCGTGGCGCGCGCGCTGGCCGCCAACCCGCAGGTGCTGCTGATGGATGAACCCTTTGGCGCTCTGGATCCGGTTACGCGCGGCGCGCTGCAGGCGGAGATGACCCGCATCCATCGGATCCTTGGGCGTACGATCGTTCTGGTGACCCACGATATCGACGAGGCGCTGCGTCTGGCCGATCGTCTGGTGGTGATGGATCGCGGTGAGGTCGTTCAGCAGGGAACGCCGCTTGAGCTGCTGACGGCGCCGGCAAACGACTTTGTGCGCGAGTTTTTTGGCCGCAGCGAGCTGGGCGTCAGGCTGCTCTCGCTGCGCACCGTCAGGGACTATATGCGTCCGCAGGATGCGCGGGTTGGCGGCGAAGCGCTGCACGACCAGATGAGCCTGCGCGATGCGTTATCTGCGTTTGTCGCGAGGCAGTGTGAAGCGTTGCCGGTGGCGGATGCGCAGGGAACGCCGTGCGGAACGATCCATTTCCGCGATCTGCTGGCGGGGGAGGTGACGCGTGAAGCGGGTGCGTGATCCCTTGCTCTGGCTGGTGCTGCTCTTTATTGCCCTGCTTTTCCTGATGCCGCACAGCGCGTCGCTGTTCAGCGCGCTGTTTCCCGGGCTGCCGCGTCCGGTTTATCAGCAGGAGAGCTTTGTTAATCTCACCCTGGCGCACTTCTGGCTGGTGGCGGTTTCGAGCGTGGTCGCCATCGTGCTGGGCGTGGGGGCGGGTATTGCGGTGACGAGACCTGCGGGCAGGGAGTTTCGCCCGCTGGTGGAGACCATCGCCGCAACGGGGCAGACCTTCCCGCCGGTAGCCGTGCTGGCGATTGCGGTTCCGGCCATCGGCTTTGGACAGGAGCCGGCGATTGTTGCGCTGATTTTGTACGGCGTGTTGCCCATTCTGCAGGGAACGCTGGCGGGTATTGCGGCGGTGCCTGCATCGGTGCTGAGCGTAGCGGAAGGGATGGGGATGAGCGCCCGGCAGCGGCTGGTTAAGGTAGAGCTGCCGCTGGCTGCACCGGTGATTATCGCCGGCGTGCGGACGTCGGTAATTATCAACATCGGTACGGCAGCCATCGCCTCGACGGTGGGAGCGAATACGCTTGGTACGCCAATCATCATCGGGTTAAGCGGGTTTAATACGGCCTATATTATCCAGGGCGCCGTTCTGGTCGCGCTGGCGGCGATTGTGGTGGATCGCCTGTTCGAACGTCTGGCCGCGTATCTCAGCCAACACCGCCGCGGACAATAAACGAGTAGCCTGCGAGCATAACGCCACCGATCCCGCTGAGGGCCATCAGTGCAAAAAGGGTAATTACGGCGAGTTTCGTTGCCTTCATCATGTGCTCCTGTTGTTAACGGAACAATTATACGGTGAAGCGCAGCTGTTAATGAACCATTAAATGCCGTTACGACGCATTTGGCCCCAGCGGGTAAACGGGATAGCCATGCGCGCGCCATTCGGTCAGGAGCTGCCGCTGGGAGGCCGAAGGGACTTCTCCGCACCAGACCAGCAGCGTCTGGCCGTCAAACAGCTCCGGTCTGAGCTGGGCCAGCGAGTGGGCAAGTACGTCAACGCGCCAGCCCTGCTGGATGGCTATCCACGCTTCGAGCCACAGCCGGGTGGTATCGTGCACGTTCCAGCCGACCACCAGCGCATCCTTGCTGTTTTTATTGCGCGCGGAGGCAAGACAGACGGAAATATAGTTAATCAGCACGCCGTCGAGCATGCTGAGCAGCGCCTGGAGGGTAGTTTGCTGACACTGGAGGCGTCGCCGCAGGGGAATAAAAAGGTGGGTGATAAGGGTCTGCGCGGGGTAATCCCGCCCCTGTTCTTTGATCCAGCCGCGCAGACGCTGCAAATTGCCCGCCTGCAACAGCCTCAGCAGGGTTTCCTGCTGCTCGCGCCAGGCACGCTGGGTATCCGGATCGTCCTGGCTCAGCAGCGACTTCACCTTACCCACCTGCACGCCGTTGTCGATCCAGCTTTTGATCTCACGGATGCGATCGATGTCCGCATCGTTGAACAGGCGATGCCCGCCGTCCGTTCTTTGCGGCTTAAGCAATCCGTACCGTCGCTGCCACGCCCGTAGCGTAACGGGATTGATATCACACAGGAGTGCCACTTCACCTATCGTGTAAAGCGCCATTTTCGCCCCCAGGCTCACGCGTCCCCAGCTTAACTGTAGACCTACATTGCGGAACCAGGAAGAATTGATTCTTTTTTGTACAAATTATGCGAGGCACGGATCGGGTACGGCAAAAGGTGTGATAGCGGACACGATTTATCGCTTTTATGGCACGTTTCAAAGAAAGTTTACCGCCATCAGTGTATGTTACGCGTTTTTAGACTGTGCGGTTGTGGGTATGTACGAGTTTAATCTGGTGCTGCTGTTGCTTCAGCAGATGTGCGTGTTTCTTGTTATCGCGTGGCTGATGAGCAAAACGCGCCTGTTTATTCCGCTGATGCAGGTCACCGTACGTTTACCGCACAAGCTGCTCTGCTACGTCACGTTCTCCATTTTCTGCATTATGGGCACCTATTTTGGCCTCCATATTGAAGATTCTATTGCCAATACGCGCGCCATCGGCGCGGTTATGGGCGGGCTGCTGGGCGGCCCGGTTGTGGGCGGTCTGGTAGGATTAACCGGCGGCCTGCATCGCTATTCAATGGGGGGCATGACGGCGCTGAGCTGCATGATTTCGACCATCGTCGAAGGATTACTTGGCGGTCTGGTTCACAGCTACATGATCAAACGTGGCCGCCCGGATAAAGTCTTTAGCCCGTTGACCGCCGGTGCCATTACCTTTGTGGCCGAAATGGCGCAAATGGCGATCATTTTGCTTATCGCGCGTCCGTTTGAAGACGCCCTGCACCTGGTGAGCAATATCGCCGCGCCGATGATGGTGACCAACACCGTGGGGGCGGCGCTGTTTATGCGCATTCTGCTCGACAAACGCGCCATGTTCGAAAAATACACCTCGGCATTTTCCGCCACCGCCCTGAAGGTGGCGGCCTCCACCGAAGGGATCCTGCGTCAGGGATTCAACGAAGAAAACAGCATGAAGGTGGCGCAGGTGCTTTATAAAGAGCTGGATATCGGGGCCGTGGCGATTACCGATCGCGAGAAGCTGCTGGCGTTTACCGGTACCGGGGACGATCACCATCTGCCGGGCAAACCGATCTCCTCGGCCTACACCCTGCGCGCGATTGAAACGGGCGAAGTGGTCTATGCCGACGGTAACGAAGTACCTTACCGCTGCTCCCTGCATCCGCAGTGCAAGCTCGGTTCGACGCTGGTTATTCCCCTGCGGGGCGAAAACCAGCGCGTGATGGGCACCATTAAGCTTTACGAAGCCAAAAACCGCCTGTTCAGCTCCATCAACCGCACCCTGGGAGAGGGTATAGCCCAGCTGCTTTCGGCGCAGATCCTTGCGGGGCAGTATGAGCGGCAAAAAGCGTTGCTGACGCAATCCGAAATTAAGCTCCTGCACGCCCAGGTGAACCCGCATTTCCTGTTTAACGCGCTCAATACGCTGAAGGCGGTGATCCGCCGCGACAGCGATCAGGCCGCGCAGCTGGTGCAGTTTCTGTCGACATTTTTCCGCAAAAACCTGAAGCGGCCCTCGGAGATTGTCACCCTCGCGGACGAGGTTGAGCACGTAAACGCCTATCTGCAAATCGAAAAAGCGCGCTTCCAGTCTCGTTTACAGGTGTCGTTATCCGTCCCGGACGAGCTGGCGTATCAGCATCTGCCCGCGTTTACCCTGCAACCGATCGTGGAAAACGCCATTAAGCACGGCACCTCGCAGCTGCTGGGCACCGGAGAGATTACGATTTGCGCTTCCCGTTTTAACCATCATCTGGTGCTGGATATTGAAGACAACGCCGGGCTGTACGAGGCCTCCGCGTCAGGCGGTTTAGGCATGAGCCTGGTGGATAAACGCCTGCGCGCGCACTTTGGTGACGACTGCGGTATCACCGTCGCCTGTGAGCCAGACCGCTATACCCGAATTACCTTACGATTGCCGCTGGAGGAGAACGCATGTTAAGAGTGCTGATTGTTGACGATGAGCCGTTAGCACGGGAAAACCTGCGGGTCCTGTTGCAGGAGCAGAGCGACATAGAGGTGGTGGGCGAGTGCGCGAACGCGATTGAGGGCATTGGCGCGGTGCACAAGCTGCGCCCGGACGTGCTGTTCCTCGATATTCAGATGCCGCGCATCAGCGGGCTGGAGATGGTCGGGATGCTCGATCCGGAGCATCGTCCCTATATCGTCTTTCTGACGGCGTTTGACGAATACGCCGTAAAGGCGTTTGAAGAGCACGCCTTTGACTATCTGCTGAAGCCCATCGAAGAGAAGCGGCTTGATAAGACCCTGTCCCGTTTGCGCCAGGAGCGGAGCGTGCAGGATGTGTCGCTGCTGCCGGAACATCAGCAGCCGCTGAAGTTCATCCCGTGTACCGGGCACAGCCGAATTTATCTCCTGCAAATGGACGACGTTGCCTTTGTCAGCAGCCGACTGAGCGGCGTGTACGTCACCAGCGCCGAAGGTAACGAGGGATTTACCGAGCTGACGCTGCGCACGCTGGAGAGCCGCACGCCGCTGATCCGCTGCCATCGCCAGTATCTGGTGAACATGGCGCACCTGAAGGAGATCCGCCTGGAGGATAACGGCCAGGCCGAGCTGGTGCTGCGCGCCGGACAAACGGTGCCCGTCAGCCGTCGCTACCTGAAAAGTTTGAAAGAGGCGATTGGCCTGTAAAACTGGTACACTGCGCGCCATTGCATCATCGACATTTGAAGGCTCTATGCTAAGTAACGATATTCTTCGTAGCCTGCGCTACACCCTGAAAGCGAACAACAATGATATGGTGCGCATTCTTGCGCTTTCCGACATGGAGTCCACGTCCGCCGGGTTTGACACCTGGATGACCAAAGAAGACGAAGAGGGTTTCGTTCGCTGCCCGGACATTATCCTGTCGGGCTTTCTGAACGGGCTGATTTACGACAGGCGCGGCAAAGACGAGTCTGCGCCCGAGCTGGCGCTGGAGCGTCGGGTGAACAACAACACGGTGCTGAAAAAGCTGCGCATCGCGTTCTCCCTGAAAACGGACGATATTGTGGCGATCATGACGGAGCAAAAATACCGCGTATCCGTGCCGGAAGTCACCGCCATGATGCGCGCGCCGGACCACAAAAATTACCGCGAGTGCGGCGACCAGTTTCTGCGTAACTTCCTGCGCGGGCTGACCCACCGGGTGCATCACCCGAAGGCATAAAGGCGGTAGGGTGCGGCCTGATGCCCTCACCCCGACCCTCTCCCACGGGGAGAGGGAGAAAATAAAATGCCATAAAAAAAGCCGGAGATTATCTCCGGCTTTTTTGTTATTTCACCTGCTGACCCGGCTTCGCGCCTTCGTCAGGGCTTAACAGGAAAATATCTTTCCCGCCAGGGCCTGCGGCCATCACCATCCCCTCAGAGATGCCGAAGCGCATTTTGCGCGGCGCCAGGTTTGCCACCATCACGGTCTGGCGGCCAATCAGCACCTGCGGATCGGGATAGGCTGAGCGGATGCCGGAGAAGACGTTACGCTTCTCGCCGCCCAGATCCAGCGTCAGGCGCAGCAGCTTGTCAGACCCCTCCACGAACTCCGCGTTTTCAATCAGCGCCACGCGCAGATCGACCTTCGCGAAATCGTCAAAGGTGATGGTTTCCTGAATCGGATCGTCAGCCAGCGGGCCGGTCACCGGGGCGGCAGCCGCTTTCACCTCTTCTTTAGAGGCTTCCACCAGCGCTTCAACCTGCTTCATTTCGATGCGGTTATACAGTGCCTTGAAGGTGTTCACCTTGTGGCCAAGCAGCGGCTGCGCCATTGCATCCCAGGTGAGTTCGGTGTTCAGGAACGCTTCCGCGCGGGCTGCAAGCTGCGGCAGCACCGGCTTCAGGTACGTCATCAGCACGCGGAACAGGTTAATGCCCATGGAGCAGATCGCCTGCAAATCGGCATCGCGGCCTTCCTGTTTTGCCACTACCCACGGCGCCTGCTCGTCGACATAGCGGTTAGCCAGGTCGGCCAGGGCCATAATTTCACGCACCGCCTTACCGAACTCGCGCGCTTCCCAGGCTTCGCCAATAGTCCCGGCGGCGTCGGTGAAGGTTTTGTACAGCGCAGGGTCAGCCAGTTCAGCCGCCATCACGCCGTCAAAACGCTTGGCGATAAAGCCCGCGTTACGGGAAGCCAGGTTCACCACCTTGTTGACGATATCCGCGTTCACGCGCTGCACGAAATCTTCGAGGTTCAGGTCGATGTCGTCGATGCGGGATGAGAGCTTCGCCGTGTAGTAGTAGCGCAGGCTGTCCGCGTCGAAGTGGTTCAGCCAGGTGCTGGCCTTGATGAACGTCCCGCGAGATTTGGACATCTTCGCGCCGTTCACCGTCACGTAGCCGTGCACGAACAGGTTGGTTGGCTTGCGGAAGTTGCTGCCTTCCAGCATGGCCGGCCAGAACAGGCTGTGGAAGTAAACGATGTCTTTACCGATGAAGTGATACAGCTCGGCGGTGGAATCTTTCTTCCAGTATTCGTCGAAGCTGACGCTGTCGCCGCGCTTGTCGCACAGGTTCTTGAAGGAGCCCATGTAGCCAATTGGCGCATCCAGCCAGACGTAGAAATATTTGCCCGGCGCGTTCGGGATTTCGAAGCCGAAGTAGGGCGCATCGCGGGAGATATCCCACTGCTGCAGACCGGATTCGAACCACTCCTGCATTTTGTTCGCCACCTGCTCCTGCAGGGCGCCGCTGCGCGTCCACGCCTGCAGCATTTCGCTGAACGACGGCAGGTCGAAGAAGAAGTGTTCGGAATCACGCATCACAGGCGTCGCGCCAGAGACGACGGATTTCGGCTCGATAAGCTCGGTCGGGCTGTAGGTTGCGCCGCAGACTTCGCAGTTATCGCCGTACTGGTCCGGAGATTTACATTTCGGACAGGTGCCTTTCACGAAACGGTCCGGCAGGAACATGCCTTTCTCCGGATCGTACAGCTGAGAAATGGTGCGGTTTTTAATAAAACCGTTCTCTTTCAGACGGGTGTAGATCAGCTCCGACAGCTCGCGGTTTTCGTCGCTGTGCGTGGAGTGATAGTTGTCGTAGCTGATGTCAAAGCCAGCAAAATCGGTCTGATGCTCCTGACTCATTTCGGCAATCATCTGCTCCGGGGAGATACCCAGCTGCTGTGCTTTCAGCATGATCGGCGTACCGTGGGCATCGTCCGCGCAGATGAAGTTAACCTCGTGGCCGCGCATTCGCTGGTAACGGACCCAGACATCAGCCTGGATATGCTCCAGCATGTGGCCGAGGTGGATTGAGCCGTTGGCGTACGGCAGGGCGCACGTTACCAGAATTTTTTTCGCGACTTGAGTCATAGTGGGCATTACTTCTTTTAACTGTGAAAAGGGTTTTCGATATTACCAAAAGGGGCATTATTAAGTAAGCACAAACCGCGCCCTTTCAGGTAAACTTGTTTGTCTAAGGTCTTATTCACAAGAACAAAGGAGTCGGGATGAGTTCTCAGTCCCAGGCCAAATCACCGGAAGCCTTACGAGCAATGGTCGCCGGAACGCTGGCTAATTTTCAGCACCCAACCCTGAAGCACAATCTCACCACGCTAAAAGCGCTGCACCATGTCGCGTGGCTGGACGATACGCTGCACATTGAACTGCAAATGCCGTTCGTCTGGACCAGCGCCTTTGACGCGCTGAAAGAGCAGACCAGCTCCGAGCTGCTGCGTATTACCGGGGCAAAAGCGATTGACTGGAAGCTGAGCCACAGCATCGCCACGCTCAAGCGCGTGAAAAATCAGCCGGGCGTTAACGGCGTGAAGAACATCATCGCCGTCAGCTCCGGCAAGGGCGGGGTGGGTAAATCGTCTACCGCCGTTAACCTGGCCCTCGCGCTGGCGGCTGAAGGGGCGAAAGTCGGCATTCTGGATGCGGATATCTACGGCCCCTCCATTCCGAACATGCTCGGCGCGGAAAACCAGCGTCCGACTTCCCCGGACGGGACCCACATGGCGCCGATCATGGCGCACGGCCTGGCGACCAACTCAATTGGTTACCTGGTGACGGACGATAACGCAATGGTCTGGCGTGGCCCGATGGCCAGCAAAGCGCTGCTGCAAATGTTGCAGGAGACCATGTGGCCGGATCTGGATTATCTGGTGCTGGATATGCCGCCGGGTACCGGTGATATTCAGCTGACGCTGGCGCAGAACATTCCGGTAACCGGGGCCGTTGTGGTAACCACCCCGCAGGATATCGCGCTGATCGACGCCAAAAAAGGCATCGTGATGTTCGAGAAGGTGGAGGTGCCGGTACTGGGCATCGTCGAGAATATGAGCATGCACATTTGCAGCAACTGCGGTCACCATGAGCCAATCTTTGGTACCGGTGGTGCGGAGAAGCTGGCGGCGCAGTATCACACTCAGCTGCTTGGGCAGATGCCGCTGCACATCACGCTGCGTGAAGATCTCGATAGCGGGAAACCGACGGTCGTCAGCCGTCCGGACAGCGAATTTGCGGAGATCTATCGTCAGCTGGCAGGGCGCGTTGCGGCGCAGCTGTACTGGCAGGGCGAGGTAATTCCAGGTGAAATCGCGTTCCGCGCGGTGTAGCGTTTCTGCGCGTTAGTGCCGGGGGGCGGCTTCGCCTTACCCGGCCTGTTGAGTTTTTACGTCAGTTAAGCGTAACCCCCACCCGACGCTAGCCCAGCCGATAGTGCATCAGGTAATACTCGCCTTCCGGTGAATCCCCTGATGCTTCAATGTGCCAGCCGTGGCGCTGGTAAAAGGCAACCGCCCGTTCATTCTTCACCAAGCACTTCAGGGCGCCGGTGCTGGTAAACGACTTCTGTACCTGTTCAAGCAACAGGCGTCCAACCCCCATGCCCTGATGCTGCGGATCGACAAACAGGTTGTGCAGAAAGTTATCGTTTTCATGGACGGAGGCAAAACCCACGCGGTGGCCGTCGTGAATCGCAACCCAGATCTGCTCGTCGCGCGTTGCGGCGTCGAAGTCCTCAAGCTGCCATTCCACGCTGTCCAGCCACGGCCAGGCCTCGCGTCGCGCATGCAGGTAGAGCGTGCGCAGGAACGGCCTGTCGTCCTCCTGCCAGGGCCGGATCAGCATCGTATCAGCGGTGATAGAAGATATCTCCGTTATAGGCTTTGTAGATTTTGCCATCGGCATCACCGATCAGAACGTAATTCTCGCCCATGTAGGTCCAGTGCGTGCCGGCATCCGGCGCAGGAAGGTTGCGCAGCTGATACTGTTTGATGGTGTACTCGGGCGTCTGATACTGCGCAGGCGCCGTGTCGCCAATTTTGAACTTTGTAAAATCGGCAATGAACTCTTGTTCTTCGTAAGCTTTGATGCCCGAAGGGGACGTCGACGCTTGCGGCGCAGAGTTCGCGGCTCCCGCCAGTGACAGTAAAACGCCCAGAAGCAGCAATTTACGCTTAGCCATTTTTTCTCCAGTCATATCGTTACTGATACTTTTGCGTGCAGATCCGGAAACGGAGGGCAGGCAGTTCATTTTAAGTATCATCATCAGGATGAGTTTGAAAAAAATGTAACAAAAGTGAAGGGATTTGTGTAGTCAAAACGGCCATAAAGTATTTCGGCTATGAATTAATGCCAGACTTAATAGATATAATAATTATTGTTTTATTAATTAATTCTGAAAAGACATTTTCAGAGCCAATTTACAAGGATACAGGCATGCATTCAACGAATAGAACATTTAAGATTGTCCGAAACTAAACCTCCGCGATCAAGATTCATTAATTATCCGACTGACAAAGGCTTAATGCAGCGCTAGCGGCCAGCTTTTTAATTGATACTGGCTGCTTCGTTAATGCGTTGACTAACAGGAGCTTGTTCTTAAAGGAAGTTTTAGGTTTTTACCAGACTTATGATAATCACTACTATAAAACAATTTTAATAAATGAAAAATACAACGGCATTTTCGATACTGCTTTTCACTATTATCCCGCTCGCGGGCTGCGTATTTTCTCCCGGTCAGCATCTCGACCCTGGGGGAAAGCAGGTCATTGCCACAGAAGATGCAAACTATCAGCGTGAGAAACGAGTGGACGTTTATCCCCTCACGCCTTCGCTAATTGAAAAACTGCGGCCTCCGGTCTCAAAATCTCAGGCAAATCCTAATCTGGATAACGAAGTCAAAAACTGGGAATACCGTATCGGAACCGGCGATATTTTAACCGTTACCGTCTGGGATCACCCTGAGCTGACTACCCCGGCGGGCCAGTATCGTAGCGCAAGCGACACCGGTAACTGGGTTAACGCTGACGGCACGCTTTTCTATCCGTACGTTGGCAAACTGCATGTGGCAGGCAAAACGGTCTCTCAGGTACGTGAAGAGATCACCGCCCGGCTGGACAACGTCATTCAAAGCCCGCAGGTGGACGTCAGCATCGCCTCCTTCCGCTCGCAAAAAGCCTACGTCACGGGTGAAGTGATGAAGTCGGGCCAGCAGGCTATCACGAATATTCCGCTGACGGTCATGGATGCTGTCAATGCTGCCGGGGGTCTCTCTGCTGACGCGGACTGGCGTAACGTGGTGCTCACCCATAACGGCAAGGATACGCGCCTCTCTCTGTATGCGCTGATGCAGTGTGGCGATCTCACCCAAAATAAGCTGCTCTATCCGGGCGATATTCTGTTTGTTCCCCGTAACGACGCGCTGAAGGTGTTCGTCATGGGTGAGGTTATTAAACAAAGCACGCTGAAAATGGATCGCAGCGGCATGACCCTCGCCGAAGCGCTGGGTAACGCGGGCGGCCTGAACCAGAATATGGCGGATGCCACCGGCATTTTCGTCATACGTTCGGTGCCGAAAAAGGATCGCGCCGACAAACTCGCCACGGTCTATCAGCTGGATGCCAAAGACGCTTCAGCCATGGTGTTAGGCACCGAATTTCAGCTTGAGCCCTACGACATTGTCTATGTGACCACCGCGCCGCTGTCACGCTGGAATCGCGTGATTACGCAGCTTGTGCCAACCATCAGCGGCGTGCATGACATTACCGAGACGGTGCGTTACATCAGATCGTGGCCGCAATAATGTTTGATTCCATCTTAGTGGTCTGCACCGGCAATATTTGTCGCTCGCCGATTGGCGAGCGGCTGTTGCGTCAGTTGCTACCGGGAAAACGGATAACCTCGGCAGGTATCTATGGGCTGGAGGGCAGTCCGGCGGATGTCAGCGCTCAGGACGTGGCAAGGCGACATGGGATCTCACTTGAGGGACATCGCGCGCGCAAACTGACCCCGCAGATCATGCGGGAATCGGATCTGATTCTGGTGATGGAACCTGCTCATCTTCGCTTTATCTCTGACATGGCCCCGGAAATTCGCGGCAAATCGCTGCTTTTTGGGCAATGGTTGGGGCCGCAGGACATCCCCGATCCCTATTGTAAAAGTCGTGAAGCATTCGATTATGTTTTCGGTCTGCTGGGCAAAGCCAGTCAGGAATGGGCTCATCGTTTGAGTCAACAAGGAATGAAGCGTTAATGTCGTCTTACACAACAGACAGTTACGGTGCGGCAGCACCGGAGAATCATGAAATCGATCTCATTAGCCTGCTCGGCGAGGTGATCGATCACCGTGCAGTCATTTTATCGATAACTTTCCTGTTCACCCTGTTGGCGGGGCTGTATGCCTTTCTGGCCACGCCCGTTTATCGCGCAGATGCTTTAATCCAGGTAGAAGGAAAGCAGGATAACAGCCTGCTCAAAAATTTAAGGCAGTTTGGGAGTGAGATGTCTCCCGATGTCGAACCTGAAATTCTTCTGCTTAAATCACGCATGATTCTGGGCGCAACCGTCGATGAATTAGGCCTAACACAGCACGTGACGCAGCGTACGTTCCCGGTAGTGGGTCGTCTGTGGGCACGGTTGCAGGGCCGTAAACCAGCGACGGTTGCCCTTGACTGGCTGCAACTTCCCCCTGTCGAAGGAAAACCTCGCACCCTTGTGCTCACTGTGCTGGAAAAAGGGGCATACCGGCTGGAGGGCGATAACTTTTATGCCGAGGGCAGGGAAGGGAAACCGCTGGAAAAAGCCGGCGTTTCGCTGCTAGTGGTGAAAATGAATGCGCCAACGGGCACGCAATTCACGGTGCAAAACAGCACCCGTCTGGAAGCTATTAATACGCTCAGCACCCAATTTAGCGTCGTTGAATCGGCAAAGCAGAGTGGGGTACTGATGCTCACGCTGACCGGAAACGATCCTGAGCGCATTGCGCATGTGCTTGACCGGATTGCCAACAACTATCTGCAGCAAAACATTGCGCGCCAGGAAGCACAGGATGCACGCAGTCTTGCATTTTTGCAGCAGCAATTGCCTAAAATCAGAAGCGAACTGGATCTGGCTGAAGAGCGGCTTAATCAGTATCGCAAACAGCGTGACTCGGTGGATCTCTCCCTGGAAGCGAAATCGGTTCTTGAGCAGATTGTGAATATCGAAAACCAGCTCAACGAGCTGACGTTTCGTGAGGCGGAGATTTCTCAGCTTTTCAAGAAAGAGCACCCGAACTACCGCGCCTTGCGTGAAAAGCGTCAGACGCTTGAGCAGGAGAAGGTCCGCCTTAATCAGCGTGTCACCGCCATGCCATCGACCCAGCAGGATATTTTGCGCCTCAGTCGGGATGTGGAGTCAGGCCGCACCATCTATTTGCAGCTACTCACCCGTCAGCAGGAGCTGAACATTTCGCGCTCCAGCGCCATTGGTAACGTGCGAATTATCGACAGCGCGGTGACGCAACCCGATCCCATCAAACCGCGAAAGCTGGTGATTATCGTCTTAGGCATCCTGTTGGGGCTGATATGCTCAATGGGGCTGGTTCTGGTCCGCATGGCACTCAGACGCGGCATCAATACCTCCGAGCAGCTGGAAGGTCTTGGCGTACAGGTGATGGCTACCTTGCCCCGTTCCCTGTGGCTGTGGAAAAAAACCAACCTGCGTAAAAAACGCGTATTTGGCTCACGCTGGAGACACAAGATTGTCGATGTTCCTTTCCTGCCGGTTGATCGGCCTGCGGATGTTTTTGTCGAGGCCGTGCGGGGGCTGCGCACCAGCCTGCATTTCACTTTGCAGGATGCCGCTAACCGGATCGTGATGATTTCTGGCCCAACGCAGGACTGCGGTAAAACCCTTGTCAGCACTTCGCTGGCCGTGATTGAAGCGCAGGCCGGGCTCAGGGTGTTATTTATTGATGCGGATATGCGCGAGGGATATGTACACAACATCTTTGACCTGAAAAATCATACCGGGCTTTCCGACGTGCTTGACGGAAAATGTCATTTCCAGGCGGTGATTCAGCGCTATGAGAAAGGCAACATTGATGTCCTGACCTGCGGGCCGGTTCCGTTACGCCCCTCTGAACTGCTGATGAGCGAACGCTTCAGGGCGTTAATGATCTGGGCAGATGAGCATTATGACCTTGTGATCCTCGATACCCCACCGGTGCTGGCCGTAACCGACGCCTCAGTGGCTGCCCCGGTGGCCGCCACCTCGCTGCTGGTGGCCCGCTATGGTAAAACCAGCCTGAAAGAGATGGAGAACAGCATTAAGCGTTTGCAGCAAACGGGGGCGCATATCAACGGCACCGTGCTGAACGATGTAGTGAAATCGGCAGCGCTGTATTACCGTGCAGGCTATGGCCATTACGAGTATGGACATAGCCCGACACGGCAACCGCGCAAGGATTAGTGCTTCACCAGCGTGGCAAAGTAATACACCAGCGGAATGGCGAGGATCCACAGACCAACGGGGATTTCTCGCCATTTTCCTGCAATCGCTTTGATGACGATGTAAAACAGCAGCCCTCCCGCAATCCCTGTCCCAAAGCTGTTGGCAATCAGCGTAATCATCACCATCATCAGCACCGGCAGCCCGTCGGTGAAGTTTGCCAGATCCACCTTACGCAGGCCGCTGAACATATTCAGGCCTATCAGGATTAGGGCAGGCGCCGTGGCTTCTTTGGGGATCATGAGCGCAACGGGCGTAAACAGCAGCATCAGTAGGAACATGATCGCAGCGGCCAGCGCCGTCATGCCGGTTTTACCCCCCGCTTCTGCGGCCGCTGAGGATTCAATCAGCGCCGTGGCGGCAGGAATACCCACCCAGGGGCCAATCGCGGCGGCAATCGAGTCCACCATAAACGGGCGATTGATGTTTGCCATATTGCCCTCTTCATCCAGCAACCCGGCTTCACCTCCCACCGCCAGCGTGGTGCCCATGGTGGAGAAAAACTCCGATGCGAAAAAGACAAACAGGAACGGCAGGAAGGCAATATTCAGCGCGCCCAGCATGTCGATATGGCCCAGTACCGGCGTCAGTGAGTGAGGCATGTCAATAAAGCTGGCAGGAAGGCGGGTCACCCCCATCGGAATGCCTACGAGGGTAGCAAATAAAATGGCCCACAAAATGGCGCCCGGAATGCGACGCGCCTGCAGGGCAATGGCGAGGAACAGGCCGCTGAGCGCCACCAGCGCGCCTGGGGAGAGAAAATCACCCAGCATCAGCGCGTTCGTTTTTGCGTTAGCCTGCACCAGGCCGGCATTGCGAAAGCCCAGTACGGCGACAAAAAGACCGATAGAAGCCGTCAGTCCCAGTTTGATGGACTGCGGTACGGAGCGGGTCACAACCTCTCGCAGGCCAAAACGGGTGAGCAGGAAGAACAAAATACCCGACCAGCAGGCAATGCCCAGACCAATTTGCCAGCCGATGCCTTCACTGCCCGCCAGCGTTACCCCGACCAGCACCGAGCCACCAATGCCGGGCCCGACAATGAACGGCAGGTTGGCGTAAAACGCCATCAGCAGCGTACCGGCCACAAACACCAAAATGGTGCCGGTGGTCGCCGCGCCTTTGTCCATCCCGCCTACGGCGAGAAGCCCCGGGATGACCACCAGCAAATAGGCGGCGGCGAGAAAACCGGTGAGACCGGCCAGGCACTCTGTGCGCACGGTACTGCCGCGCGTATGCAGTGCAAAACGACGTTCAAGCCAGTTCCCTGGTGCTGGCGAATTAACGGTATTGTCGGCCATTATCCGGCTCTCCTTCGGTATTATTGTGTGGTGTCCGGGGTTTCCCGGTAAGAAATCAGCGGATCGACAATCTGGCGCGTGCTGCCATCGGTCAGTCCAAGATCGGTTAAATGCGGCCCGGCGTTGCAGGCAAGGCACGTCCCTTCAATCGCTTTAAATACTCTGTATGGCGGCTCCCAGTCGGCAATCTGGCTGCTGCGTTCACGCAGTTCACGAAACTGGCGCGCCAGTTCCGCAGGGGCGAGTTCTGACAACATCCCCGCAATGGGCATAGCCACATGGGCGATCACATCCCCGTTCTGCACCAGCGCCATCCCACCACCGCTTTGGATCAGCGTGTTGGCGGCCAGTGCCATGTCATCAGGATTGCGTCCCAGTACCACCAGGTTGTGTGAATCGTGGGAGTAGCTGGTGGCAATGGCCCCCCGCAGCTCTCCCCAGCCTTCCAGCAGGGCGATTTGCGGTTTTGCCGCATGGCGTGCGTGGCGGTGCTGAACCCAAATCAGGCTAAAACCAGCCGGTATCTCAACGCGTCCGTCACGCACCCGGGCGTCGGTTTCTCCCCAGCGGGTAAAACGTGCGCCGCTGATATGACGCAGGCGCGCCACACCGTGGTTTGCGTTATCGATGCGCATGTAAAAATCACTGGCGGTCAGCGACGACAGGCGCACGGTATCCCGGGGCAGCGTCAGGGGCGTATCAACAATCGGCTCGATCATCGCTCCGTCACGGGCAATGCATTTTCCGGCGACGTACACCCGGCGAGCCGTCAGTTTATCCAGTGAATCGAACACCACCAGATCCGCACGACGACCCGCGGCAATCAGCCCGAGATCGTTACGCTGCAGGCGCAGGGAAGCATTCAGGGTGGCAAACCGCAGCGCGTCCGTCGCCGGAAGGCCATGTTCAATCAGCAGGTTGAGCAGGGCGATGATGCCGCCTTTTTCCATCAGGATGTCCGGTGGGACATCATCAGTGCAGACCGTGATTTGTGACGACAGATGCGGCAGCGTTTTCAGCGCGCTGACGATATCAGGCAGCAGATAAGGATGCGAGCCGCGGATCTCCAGCGTCAGCCCGGCGCGTAATTTTTCCAGCGCATCGTCGGCAGAGGTGAGTTCATGATCGGAGGTGACGCCCGCCGCCAGGTACGCCTGTAAATCCGCGCCGCTCAGACCACGCGCGTGACCTTCAATCAGCTTCCCACTTTCCAGCCCGGCCTGCAGGATCTCCAGCATACGCTGACTGCCATTCAGCACCCCGTGCATGTCCATCACTTCCGCCACGCCGCGCACTTCGGGCCAGCCAAGCAGGGTATTCATCTCTTCGCCCGCAAAGTCTGCGCCGGACATCTCCAGCCCCGGTGTGGAAGGAACGCTCGATGGCGCCGCGACCATTACCTGCAGCGGCAGGTTGCGGCTCGCCTCAATGGCAAAGCGGACGCCCTCAATCCCCAGCACGTTCGCCAGTTCGTGCGGATCCCAGAACACCGCGGTGGTGCCCTGCGCCAGTACAATCTCTGCGTAGCGGGCGGGCAGCAGGTGCGAGCTTTCAAGATGAACATGCGTGTCCATTAGCCCCGGAGAGAGAAACTGGTTGTCCAGGTCATGCGTCTCAAGCGCATCGTTGCGGCTGCCGCGTGGATGGACGCTGGCGATAAGCGAGCCGACGATGCCCACATCCGCGTCGCGGATCTCACCGGTTGCCATATCAACAACTCGGGTATGCGTAAGCAACAGGTCAAACGGCGTTTCGCCTCGTGCAGCCTTCACGGCGCGGCGTCGGGTTTCGGCAGTCATGCAATTAACAGTTCCAGCATTGAAATATTGACGTTACTCTATGCACCCGGCAAACGTTTGCCCAGCTGATAAAATTTATCGCCCGATAACCCCGGGTTATTCTGTGACGCGTGTAATGGATAATGATGACGGAACCCTGGCAGCGCTTGCCTGCGCTCTCCCTTCGGCAGCTACAGTATTTTGTCACTCTGGCGCAGCTGCGTCATTTTACGGATACCGCCAGTAAACTGGCCATCAGCCAGCCGGCGCTCAGCAGCGCCCTGCGGCAAATCGAAACCGTGCTCGGCGGTAAACTGGTCAACCGTACCGCGTCGGCGGTCACGCTGACCGAGCTGGGTCACGCCATTCTGCCACACGCCCAGCGGGTGCTCAGCGTGGCGCAGCTGGCGTTTGATGATATGCAGCAGATTGTGCAGGCCGGCGGCGACGGTACGGTGCGGATCGGTCTGGTGCCTTCAGTCAGTTCGCTACTGTTTCCGCTGCTGCCGCAGACGCTGGCGCAGGCTTTTCCGCGCCTGCGGGTGGAGTTTCACGACCAGACCAACGATGCGCTGGTGGCGCAACTGCTGAAAGGGCAGATTGATTTTGGCATCGGGGCGCTGGACAACTCGGTATCCGAACAGCTGGACGTGTTCCCGCTGCAGGAGGATCCGTTTGTGGCCGTGCTGCATTGCGACGATCCGCTCGCCGCGTCGGCACATGTTCCCTGGAAACAGCTGGTGGGCCGGGATATTGCCGTCTTCTCAAAAGGCAATATTCAGCGGCTGGTCAATGCGCTTGCCGAAAGCCACCGTCTGTCCCTGCAGACCCGTTATCAGGTGGACTATATCGAGACATTATACGGGCTGGTGCGCTCGAAGCTTGCCGTGGGGATATTGCCTCAGCTTTACACCACCCACCTGCAGGACCCGCAGCTTAAGGTGGTTCACCTACAGCAACCGGCCCTGGCGCGCACGGTGGCGCTGATGCGTGCCTCGCAGGCGCTGCCTCCGCTCATTGAATCCTGCTTTACCCTGATGGTTGATACCTTACGCACCAGGTAAGGCGACACTTCTTTACAGCGAAACGGCGCGCAGCTCGCTAAGGTGACCTTCGTTAAATCACGAGGTCATAATGGAAAACCGCAAATTCAGCCAACTGCGCCGCTGGGCGCGGGAAGGGATCATACTCGTACTGCTGGCGCTGGCCGTGATCTGGAGTGTGGATCAGTACCGCAAGCCGTTATTACCCGCCACGTTTAGCGCTACTCCGATGCAGGACGTTTATGGTTCAGTACATGACATTGCTGCACTCAGTCACAGGATCGGCCGCTGCTGATTTACGTCTGGGCGACCTGGTGCAGCATCTGCCGTTATACCACGCCTGCGGTCGTTAGGCTGGCAGAAGAGGGCGGTAACGTGGTGAGTATTGCCATGCGCTCTGGTGATGACGCTAAGCTTGCGCGCTGGGCCGAAAAGAAACAGCTGAAAATGCCGGTGATTAATGACGAAAACGGTGCGCTGTCAAAGCAATGGCAGGTTAGCGTAACGCCGACGCTGGTGCTGGTCTCTAAAGGCAATGTCGTTAGCACAACAACGGGCTGGACAAGCTACTGGGGATTAAAAGTCAGGATGTGGTGGGCAGGGTTATAAAAATAGCCCCTCTCCCGGCGGGAGAGGGGTTTGGGTTATTTCGCCATAACTTCCTGAGCGGTACGCTCAACCAGAGACAGCAGAACTTTAATGTCCTCCAGCGTCACGGTTGGGTTCAGCAGGGTCAGCTTCAGGCAGGTGATACCGTTATGTTCGGTAACACCGACGTTTGCGCGGCCTGATTCCAGCAGCGCATCGCCAATCTTCTGGTTCAGCAGGGCAATACCGGCGTCATCCATCTGCGCCTGCGGACGGAAGCGGAACAGAACGCTTGCCAGCTGTGGCTGCATAACCAGTTCCAGAGCAGGCTGCTCTTTCACGTAGGCCGCAACCTGCTGCGCCAGCGTCACGCCGTGATCGATGATCGCCGCATACTGTTCCTGACCCAGCGCTTCCAGGCTCATCCACAGCTTCAGCGCGTCGAAACGGCGCGTGGTTTGCAGAGATTTGGACACCAGGTTAGGCACGCCCGCTTCTTCATCAAACTCAGAGTTCAGGTAAGCCGCCTGATAGCGCATCAGCTCATAGTGACGTGCTTCTTTCAGCAGGAAGGCACCGCAGCTGATGGTCTGGAAGAACTGCTTGTGGAAGTCCAGCGTCACGGAGTCCACCAGCTCGATGCCGTCCAGGTAGTGACGATACTGCTCGGACATCAGCAGCGCGCCGCCCCAGGCCGCATCAACGTGTACCCAGATATTCTGTTTCGCAGCCAGCTCGGCAATGGCACGCAGCGGATCGATTGCGCCCGCGTCGGTCGTGCCTGCAGTGGCCACGATAGCCAGGATCTGTTCACCGTTCGCGTTGCACTGCTCAATTTTCGCCGCCAGATCGTTGAGATCCATACGGGAAAATTCGTCAGTTTTCACCTGCACCACGGACTGATAGCCCAGACCCATCAGCGCCATGTTTTTCTGCACGGAGAAATGCGCGTTTTCGGAGCACAGCACGCGGATCTTACGCAGATCGCCGGTCAGACCATCCTGCTGGACAGAGTGGCCCTGACGCGCGAAGAACGCGTCACGCGCCAGCATCAGGCCCATCAGGTTGCTCTGGGTACCGCCGCTGGTGAAGACACCTGCGTCGCCAGCCTGATAACCCACGCGGGTACGCAGCCATTCAATCAGCTTGATTTCAATGATGGTTGCGGACGGGCTTTGATCCCAGGAGTCCATACTCTGGTTGGTGGCGTTAATCAGCACTTCCGCTGCCTGGCTTACCACCAGGCTCGGGCAGTGCAGGTGCGCCACGCACTGCGGGTGATGAACGGACAAGCTGTCTTTCAGGAAAAACTCCACGGCGCGTTCAATCGCCGCTTCGTTGCCCAGCCCTTTCGGGTTGAAATCCAGCTTAATACGGTCGCGCAGCTCCGCGACCGTTTTGCCCTGGTACATCTCAGGCTGCTTCAGCCACTGCATCACAGCCTGAGTGCTTTGTTCAATCGCCTGCTGGTAAGCTTCAATGCTCTGCGCAGAGGAGAACAAAATTGGGTTTGAATCAGACATCGTAATCAACCACTCCGGTTACGCCGGGCGAACGCCCGCAGCAAGCAGCGCCTGCTCAAATTTATCCAGGAACACCTTCAGCTCATCATCACTGATCAGCAGGGAAGGCAGCAGACGCAGAACGATACCGTTACGACCGCCGCGCTCCAGAATCAGACCGGCTTCGAAGCACTTCTTCTGGATCAGCGCAGACAGTTCGCCGTCGCCCGGGAAGCAGCCCATGTGGTCAGCGGCTTCATGCGGCTTAACGATCTCGATACCGATCATCATGCCCAGACCGCGAACGTGGCCGATTACCGGATAACGTTTCGCCATCTCTTTCAGCTGGCCCTTCAGCCATTCGCCCTGTGCAGCCACTTTGCCAGCGATGTTCTGGTCTTTCAGGATTTTAAGCGTGGTCAGACCGGTTGCCATTGCCAGCTGGTTACCGCGGAAGGTGCCGGTGTGGTGGCCTGGCGCCCATGCATCGAACTGCTTTTTGATACCAAGCACGGCCAGCGGCAGACCGCCGCCAACGGCTTTAGACATCACGATGATGTCTGGCTCGATGCCCGCGTGTTCGAAGGCGAAGAATTTACCGGTACGGGCAAAGCCAGCCTGAACTTCGTCGAGGATCAGCAGAATGCCGTGTTCCTGAGTCACTTTACGGATGCGTTGCAGCCACTCGGCCGGAGCCGGGTTCACGCCGCCTTCACCCTGAACGGCTTCAAGGATCACCGCCGCAGGTTTACGCACGCCGCTTTCAACGTCGTTAATCAGGTTGTCGAAGTAGTAGGTCAGCGCTTTCACGCCCGCTTCACCACCGATACCCAGCGGGCAGCGGTACTCGTGCGGATAAGGCATGAACTGAACTTCAGGCATCATGCCGTCTACCGCTTCTTTCGGAGACAGGTTGCCGGTAACGGACAGTGCGCCGTGGGTCATACCGTGGTAACCACCAGAGAAGCTGATGATACCGCTACGACCGGTCACTTTTTTAGCCAGCTTCAGCGCCGCTTCTACAGCGTCAGCACCGGATGGGCCGGTGAATTGCAGGCAGTACTCTTTGCCCTGACCAGGCAGCAGAGAGAGCAGGTATTCTGAGAACGCGTCTTTAAGAGGCGTGGTCAGATCCAGGGTATGTAACGGCAAGCCGCTGGTAATGACATTTTGGATGCTTTTCAGCACATCAGGATGATTGTGACCAAGCGCAAGGGTGCCTGCGCCTGCTAAACAGTCAAGGTACTCTTTATTATCTGCATCGGTGATCCACACGCCTTCTGCTTTAGTGATGGCTAAAGGCAGCTTGCGAGGATAACTCCTGACGTTAGATTCAAACTCGGCCTGACGGGCCAGATAGGTTTCGTTGCTTTTGTGGGCATCTACGGTGTCAATACGGACTTTATCCGTCATCATATCACTCCTACAACCGCCGCTTCGTTATGAGCAACGATTGAATAAAAAGTTAAAAAACAGATGGGGCCTGAAAAAAACGCCGCCAATATAGAGCCTTTTGTCACCGGGCTCAATGGTTAATTTGTTTACTGTTTTGTGACACAGAGCACAGGGGGGGCAATATCCACGTTTACAGGCGGAAAATTGCGGTTTATGACAAATAAAAACAATGAGTTACGTGTGGTTTGTCAGCATTGTAAAATCAGAGAAAAGAGTGTGACAAATCGTGCGATTGACGGATAAAAAGGAGGCTGACCGCCTCCTTACGCGCTTTATTTCTGCATGACCTGCAAAATACCGCGATCGCGTCCCTTCGTTTTATTCCACGACGCGTCCGTAATACCGTTTTCATCAAGGCTAAGCGATATCACAACACCATCGCCATGAATCTCGTAGAAATGCGCATTCAGGCGTTTTACGCTGGCTTTTTTACCGTTAACCGTAGCGTTAAAAAAGCCGTTTGAAACCGTGGCGCTAACCGTGTTTGAGGTTAATGAGGCTTCCCGCAGGGGATCGTGAACCGCTGTCGTTCGATCGCCTTGTACCGCGTTTTCCGCTTTCGTTTTGCTGATATCGCAAGAACCGTCGGTAGCGCTAATTTGCGTGCATCCCGAACGTTCCAACTGGGCACGATAATGTGCGCTAATGGCGTGCGCGGGCATTACGACAACGGAGAACAGTAATACGATCGGCGTTAATTTCGTTTTCATAAAATAAACCTTAGCTGTGGTGATAGTGTTTTTGGCCAGCGTCTGCCGCTCGGGCTGCATCTGCGTTGCTCGGGCGAGACATATCCCACAAGCATGATTATCATCATTAACTTTTTCATTTATCGCCTTAATAACGACATAAATAATATGAGACGTACATTATGCCGATCCAGATCCCAACGGAAATCAGCATCAGGTACAGGGCTGCGGAAATAAAAATATATTTATACATGCGCGTTGCTATCAATTAATGCCCATTAAAAGGGCGAAGTTTTAAAAGCCCAAACCTATCCCAACCGATGCCCCCATGTTATTCGCGGTATCATCAGAGAAGCTCATTTTACCGATGACGTGGGAAGAAAAGTTTACCGACGCGCCGACGGCAAGGGCGCTTTCGCCGTTATAGGTCGCACCGCCTGCTGAAAACATCACGCGCTGGTTAGTTTGCACCTGTGGTAAACCCGCCATCGCCATCGCGCCCGAAATACCGGCATTTGCCTGTTTCTTATTATTGTCCACTTCTTCACGCAGGGATTTAAATTGCTGGCTGGTGGCGTTATTCATTGCCTGCAAGGTCTGCCTGGTCGCTTGCAGCTCCTGCGTTGCTGCGTTAACCGCCAGGCTATTTTTAGCGACCTTAGCCTGGGTTGCCGTGTCGACTTGTTTTTGCGTAACGGTGGTTGTCACGCCATCTTTGCCGTTATGGCCATTTACGCCGTCACGACCGTTTATTCCCGCGAGGCCCTGTGCGCCGGTGTCGCCTTTCGCTCCGGTTGCTCCTGTATCGCCTTTGTCGCCCTTAGCGCCGTCTTTACCATCAACACCATCTTTAGGAACAGGCTGACTTTCAAGCTTTTGAATGCGGGTTTCATGATTATCAAGAACAACATCCTGATTATCGTTAGTAGCCGAAATCAGTTTGTCAGAATCAATTCTTGCTTGTTTTTCAGTGCTGATTCGATCGTTAAGTTGGCGATCGGCAACTAAACGGGTGTCTGCTTCCTGGGTAATCTCACCCTGAATAGCATTACTTACAGTGGTGAGTTTCTTTCCTACACTATCAGCAGCGGTAAGAGCATTATTAGCTGTATCTTGGGCAACCTGCGCTTTATCAGAAAGCGCTTGTTTAGATGTTTGCAAATCAGCATTTACACCATCAATAGCAGTAGTATTAGCATTGATGGTTTTATCTTGTGCTGCATTGTTACTAATACGTTCATTAGCCTCAGCAGTGAGATCGCCACGTAAAGCAGATATTTTATCTGCGTTATCAATGGTAACTCCCTGAACAGTATTAATAGTGTTTGTATTAACGTTGATAGCAGCGGTGTTAGCATCAATCTGATCCAGATCGTAGCTTTTAACGCTTTCATCTTGCCCTTGCAGGTGAATGAAGACGCCTTGTGTACCTAAGCCGCTAACGTCTTGAATGTAAACATCACCAGCATTAACAGTATTAACGAAAAGAGCACCAAAAACAGCAATAGCAATCGCTGATTTATAAAGAGATTTCATTTAAAAAGACTCGCGGCAGAAGAATTTAAAATTAAAGATTAAATAAGTGATAACGGAGCTAAACTATAAATAGTTTAGTCTTGCAAGTGTTGATGCAGATCACCTTTTACACTTATTACGATGCAGTTAGAGGTGGTGTTTTTAGTGTTTTTATAAATACTATTTCGAATGAAAATTAAAAATTCGCAAGCTGAAAGTAAACATTAAAGAGCACGGCTTAAAGGCAACAACTTAATAAAAGATTAGATTACCTAACTTTGCTAAAGTGAGATTTATTATCATCTTTTACGGTGTCGTTTTGTTTAGGTTTTCTCTCTCGAAGGAGTGGGTAATAATAAATCGAAAACCCTTGCGCCAGAACTACGCTCCCGGTTACACTAAAAAAGCATTAGTTTTTAATGCATAACTGATTCTTTTATAAGTAATTTGACTCGGGGTGTGAATAGCCACGAATAATCTAGACACTTCCGAGCCGTTGATAGTACTGGTTTTCATATTCTGCCGGTGACATCTGATTGCTCGAACCATGCCGACGCTTACTGTTATAAAACATTTCGATGTAATCAAAAATATCGCTGCGGGCTTCTTCCCACGTTCCGTAGATCTTTTTCTTTATCCGCTCGCGTTTCAGTCACAGGAAAAAGCTTTCTGCAACCGCGTTATCGTGACAGTTACCGCGACGGCTCATACTCCCTTCCAGGCCGTGTGATTTCAGGAACGACTGCCACTCATGGCTTGTGTACTGACTACCCTGATCAGAGTGAACCAGCACCTGTTTTTGGGGATTACGCCGCCATACAGCCATCAGCAATGCGTTCAGGACAATGTCCTTTGTCATCCGGGATTGCATTGACCAGCCGATAATTTCGCGTGAGAACAGATCAACAACCACGGCAAGATACAGCCAGCCTTCGTGGGTCCTGATGTAGGTGATGTCCGTTACCCAACGCTCATCCGGAGCATCCGGATTGAACTGCCGCTGGAGCCTGTTGGGCGACACGATACAGGCCTCGCCTTTACGTGCCCGCGTGCTCCGGTATCCGACCTGAGCCTTTATCCCGGCACGTTTCATCAGTCGCCAGACTCTGTTGACTCCGTACAGTTGCCAGGTATCCCGCAGATCCAGATGGATCTTGCGATAACCATAGACGCAACCGGATTCCAGCCAGAACTGTTTAATCTCTCCTGTCAGTCTCAGGTCTGTCTGATGGCGTTGTGAATGCGGCTGCTGAAGCCAGGCGTAAAAGCCACTTGGATGAACATCCAGCACCCGACAGAGCAGGCGAACAGGCCAGCAACTGGTGTTGTCACGGATAAAGGCGTACCTCAGTCGCACTGCTTTGCGAAGTACGCCGCGGCTTTTTTAATATGTCCCGTTCGTCGGTAACCCGCTTCAGCTCTTTCTGGAGATGGCGGAGCTAGGCCTGAGCATCTGACTGTTCTTTATGAGTGGAAGAATCCGGACCGTACTTCGTTATCCAGGCGTAAAGGCTGCGAGTGGTGATATCGAGACGTGTTGCAACGCTGGAAAGAGAATGACCGCGATCAACAACCTGTTTGACTGCTTCAATTTTAAACTCTACGGGATAACGCTTAACGCTCATGGGCACTTCTCTTTAAGTCATCTTGAATGACTCTGAGGTGTCTGTTAAACCTGTGGCGATTCTGGGTGACGCGGATTTGTATGTTTTGTCTAACCGATGTGGAATTTCGTTGTTTAAATTGGCGAAGAATGTATTTCGACATTCTCCGCTCATATTGCGCTGAGCCTGGGATTGAGGCGTTATGGTAGAGGTATAACAGTATAAGATTGGTTTACAAAAGTTCTGAAGACCTATCAGGGGCTCCCTCTCTGCCACTATAGTACGTGATTACCCTAATGCCTGATTGAAATCAGATATCAAATCTTCGGCATCTTCCAGTCCAACAGAGACACGAACCAAGCCATCCGGGATGTTCATTAGCTTGCGCACTTCTGCTCCTGACTCCCAAAAAACAGTTGGAGCAACAGGAATGGCAAGCGTACGAGTATCCCCCATGCCCGTAGCGCGGGATACGATGCGCAGCCGATTCATCATGGGCATTAACGCGTCAATGTCAGCTATCTCGAACGATAGAAGCCAAGAACCAGCCGAAAAATTATTCTGGGCGTACTCATGCTGAGGATGGCTGGGTAAAAAAGGATACAGTACATTTTTTACTTTCGGATGCATTTCAAGAAACTTCGCCAGTTTCAGTGCGGTCGCGCTACTACGTGCCACTCTCAGCTCCAGCGTTTCCATCCCGATGGCAATTTGATGCGCATGTTCAGACGAGAGCGAAGCACCCATGTCACGAAGCGCTTTCTTACGAAGCTGGTTAAGCCCCCACATCGTACTATCGCCTTTCCGATAGCTCTCTGAAATAGCAGGATACTGACGCCAGTCGAATAACCCTGTATCCGTTACAGCGCCTCCCAGCGCTGCGCCGTGACCGCCCAGTGTTTTGCTTAACGAGTTGATAGCAAGCCCTGCACCTACTTTTTTAGGGCTAAAGAGTACCGGAGAGGTGATCGTATTATCTATGACAAACAAGATCCCTTGTTTCTCGCACAGCTTACCAATGCCCTGCAAGTCAGGAACTTCTGTACCTGGGTTCGCGATGGTTTCAAGAAAGACCATTCTTGTTTTCGGCGTGATCGCATCTGCTACATCTTGTATGCAGGTGGAATCGACTTTACTGACACCAACACCTAATCCTGATAGGGTATCAAGTAGACTGTTGGTTCCTGCAAAGACGTAGCGGCTAGTCACTAGATGATCGCCTGCACGCAGCATCGTTAGGAATACCGCCGCAATGGCGCCCATACCGGTCGCGAAACAAACGCTCCCGATACCGTTTTCCAGCATAGTCATTTTAGATTCAAGCGCTGCTGTCGTTGGCGTTCCAGTCCGCGAATAGTTAAAAGCTCCTTTAAGCTTGCCCTGAAAAACATCAAGCAAATCTTCTATCCGTTCGAAGTCATACTGAACGGCAGTGTGAATAGGCTTGCGGATCGCCCCGTGCTCAACGCCAAAATGACGGTCGGCATGCACAATCCGTGTCGTTAATGAATTCTTAGACATACAAAATCCCATTTTTAAAAAATAGTTAGCGACTCACTCTTCCATTGACGTTAGAGGTTGAGACATATCAGATGTAGGAGATACACGGTAACGTTCAAGAAAAGCGCTATAATCTTCGAAACCAACTACCATTTCTTTTACGTTGTTATATCCACGCTTACGATTACGCTGGATCTCTTGCAATTCATTCAGACGTTGACGAAATGCTTCCGTCATCGGGATTCCCAATTCTCCGTATACGCGTTCCATAGTACAGGGAATGTTTTCCAGCAGCTGAGAATAATCGACATATGTAATTGCTCCTTTCTCTTCTAGTTCCTGGCAAAATATCATCTGTTGCTGGCACTGACGGATACGGAAATTAAGGTTGTCCTCATGATAACCGGTCAATGTATTTGGATTAATATCATGTTTCGCACGTATAGAGGCATCTGACGCTGATATGTATGAGTTCACAAAGCCACTGGGTTCCCGACCAATGCAAAGGAAACGAGCATTGGGAAAAGCAGAATAGAGTTCGCGATAGAAATCCGCATTTTCATTTTCTTTTGTTAACCACATTCGCCCGTTGCCCCGATGGTATGCGGCACGACGTACAACCCCAGCCAGACTATGCACCAATTTCCTTTTTGCGAAGGAGGATAATGCGCCGACGGTCTCTATCCGGCGCAGCACGTTTGCAAACGGAAAACGACGATAAGTGAAATAATGGTGGTACATATTTTCTTCAAGAAAAACACCGTGCCCCTCAATGGACCCTAGCGTATGGACATGCATTTTCGAGGCCAGACGCCCCTGCTCAGTATTGGGCCAGTAGTCAATCTTTTCGAGGTGCTTACGGATGCCCAGAAAATCAAACAAGCGCCACGCAATAATACTTGGTACCCGCCAATCCAGATGCTTTAAAGTGAAGAAATTTTTGTCATCTTCCGCAAGGGTGCGCAGCAAAAAAGTGGTTCCACTTCGCGGCTGGCTTATAATAAATAAGGGACCCATAACTTCTTGCTTACGGTAAGCTCGAACAAAGATGTCATCCAGACGATAAAGCAGACCCGAAAGGGGCAAATAAAAGAAACTTTTTACCAAATACCCTACCAGTGCACGTTTTTCTTTTCCCGAAACTTCCTGGCTTTTGATACTTGAATAAAAAATAATAAAATACGAATGCCAAAGCGGAAATGGACTACTAACATATATTACAGCAATAACACCAAAAATCGAAAGCGCGACTAACATTCACCTCTCCTTTATTGAGTAGATAGCTAAATAGGTCATTATTTGAGTAAAAGGTAGTCTTCACTTGAACGACGAAGCGCCAGCCCTGTCTTGTCTGCGGCAGTCATAATGATCCATTCCGTCAGCAAGCTGACCTCTACGGCTGACGAGCTTACCAACTGGAAATGCCAGGGATACCAGGTACTGTTCATGTCCGGCACCTGCATCCCCGAGGTATAGTGATAAGAGAGATGAGACAGGAGTGGACGAAAATCGGCATCCCAGGTCTCGCTGGTGAAATCGTCAGCCAACCGTCCCGGATACTTCGGCCCCAAGCTGCGGGTCGCAGCCGCGCGTACCGGCGTAATGTCCTGGCAGATCGCTGGCATGCGTCCCGTCAGGAAAATCTCCAGTAAGAGCTCATAAGGATCGATATCGGTTGCCAGGTTGAACACGGCCGGAATGTTTCCACCCATTATGCGCGGGTTTATTTCCACCAAAACCGGGCCTTCTGGGCCGTAAATCAGTTCAATGTGGAAAATGCCTAAGTTTAGCTTACAAGCGCGCACGACATCTGCTGTGTACTCAAACATAGCATCACGGATCGTCACTGACACAGGCGCGGGGATAACCGTGCCCAGCTCAATAGCCGGATTTTCAGTGCAGCGTTTACGCCAGGACAGAACCAGCGGCTGTATTACCCCCCCGGCAACCGCAATTTCAACCGAGAACAGCGGCCCTTCCACATAGTGTTCGAGCAACGTTTCAGCAGACATTGCGTCAAGGTAGCCCTCCGGCCCTTCAACCGCAACTTGCAGGCTGGCAAAATAACTCACCAGATCATCGTCATTCACCAGCTTCAGCGCACGAAGACTCGCAGCACCGACCTTTGGCTTCGCAATCATTGGATAGCCAATGTGCCGAGCCGCCTCTCGTGCCGCTTCAAGACTCTCAACCACAGCGTAAGAAACTGAGGCCAGACCGCATTCTGCAATCTGTTTACGACAAAGCGCCTTATCCTGAGAGAGATGTACTGCTTCTGGTTCTATACCCGGAAGTCCTAACGCCTTGGCGCACTTGGCCACCGAGGCCACATTAACTTCAATCACGGTAAACAGCGCATCAATTTTTCTTTCATCATCAATGGTTTTTAACGTCGCCAGCAGCGTCGCTTCGTCCTGCGCGGTGTCGAGGGTTACCACCCTGTCGCTCAGTTCAGGGACTCGAAGGTTGTCAAAATTAACCACAAGTTCTTCCAGCCGACGCGAACCAATAAACGTGACATAGTGACCCGCCCGTTTAGCGGCACGAAGTGCACGCAGCCCGATACGGTTAGAATCTACGATAACAATATGCATGACTTACTCTCCTTCACCTACGGCACTGGACACGCGTTTTTTGCCGAGAAAAACATTGATTAAAACGGGGATCATCAGCGCCAGGACAATAAAGCTCAGCGTGACGGAGCCAAAGTTAAGTTGCTCAACCAAGATACTGCCGAGTAGGGCAACCACAATCATTGCCCCCAATCCCAACGCATTAGCATTGGCCACAATTTTGCCAAGCTGTTCAGGTGGCGCGGCGACAATTATGTAGCGCTGATGGACGGCCCATGCCACCTCAAATAGCAGCGCAAACAGGCCATAGACGGCAAGACCAGGGACCGCGGACGTGATAAAGGGGAGCGGCAGCATCAGCGCCAGAGTGAGTAAATGCGAAACAGGGGCAGTAACGGTATAACGGTTGCCGGATAGATCCAGTCGCGCAGCAAAAATTGCGCCCAGAATGTAAGCAAAACTCGCAATGGTTTGTATCAAAGCAATCCCGGACGGATCCATGCCCAACTGTTCTGTGGGATAGACCGAACGCGCGACGTTCTGATACCCCTGATAGAGCGCAACGGTCGAGACATAGTAAATAATGGACATGCGTAGGCGAGGATCGCGTACGGGCGTGTGAAACGATGTCCCGTTCGCTGTTGGTATTTTAACGTCGTTTAGTGGCGCTGGCAGGCGCGTATACAAAATACCCGCGGCCAGGTGACAGATCATACATAGTCCCAAAATGGCTTCCAGCGGAAGCACGGATAGCAATAGTGCCCCCAGCAGGGCACCGACTCCGGCCCCCCCCAGCATTGCCGTGTTATAGTAGGATGCCGCCTGATTCAACGCTTGGCCAGAAAAGTAATTTTTCAGAGCCACCGCGCGTGCCATCTTGGACAGAGAGTCTAACCCACCCTTCAACAGAAGAAGAAAAATCATGACGTAATAAGAACCGGAAACGAACGCAATGGCTGGAACAATTAGCGCGCTGGCAAATTCTGACGTCCGTAGCAGATTACGGGGTGAGAATCTTGCCCCCGCCCGCCGGATAAGCGGCAAAGCCAACACAGCAGGTAACCACTGGGTTAATACGACCATATTCGCCGCAAGAGGAGACGCGCTGTCATTAAACACGCGCGCGGCGAGAACCATTAATAGGAAGAACGTTGACAGGGAGGCAAGGAAAATTGCCGTCCAGATTTTCAGAAAAATCGATCGCGTCACACGACCGGAATGCTCCTTGGTAAGCGTCAGCGGATGATCCCATGCGCTAGAACGATTATGGAACAAGCGTTCAAATCGGCTGTGCCCAAGGAACTTACGCCATGCCCAGACAGGTATGAACAGAAGAACATACAGGGCAGTAGTTATGACTTTCAGCATTGTAACTTGCCTCATAATTTAATCGAGAGCGATTTCTGTACGCCAGTCCGAATCGTTCTCCAGGGCGGGTTGTTCTTCCTTACGCAAGACACAATTACCCAACACTAGGAGATCGATATTAGTTCGCATAAAACAGAGGTATGCCTCAGCCGGCGTGCATACAATGGGCTCTCCTCTGACGTTAAAAGAGGTGTTTACCAACACGGGATAATCCGTAAGCTCATCAAACTTTTGTAATAGTCGAGCCAGAAGCGGATTCGTTTCCGGATGCACGGTTTGTACACGAGCTGAATTGTCAACATGGGTGATAGCGGGCATCGTCGAGCGAACATCATTGATTGAGCCAAGATGACGGTTTTCAACAGGTTTAAGCCACTTTTTACGCACCTCTGAAACCACCAACATATAGGGGCTTTCCTGACGGATATCGAAGAATTCCGATGCACGTTCAGCAAGCACCATAGGAGCAAAAGGTCGGAACGACTCGCGAAACTTTATTTTGAGATTCATGGTTTTTTGCATTTCAATGTTACGTGGATCGCCTAGAATAGAACGCGCGCCCAGCGCCCTTGGCCCAAATTCCATTTTTCCTTGGAACCAGCCCACAACCTTGCCAGATGCCAGCGCTTCTGCTGTAAAACTCAGCATTTCTTCCTCTGATAACAGCTGATGGGGAATATCTTGTTCATTCAGATAATTCATCACCCTCTCGTCACTGAATGCCGGTCCCAGGTAAGCCCCCTGCATTGCATCTCGGTGACCAGAAGCTGGCTTCATTCGTTTTTGTTGACATTTAGCATCCTGCTCCAACGCAATACCAAGCGCACACCCGGCATCACCCGCCGCTGGCTGGATCCAAATCTCATCGAAGATCCTCGCCCGTGAAAGACAGCCGTTCGCCACACAGTTCAAGGCAACGCCGCCAGCGAGACAGAGACGGTCCTCTCCCGTCAACTGCTTCGCTGCTCTCGCCAGGCCTAATACCACCTCTTCTGCAACCTTCTGAATTGAGGCAGCAAAATCACAATCGTCTTGCGTGATTACACTTTCTGGTTGACGTTTGGAACGACCAAACAAGGATTCAAATTTTTCACCCACCATGTTCTGTCCCTGAAGGAATGTGAAATAGTTCATATTAAGGGAGAATGATCCGTCGCAACGAAGCGTAATAAGCTCATCGAGAATTTTTTGTGCGTAAATCGGTTCGCCATAAGGGGCAAGCCCCATAAGCTTGTATTCACCTGAATCGACTTTGAAACCGCAGAACTCGGTAAATGCTGAATAAAGCAGTCCGAGTGAATGTGGATAGGAGATTGCATTTTTCAGCGTGAGGTCAGAACCCTCTCCGTGCCAGATAGTGGTCGTTTGCCATTCGCCTACACCATCGATACACAGCACAGCTGCACGATTATAGGGAGAAGGATAAAACGCAGACGCCGCATGAGAGCGATGATGCGTACCGTAAATGATATTTACCTTGGGGTGCCCGCGATTAAGTTTCAATAGCGAAGACATGATCTGTTTTTCTGGCCGCGCCTTCCAACGAATCCATTCTGGAAAGACCCGCTGAAAAGCGGCAAGACCTCCCGGTCCCGCGCTGGCAAACGAGGAAATTAAACGTTCGAACTTAAGATCTGGAGCATCATAAAAGCTAATTGACGTCAAGTCACTAAGCCCTACACCTGCCTCATCCAAACAATAACAGATGGCATCTGCTGGGAAGCTGCTGTCGTGGCGTTTCCTACTGAATCTTTCCTGTTGCGCAGCGGCAATAATTTGTCCTTCAGACACCAGAGCTGCTGCGCTGTCATGGAAATAGGCTGAAATACCTAAATGATAATGTCTCACTCTACCACCTCGAAGGAATGGAATTGACGGTGTAACAAGGGGGAAAGGTCACTCGAAAATTGCAGATCTCGCTTATGTGAAGAAAAGAAATTCAGCTGTTCCGGTGAATTAACAACAGGAGCAAGAGACTCGTAACCAAGTCGTATACGTGCCCAAGTTGCTTCTACGGGAATCAGATCTTGCGAGTATTGCATCCATGCATCAATCGCCTCTGCGGCCCAAGCTGCATGCCCAGTTGAGACGTTATCTATGGTGTTATGTAAATCGACAAAAGTGGTCGGCAGTCCATAATGCTTGAGGAAACGGTGCGCGTTTCGGTAAGTGCCGCCGACCCCGGACAGTTCCATCGCCAGATTCATACCTAAAATTTCCGGTCGGAATGTTAACGGAAATTTACCGAGGCAAAGCCAGTAAACCGGGAGTTGAAAAGCGTCATCTGCAAACCGTATATCTTGCGCAAAAGAAAGGCTGCCAGTTGCAGGTAACGTTATCGACATTGCAGCGAGAACATCTCGGTAAATTTTCGGATGATTAAGTCTCCACTGACCATTACCGAGCTCATCCCAGAATGTCTCAAACAGAGGACTTCCCGTGCGACTAGAGGCCAGCGAGATGTCAGTAAATCCTTGAAGCCAAGCCCCATCAATCAGGGTGAGTGGTGCTAGTTGTAGCGTCTGCGCAATGACAGATTCACGCGAAGGCATATCGACGTTTTGTGAGGTACTAAAATTCTGAGCATGTGCATCATGCGACGTTAACAACCATTCCCTGAGTATGCCCGGAGACCAAGTATGTGGGAAAGAACGAGGATTTTTGTCGAAAGATTCCTGTGCTTTCTGGAGCCAGAAGTGGCAATAACTTTTGGCAAAATCACGTAAGTTTGGGGTAAGTGCCCTCCCTTGTAATAGGTAATATGCGCTGCGGATGTCGCCAGGTTGGGCTCCAAGTGAGCAATCGCCAGCACGAACCTCACAAGAGAATGAGGCTACGCAAACTTCAGCGGGTAAAATTGTCTCGCCGTTGTTAGGAGCATCGGTAAGGCTGAGTATCCAGTTACGGATCGTTAGAAGATCTTTCTGGCTAAAGATGCGGAACATCGCTCCATTGTCTGACACCAAGCCATTAATCAAAACACTACGATCAGGAGCCCCTGGACGAACCAAGCGGCTGCAACCAAGAGCATCAACCAGAGGAAGGGGATTATCACGAGCCTCAGCAAACCACTCTGAAAGAGGGCGTCCCTCAAGAATAAATCCTGCATGATAAACCTGAGCTTCACGAGCTCGTTCCTGAATAAGGCTAGCCATCGCGAGGCGGGGATTGCACATCGAGCGCGTAATCGTAAGTACAGCATCATCCAGCTCCTGCAACAACGCCTCGAATAAGCCAATGCCGAAGGCTATTCTCGTCCGGGCTGTTTGTTCAGCACACAGGCTGTTGAAAAGCTCTTCAGTAATCGGCTGTACTATCTCTCCGTAAGAAAGGGCAGCACCGCGTCCGACTCCCATGTTTAGGTGCATTAGCGCCGATTCATTAACATCGAGCGATTGCCAGGCAGGCAAAAGACCAGCGGTTCTCCAAGCAAAATCGAAACCAATAAGTTCATAATCAAAAGCGTCACTGCGCCTGCTCATAGCGTAAAGTATGGCGGGAAACTTAAAGCATATATCACGAATTTCACGAATATCACTCAACTCCCGGCTGCCAGCTGACATATTCGAGACGCCTTGGGTACGCGCGAGTGAACAGAACCGGTCAAAGCGAGAATTTTCTGCCTCTCCCACTCCAACATCATCGGCAAGCAACGTAAGAAGACGTAAATGCACTGCATCCTCAAAAACGCCCGGTGCGCTCATTCCGTGAAGCGCCACTCCCATACTTGCTGCAAGGGGAGCGGTCTGCTGAAGAATAATATTTTGCACAGACGAGCCATGCCCTGCGAATTCATGAAATTGCTTCCAGCGTAGTGCTAAATTTTTCAATGTTAAAGTGAGCGAAGAAACACATGATGTAATATTTCCGCTCAGGGGGATTTGTTCAGGAAACAAACTATAAATATTATCTACGTCCAGATAAATCTCCGGACGCACCGAGTAAGCAAAAACAGCTCGCCACATAAGCCCCTCATAAATAAATAACGAAATACCTTCCAATTATGTTGCGATGTGCCTCAGAACATAGGATAAATAGAGGGATCGTCTTTTTTCTTTTTCTTTTTACGTACGAATAACATTTTAATTGCAAGAATAAGTCGCTTCATGATTTCCTCTTTTTCATCGCAAGTTGTTCAATCAAAATGCGGGCAACAATGTCATGCCCTTCATCTGTGAAATGAATACGATCAACAAAAAGCCATAAATCATCCGAAATGGAATCCTGAATGGCCGATGTCAGATCGATAAAAGAAATACCCAGTTCGTCACACGCCGCAGCCAGTTTGTCACGGTATGTTTCATAGGTCTCTTGACTAAGAATATCCCCGTACTGCTGGGCAAATCCGCCCAATTTCTCACGTTCAGCAAAAAGTAATTCCTCTTCTTTTGCCCCACGGACACGCACCCAGTTTGCTAGAGGTTGCAACACAAAAGTTAGGGGGGCCTTCATATCTGAGCAAAGCGCTGACCAGTTTGATAGGTTCCGTCTCGTGAGTTCAACAGCATAGGAAATCTGTTCTTCGAGAGAAGGAACATCATCATGCTCTACTGCCTTCCTACGACTAACCCATCGTGACACACGAGTCTCCTGGAAGCTCTGCATGGCACTATGAAACTGGTTGCCCATAAAAAAAGCACCATGTTCTTGCCGAAAACGCGCAGGTAACCGCGCCAGCCCAAGATCGTTAAAACCAGACATTAAAACGACCTCATCAATCTCAGGCAACAGGTGGCGATTAAGCGAAAACAGAATCATTTCCTGTGTAGAATTAAAACTACGCCCCCCGAAGTTAATCCATGGAGATGTATGCGGATCATTTATACTCATCCGTGACGCCAGGGTATGACAGTCCGCGCTTGCTCCTATACCGAATACCGTTGAACTCCCAGCGATAATGCGGCAACTATTAAGTTGACTGCAATCACCAACAGAATATATTTTTCCGCAGGCGTTACTATACCTGAAGCCCCGACTATCTGTATTAACAACAGATGATCGATGATTATACGGATGAAAGTACATGACATAAGGAAGCCAATTTATTTTGCCATTATCAGCAAACTCTTTCGAATATGCCAACATCTGCGGAGTTAATTGTTCCACATAACTCATAGCATCTCCCTTGTTATATTCTGGTTCCTGATGTGGACAGACTTAGTAATGAACCATTAATATGTAATCATTAATAAATGATGAATTAAGCATGGCTTAACTTGGTTTTTTTGAGCCATTGTCACTTGGCTTATACAATTTTTAAAGAATATATCCAGATCTTTTTTCTCTGAATTATTCGTAGTTCTGTGAATGTATCGTTATCGGTAGAAACATGTCAATCACAATTAATTTACACTTTGGGTGAGATAATTTCTGCATGTGTTACCCGCCATCTACTCCTAGCGGTTTTTTCATCTGATTAGTATGTCTTACGTAACACTAAAAACTAAATTTCGAAAAAATAAATTCTTTTCCAATAGACATGAAAAAAATTCAACATGAATTAATATGATAATAAAGAGGAAATAATTAACAAAGTTAATGGCCTAAAGCCCGTGAATCACGAGATACTATTTACAGTCTTTGTGAGGTACGTGCTTCCTAGGGTCACTTTGGTGATCGAAAATTATTGTACGCTAAGGTTGTTTTTTGACTTTTCGACTTTAACTGGCCTTAGCCGACGAAACTTACTGGAAGCCGATATCCGGTTGCTTTTCCATATATAATCACTTGTGGATAAAGTGCATATGTACCCGGGGGATGAGTATTGAATCGCCACAGGTTTAACAGACACCTCAGAGTCATTTAAGATGACTTAAAGAGAGGTGCCAATGAGCGTTAAGCGTTTCCCGTAGAGTTTAAAATTGAAGCAGTCAAACAGGTTGTAGATCGCGGTCATTCTCTTTCCAGCGTTGCAACACGTCTCGATATCACCACTCGCAGCCTTTACGCCTGGATAACGAAGTACGGTCCGGATTCTTCCACTCATAAAGAACAGTCAGATGCTCAGGCCTAGCTCCGCCATCTCCAGAAAGAGCTGAAGCGGGTTACCGACGAACGGGACATATTAAAAAAAGCCGCGGCGTACTTCGCAAAGCTGTCCGACTGAGGTGCGCCTTTATCCGTGACAACGCCAGTTGCTTGCCTGTTCGTATGCTCTGCCGGGTGCTGGATGTTCATCCGAGTGGGTTTTACGCCTGGCTTCAGCAGCCGCATTCACAACGCCATCAGGCAGACCTGAGACTGACAGGACAGATTAAACAGTTCAACCCGGAAGCACCGGATGAGCGTTGGGTAACGGACATCACCTACATCAGGATCCACGAAGGCTGGCTGTATCTTGCCGTGGTTGTTGATCTGTTCTCACGCAAAATTATCGGCTGGTCAATGCAATCCCGGATGACAAAGGACATTGTCCTGAACGCAATGATGATGGCTGTATGGCGGCGTAATCCGCAAAAACCGGTACTGGCTCACTCGGACCAGGGCAGTCAGTACACAAGCTATGAGTGGCAGTCGTTCCTGAAATCACACGGCCTGGAAGGGAGTATGAGCCGTCGCGGTAACTGTCACGATAACGCGGTTGCAGAAAGCTTTTTCCAGTGACTGAAACGCGAGCGGATAAAGAAATAGATCTACGGAACGTGGGAAGAAGCCCGCAGCGATATTTTTGATTACATCGAAATGTTTTATAACAGTAAGCGTCGGCATGGTTCGAGCAATCAGATGTCACCGGCAGAATATGAAAACCAGTATTATCAACGACTAGGAAGTGTCTAGATTATTCGTGGCTATTCACACATCATTATTGACGGTCTCAAGATCAGCTGTTCCCGCTTGTCATTTGCATTTCAATTGGAATTGGCAAAAGCACTTCGACTGCATGAAGAAAACGTATGCGGTTTAAATCATCATGACTGAATAATTTCCTTAAGCCGCCTTATGGGCGGTTTTTTTGTGCCTGCCATTTATCTGTGGGACACAACGTGAGACACAAGCTGGGACACAGAGGAATTTTTAGGGTTGAGTCTTTGGCTTCCCGCTGGCATGATCCAGAACAGGGATTAACGGGACGTTAATCGCAAGCTTTTGATTTTTTTTGTAAATGACTCGGGGTGCCCTTCTTTGTGAAGGCTGAGAAATACCCGTATTACCTGATCTGGATAATGCCAGCGTAGGGAAGTCAGATGCCTTCCCGGTCATCGCTTCTTCACGTACGGCAGGAGCGAAACCATGCAGACTAACCTGCTCGATCTACCTGTTTTACATCATTTCCGAACCCGTTCCCCGCTTACACACTGTATGACTAACGACGTCGTGCAGACGTTCACCGCCAACGTTCTGCTGGCGCTTGGCGCATCGCCGGCGATGGTGATCGAAGCCGAAGAAGCCGAACAGTTTGCCGCGCTTGCCGACGCGCTGTTAATCAACGTTGGCACGCTTACCGCCCCGCGTGCCCAGTCGATGCGCCGGGCCATAGAGAGTGCGGTGGCCGCAGGCAAACCCTGGACTCTGGATCCGGTCGCGGTAGGCGCCCTGACGTTCCGTACCCGCTTTTGCCACCAGGCACTTTCTCTCAAACCCGCGGCTATTCGAGGTAACGCCTCGGAAATTCTTGCCCTCACCGGCATGAGCGCGGGTGGACGCGGCGTGGATACCACCGATACCGCGGCGAGCGCGTTGCCCGCTGCGCAGGCGCTGGCCCGCCAGACCAGCGCCATAGTGGTGGTGACGGGAGAGGTGGATTACATTACCGACGGCCAGCGAACCCGCACGGTTACGGGGGGCGATCCGCTGATGACCCGCGTGGTGGGAACGGGCTGCGCGCTCTCTGCGGTCGTCGCCGCCAGCTGTTCGCTGCCGGGCGACAGGCTCGACAACGTGACGGCGGCCTGCGGGTGGATGAAGCGCGCGGGGGCGATTGCCGTATCCCAGACCCGCGGCCCCGGAAGCTTTGCCGCTGCTTTTCTGGACGCGCTCTACGCGCTGGAGGAGCGGGTATGAAACGCATTAATGCTCTCACCATTGCGGGTACCGATCCAAGCGGCGGGGCAGGGATCCAGGCCGACCTGAAAACCTTCTCCGCACTTGGCGCGTACGGTTGCTCTGTCATCACCGCGCTGGTGGCGCAAAACACGCGCGGCGTACAGTCGGTTTATCGCATTGAGCCAGATTTTGTTGCCGCGCAGCTGGATTCGGTATTCAGCGATGTACGCATTGATACCACCAAGATCGGCATGCTGGCAGAAGCCGATATCGTTGAAGCGGTCGCCGAACGGCTCAGGCATTATCAGATACAAAACGTGGTGCTCGATACCGTGATGCTGGCAAAAAGCGGCGATCCGCTGCTCCCGGCCTCCGCCGTCGAAACGCTGCGTAAGAAGCTACTGCCGCAGGTGGCCCTGATCACGCCCAACCTGCCTGAAGCCGCCGCGCTGCTGGATGCGCCACACGCCCGGAACGAGCGCGAAATGAAAGAGCAGGGGAACGCGCTGCTGGCGATGGGGTGTAGCGCGGTGCTGATGAAGGGCGGCCATCTTGATGACGCAGAAAGCCCGGACTGGCTCTTCACCCGCGACGGCGCGCAGCGCTTCACCGCACCGCGGGTACAGACCAAAAACACCCACGGAACGGGCTGTACGCTCTCTGCGGCGCTGGCGGCGCTGCGTCCGCGCCACGCTGACTGGGCGGGTGCGGTGCAGGAAGCCAAGGTATGGCTCTCCGGCGCGCTGGCAAAAGCGGATTCTCTGGAAGTGGGTCACGGTATTGGTCCGGTTCACCATTTCCATGCATGGTGGTAAGCCGTATACTGGCAGGAAACCTTATGCCAGAGAAAAACAGAGATGGAACAAGCGCATACCCGGTTAATTGCCCAACTCAGGGAACGCATTGCCGCGCCAGACAACATGCCGTTGTACCTGAAATTTGCCGAAACGGTGAAAAACGCGGTGCGCAGCGGGGTGCTGGCACACGGGAATATTTTGCCCGGCGAGCGGGACCTGAGCCAGCTCGCCGGGGTATCGCGTATTACGGTGCGTAAAGCAATGCAGGCGCTGGAGGAGGCTGGCGTCGTCACCCGCGCCCGCGGCTACGGCACGCAGATCAACAATATCTTTGAATATTCCCTCAAAGAGGCGCGGGGTTTTTCCCAGCAGGTGGTGCTGCGCGGGAAAACGCCCAACACGCTGTGGGTCAACAGAAGCGTCGTGAAGTGCCCGGAAGAGATTGCCCGCCAGCTTTCTCTGGAGCCAGAGAGCGAGGTGTTTTTGCTTAAGCGCATCCGCTACGTGGACGACGATGCGGTATCGATAGAGGAGTCCTGGGTACCGGTAGGGTTAATTCCTAACCCGGACGACATTGGCGTCTCGCTGTATGATTACTTCCGCAGCCAGAATATCTTTCCGCAGCGCACCCGTTCACGCGTCAGCGCCTGTATGCCGGACAGCGAATTTCAGGCGCATATTAAGATGGACGATAAAATACCGGTGCTGGTTATCAGGCAAGTCGCGCTCGATCAACAGCACCGGCCAATTGAGTACAGCATCAGCTACTGCCGCAGCGATCTATACGTTTTTGTGTGCGAGGAGTAATGCCTCGCGCGTGGGGGCACAGTCTCCACCGCGATGGCTGACCACCCAGGCGGCGACGGCGTTGCCAAGCCGCACCGCCTCAGGCAGTGACCAGCCTGCGGCCAGTCCGGCAAGCAGGCCACCCGCATGGCTGTCACCCGCACCGATGGTATCGACGACGGTTGCTGGAAAAGCCGGAACGTGCCCCGAAGCATCACCGTCATACCAGACCGCCCCGTCTTTGTCGTGGCGCACGATCAGCGCAGCGCCGAACCGGTGTTGCCACTGCGCGCCGAGGTTTTCTGCATTCACGCCAAGCCATTCGGCGGCGAGTTCCGCCTCCTGGCGATTGAGCGAGACGATCGGTTTACGGGCCATGATCCGCGCCATCAGCGGGTCCGGAATATCCGCAATGCGCGGACCGAAATCGATAAAGGCGGTCACATCCTGAAGGTTTTCCAGCCAGGCCGTCAGCAGTTCGCCGCTGGGTGAAGCCAGCTGGTAGCCGGACAGATAGACCAGGCTTTTCTCTGGTACGCTTAACCCGTCCAGCCAGCCCTGCTGCCACTGGTTCTCCACGCCGCTGAACGACATAAAGGTGCGTTCACCGTCGGGCTCCACCAGCGCCAGGCACCAGCCGTTATCGCCCGTTTCCGCTTCTACCGCACTGTGCAGATCCTGCTTTGCCATGGCGTTACGGATAATATCTGCCCACACGCCGTGGCCGACGGGGAGTGCATTTTGCGCGGCAATGCCGAGCCGCTTCAGGGCGATGGCAATATTTAGCGCGCAGCCGCCAATATTCACCCCCTGCTGCTTCAGTTCGATATCACACCCCCGCCAGGGCAGGGCGTACGCGTCGGCAATCACGTCGATGACGGCCGCACCAAGCACCGTGACCGGCCGTGTGGCATGAAGGGTTTCAAGACGGTGGGCAAAAGCGCTCATACCCCCTCCCTTTGCTCCCTGAAGTGCAGCAGCTTGTCGCAGTAATGGCCGAAATCAAGCCGGTTCACCGCATCAAGCTCGTGCTTAAGCGCGGGATCGATCGCCTGCACGCCGTGCAGCGCGCCGCAGATTGCCGTTGCCATCGCACCTATGGTGTCCGTATCGCCGCCCAGGTTGGCGCACAAAAACGCGCAGCGGTTCGGGTCGGTTCCCGCCAGTTCGACCATCGCAATGGCTGCCGGAACGGACTCAACGGTACTCGTTCCCGCGCCAATAAGCTGATAGATCTGCTCGCTGGCCGATTCCGTACCGTTGGCTTCACGCACGGTTTTCAGGGCCAGCTCAATGCGTGCCGAGAGCGACGCGCTGAAGGTGGTGGTGTTCGCCTCCTGGGCCGCACGGGCGATACCCGGCAGGGCATCGGCGATGTTCTGCCAGCTTTCGCCGTCGATGGCGCGCGATACCGCCCAGGCGATGACCACAGCCCCGGCGATGGCGAGATCCGATTTATGCGTCGGGCTGGAGGCCATCGCAACCTGTTCCACAAAGTGCGCCAGGCGCGTGGCCGGCAGCAGGCAGCCCAGCGGGGAGGCGCGCATCGCCGCCCCGTTGGTGACGCCGTTGTTTTCCAGCTCGCTCACCGGCCTGCCGTCACGGATGGCGTTCAGGGCGATTTTGGACGTCGGGCCGAGCACATTCTTATTGAACGCGTCGAAGTCCAGCGCCCAGCGCAGAATATGTTTACCGATAACATCCGGATCGATTTCTCCGTCGCATTCGATAATCGCATCGGCCAGGCACAGCGCCATCGACGTGTCATCCGTAAATTCCGCCTGCTTAAAGTAGCAGGCGGCATTATTCTCAGCCGGGCCGGGTAAGAAACGGTCGATCCAGCCGAAGTGCGCTTTCACCCGCTTGCGCGGCCACAGCTCCGACGGCATCCCCATCGCATCCCCTAACGCCTGCCCATAAAGGGCACCGAGAATACGGTCTTGTTTCATTTAACTTCCCCTCGTGTCAGCGCGGTATCGCCATCAACCACCTCAATTGCGGTGATCTCTTTATCCGATTCGCGGAAAAACAGCATAAACAGCACGGCAATCACCACAATCATGATTGCGCCAAATGTCCACATTCCGGCCCAGTTGAAGGTCTGCCCATTCACCGGCTCTTTGTAAGCGAACATTTTTTCCATCATCACGCCGCCCAGGCGGTAACCCAGCAGGCTACCAAAGCCCTGACAGCACAGCGTGATCAAGCCCTGCGCCGCGTTGCGCATATGCACAGGCGCTTTTTTATCCACGTAGATGTACGCGGTAACGTAATAGAAGTCATAGCTCACGCCGTGCAGCAGGATTCCGAGGAACAGCAGGGCGTAAGTGAAGTACTGCTCCGCGCCGCCGTAGACAAAGAAGCCGTAGCGAATGGCGGCGGTGATCAGGCCCAGCAGCAGGACCTTCTTAATACCAAAGCGTTTGGTAAAGAACGGCAGCGCGAGCATGAAGAAGATTTCAGAGAACTGGCCGAGCGTCATCCAGCCGGTGGCGTTTTTCATCCCCACTTCGGTGAGATAGCCGTTAGCAAAGATGTAGTAGAAGGCCAGCGGCATGGCGAACAGGAACGAGCAGAAGAAGAACACCAGGAAGTTCCTGTCGCGAAGCAGGATCAGCGCATCCAGCCCCAGCATCACCCTGAAGTCCAGCTTGCCGGTACTCTTCGGCGGGGTATTCGGCAGGAACAGCGCGAAGACGCCAAGCAGGAGAGAGCTGGCTGCGGTCATCAGCAGGGGAATATTGGTGTCAGAGATATCGCTATAGCCCATCATCTGCGGCAGGAAACCGCACGCCAGGCCGGAAGCAATCCAGCCAATGGTTCCCATTACGCGAATGCGCGGGAAGTCGGCCTCCACGTCATCGACGTTCGCAAAGGCGATACTGTTGGTCAGGGCGATGGTGGGCATGTAGGTCAGAGAGTAGGCCAGCAGCAGCGGGAAGAAGGTGCTGAACTGGGTTTGCTGTGCGGCGAAGTACATCAGAATGGCGCCGGCGAACATCAGCACCGCCAGCACCTTCTGGGCGGCGAAGAAGCGGTCCGTCAGCGAGCCGACCAGGATAGGAGAGAGGATCGCGGCAATGGCGGTACAGGCATAGGACCAGCCGATTTCCCCTGCGGTAAACCCGCTTTTACTCAGCCATAGCCACAGCGGCACAAACCAGGCGCCCCAGATAAACCATTCAACGAACATCATGAATGACAGTTGGACTTTCGTTTTCATTTTTTAATCCTGCATGTCAGAGGTACGCGAGTAACATACCATGTGATAATACCTTTTAAATACCTTTAAGGCGATTGTATGATCAGTGTAACAAAAATGTTGTACACGAAACGAGCCAGCAGATTGTGCTTAAAAAAGTTGCACATGGTGGAAAATAGAGTAAGTCGGTACCAGGCTTAGTCTGCCTGCAAAAAACGCAGGTTTGGATCACACGTGCCGACATCACGTCGGACTTACGGGAGCATCACTATGACTGATATTGCGCAGTTGCTTGGCAAAGACGCCGACAGCCTTTTACAGCATCGTTGTATGACCATTCCAGCCGACCAGCTTTATCTGCCTGGCCATGACTACGTAGACCGCGTTATGGTCGACAACAACCGTCCGCCTGCCGTCCTGCGAAACATGCAGACGCTATACAATACCGGCCGTCTGGGCGGGACAGGCTACCTCTCTATTTTGCCCGTTGACCAGGGCGTTGAGCATTCTGCGGGGGCGTCGTTTGCCGCGAACCCGCTCTATTTCGATCCAAAAAACATCGTCGAGCTGGCGATTGAGGCGGGCTGTAACTGTGTCGCCTCCACCTACGGCGTGCTGGCTTCCGTATCGCGTCGCTATGCCCACCGCATTCCGTTCCTCGTCAAACTGAACCACAACGAAACCCTGAGCTACCCAACCGAATACGACCAGACGCTGTACGCCAGCGTCGAGCAGGCGTTCAACATGGGCGCGGTAGCGGTGGGGGCGACAATCTATTTCGGCTCCGAGCAGTCGCGTCGTCAGATAGAAGAGATTTCCGCCGCGTTCGAGCGTGCGCATGAGCTGGGCATGGTGACCGTGCTGTGGGCCTATCTGCGCAACGCGTCGTTTAAGAAAGACGGCGTGGATTATCACGTATCTGCGGATCTCACCGGCCAGGCAAATCACCTGGCGGCGACCATTGGCGCGGACATTGTGAAGCAGAAAATGGCCGAGAATAACGGCGGGTATAAAGCGGTGAACTTCGGCTACACCGATGACCGCGTTTACAGCAAGCTGACCAGCGACAACCCGATCGATCTGGTGCGCTACCAGCTGGCGAACTGCTATATGGGCCGCGCCGGGCTGATTAACTCCGGCGGTGCGGCAGGCGGCGAAACCGACCTGACCGACGCGGTACGCACGGCGGTGATTAACAAACGCGCGGGCGGCATGGGGCTGATCCTCGGCCGTAAGGCGTTCAAAAAATCCATGGCCGACGGCGTGAAGCTGATTAACGCGGTTCAGGATGTGTATCTGGACAGTAAAGTCACGATCGCTTAAGTTTTTTTCCCCTCACCCTAACCCTCTCCCCAATGGGGAGAGGGGACCGTAAGGTGCGATCTTTGCTCCCTCGCCCTTTTGGGAGGGGCCGGCGTGATGGGTGTTCAAACCCGCAGTTTATTTCTCCCGATCCACCTCACACTTCCCCTCTCTTTTGTGAAAACTGTCACTTCAGTCCGTGCATATGCACAAAAAATGGTCGGCGCTTAGCGGAATTTGTCTAAGGAAGTGGATGAATTTTGCGCTTAAAGTTAGTTTCGAAACGGCTTTTCAAAATTAGAGCCGCTCTGAACCTCTGTCGCGTTAAGGACTGATAATGAAAATTGAATCTGTAAACGTCACCGTCTTCCAGTACCCGACGCGCCGGGCCTCCGACAGCGCCGGGCATTCGCATCCGGGGCCGGAGAGCCTGGCCAGAATGGCGATGCTGACCATCACGACAGACGATGGCACGCAAGGGTATTCCTTCGCCCCGCCGGAAGTAGTGCGCTCCTTTGTGGTTAATACCTTCTTTCGCAAGGTATTGATTGGCCAGGACGCGTTTAACCGCGAGCGCATCTGGCAGGACCTGGCGCACTGGCAGCGGGGGAGCGCGCATCAGCTGACCGAGCGCGCGCTGGGCTTCGTGGAACAGGCGCTGTGGGATCTCATCGGGCGCAAGCTCAACATGCCGGTCTGGAAACTGCTCGGCGGCTATCGCGACAGGGTTCCGGCCTACGGCAGCACCATGTGCGGGGACGATCTGCCGGGCGGGCTTTCCACGCCGGATGAATACGCCAGCTTTGCTGAAAAGCTGGTGGCGCGCGGTTATAAGGCCATCAAGCTGCACACCTGGATGCCGCCGGTCTCTTTCGCCCCCGATCCGAAGATGGACGTCAAAGCCTGCGCCGCCGTGCGCGAAGCGGTCGGTCCGGATATCGACCTGATGATTGATGGCTACCACTGGTACAGCCGCACCGAGGCGTTGTACATCGGCAAAGAGCTGGAAAAGCTCAGCTTCGCCTGGTTTGAAGAGCCAATGGAAGAGGAGAGCATGGCCTCCTACGCGTGGCTGGCGGAGAACCTTTCGATCCCGATTATCGGGCCGGAAAGCCTGGGCGGGAAACATCACAGCCGCGCGGACTGGGTGAAGGCCGGGGCGTGCGACATCCTGCGCGCCGGGGCAAACGGCGTGGGAGGCATCTCACCGACGTTAAAGGTGGCGAACCTTGCGGAGTCTTTCGGCATGGACTGCGAAATCCACGGTAACGGGGCGGCAAGCCTGGCGGTGATTGGTGCCATTAAAAACTGCCGCTGGTACGAGCGCGGCCTGCTGCACCCGTTCCTCGACTACGACGAACCGGCGGCGTACCTCAACAGCCTGGTCGACCCGATGGATGAAAACGGCATGGTCAGCCTGCCGACCCGCCCCGGACTGGGCGAAGACATTAATTTTGCATATATCGAAGCCAATACCGTCAGCCACGACTGACAGCTAAAAAAACGTACCCTACAGGCGATATATACATGAAAAGAACTTCCTTAGCCGGGGCGTGCTTATTCGCGCTCTCGCTGATGATGGGGAGCGGGGCCGCGTATGCGAAAACGCCGCCCGACCAGCTCATCATCGGCATGAATATGAACAATCTGCTGACCCTCGATCCGGCGGCAATGACCGGTAACGAAGTGGTAGGCATTGTGGTTAATCTCTACGATTCGCTGGTGGAACTGGATCCGAACGACCTCACCAACGTCAGGCCCGCGCTGGCAGCGTCCTGGGACATTTCTGCGGACCGTAAAACCCTGACCTTCCACCTGCGCGACGGCGTAAAATTCCATTCCGGCAATCCGCTGACGGCGGAGGACGTGGTGTGGTCGATGCGGCGTCTGCTGCACCTTAACCTCGCCCAGGCGTCGGTGTGGAAATCCTACGGCTTTTCTAAGCAAAACATCGACAGGCAAATCAGCGCGCCCGATGCCCGGACCGTCCAGATTGAGCTGCCTAAGCCTAACGATCCGCAGCTGGTGATTTACTCTCTCGGCGCGTTGGGCAACCTCGGCGTGCTCGACAGCAAAACGGTACAGCAGCATGCGGTAAACAACGACTGGGGCAACCGCTGGCTCACCACTAACGAGGCCGGCTCGGGCCCTTTTATGCTGGAAACCTGGCAGGCGAAAGACGTACTGCGTATGCAGCGTAACCCGCACTACTGGCGGGAAGCGCCAAAGATGAGCCGCGTGGTGCTGCGCCATTTTCAGGAGTCGCAAACCCTGAGGCTGATGATAGAGAAGGGCGACCTCGACATCGCCAACAACATGGCGGTGGCGGACATTAACGCCCTGCGCAACGATCCGCAGCTTACCGTCGAAGCCGTGCAGAAAGGCACGGTTTACTACGTGGCGATGAGCATGAAGGAGGCGCATTTCGCCAACCCGAAGGTGCGCGAAGCGGTGCGTTACCTGATTGACTATCAGGGCATCAATAAAGCGCTGATGCCGGGCTACGGCGTGCTGCACCAGCGCCCGATTAAAGCCGGTATGCCGTCCACGCTGCCGGACCCGGGCTACAGGCTGGATATCCCGCGCGCTAAAAAGCTGCTGGCAGAGGCGGGCTACCCGGACGGGTTTGATACCACCCTGCGGGTGCTGGCAGATCAGCCTTTCCTGAATATCGCCATCGCCGTGCAGTCGACGCTGATGCAGGCGGGGATCAACGCCAAAATCATCACCGGCACCGGGAACCAGATCTACGGCGCGATGCGCGAGCGCAGATTCGACATGCTGGTAGGGCGCGGGGGGAGCGGGGTTGAGCCGCATCCGCACTCCAGCCTGCGCGCGCTGGTCTATAATCCGGACAACAGCGACCAGGCCCGGCTGACCAACTTCCAGGGCTGGCGCACCAGCTTCTATGACAAGCCGCTCAACGAGATGATCGACAGGGCCCTGCTGGAGCGCGACCCGAAAAAACAGATCGCCGATTACCAGCGGATCCAGGTGCGCTACGACGCGCTGATCCCGGCGATGATCCCCCTGTCGCAGATGGTGGATTCGGTGGTGGTGCGTAACGAGGTTAAGAACTTCCAGTCGCACCCGTCGGCAACCACGTTCCTGCGTGAGGTCTACAAAACCGGAGGTGAACAATGAGTGCGGCGATCCTCGCGCCCGGCTCCCGGACCCGGCGCTTCTCTAAGCGGTTGACGCAGGTGGTGGTAACGCTGTTCGGCCTGCTGCTGCTGACCTTTTTCATCGGCCGCGTGATGCCCGTCGATCCGGTGCTGGCGATTGTCGGCCCGGATGCCGATCACAGCACCTATCAGCAGGTGTATCACCAGCTGGGGTTCGACAAGTCGCTGCTGACGCAGTTTGGCATATACCTCAGCAATCTCCTGCAGGGCGATCTGGGCAACGCGCTGCTGACGGGCAAACCGGTTACCGCCGATATTCTGCGCGTCTTCCCGGCGACGCTGGAGCTGGCGACAATGGCGATTATCGTCGGCGCGGGCTTAGGGATTCCGCTGGGAGTACTGGCGGCGGCGCGGCGCAACAGCGTATCGGATTACGTGGTGCGCATCATCAGCCTTGCGGGCTATTCCACGCCAATATTCTGGGTCGGGATGATGGGGCTGCTGCTCTTTTACGCCTGGCTTGGCTGGGTAGGCGGCGCAGGGCGTCTCGATCTCGGGCTGGAGGGATTAGTGCCGCGTCGCACCGGGCTGATGACGGTGGATGCGCTGCTGGCAGGAAACAGCGCGGTGTTCTGGAACGCCATTAACCATCTGGTGCTGCCCGCGTCGCTGCTTGGCTTCCACTCTCTGGCCTACATCAGCCGCATGACGCGCAGCTTTATGCTGGCGCAGCTGTCGCAGGAGTTCATCATTACCGCGCGGGTGAAAGGCTTAACCGAACGTCAGGTGATCTGGAACCACGCGTTCCGCAACATTCTCGTTCAGCTCCTGACGGTGGTGGCGCTGGCCTACGGCTCGCTGCTTGAGGGGGCAGTGCTGATTGAAACCGTCTTCTCCTGGCCTGGCTTCGGCTCTTATCTTACCGGCAGCCTGCTGCTTGGGGATATGAACGCGGTGATGGGCTGCGTGCTGCTGGTGGGGATTATCTTCGTGATGCTCAACCTGCTCTCCGACATGCTGTATCAACTCTTTGATCCGAGGACGAAATCATGACCGTTTCGCTGGATACGCCGCTGGGGGCGGGACAGTCCGAAAGCCGCCAGCGTATCAGACGCGCGCTGGGGCGCGCCGCCAGCTTTGTCGGCAGAATGGCGCGCAACCCGCTCACCGCCATCGGCGGCGGGATTATCCTGCTGCTGCTGATTGTGGCGGCGTTTGCCCCACTGATCGCCCCGTACAATCCGCTGGTGCAGGATCTTAACAACGCGCTGGTCGCGCCGAACGCAGAGCACTGGTTCGGCACCGACGAGTTTGGTCGCGACATCTTCAGCCGGCTGGTGTACGGCGCGCGCATTACGCTCTATATCGTGCTGCTGGTTTCCGTCACCGTCGGTCCGCTGGGGCTGCTGCTGGGCGTGACCGCAGGTTACTTTGGCGGCAAGGTTGATGCGGTGCTGATGCGCGTCACCGATATCTTTATCTCGTTTCCGAGCCTGGTGCTGGCCCTGGCGTTTGTCGCGGCGCTCGGGCCGGGGCTGGAGCACGTGGTGATTGCCATTACGCTCACTGCCTGGCCGCCGATTGCCCGCCTGGCGCGCGCCGAAACGCTCTCGTTGCGGCAGGCCGATTTTATCTCCGCCGTACGTTTGCAGGGAGCGTCCCCCGCGCGCGTGCTGTGGCGCCACATCGTCCCGCTGTGCCTGCCGTCGGTGATTATTCGTATCACCATGAACATGGCCGGGATCATCCTCACCGCGGCCGGACTGGGCTTCCTCGGTCTCGGCGCGCAGCCGCCAGAGCCGGAGTGGGGGGCGATGATCTCCAGCGGCCGTACCTACATGATGGAGTGCTGGTGGGTGGTAACTATTCCGGGGCTGGCGATCCTGATTAACAGCCTGGCGTTCAACTTCTTAGGAGATGGCCTACGTGACATCCTCGATCCCCGCAGCGAATAACACCTTGCTCGACGTGCGCGACCTCCACGTCGATTTCATCAACGGCGGCGCGGTTACAAACGCGGTGCGCGGCGTCTCTTTCCAGCTCGGACGCGAGAAGCTGGCGATTGTTGGCGAATCTGGCTCCGGTAAATCCACCGTCGGGCGGGCGCTGCTGCGCCTGCATCCGGCCAAGGCGCAGATCCGCGCCGAGCGGATGCAGTTCGGCGATGTCGATCTTCGCATCGTCAGCGAGGCGCAGATGCGCGGCATTCGCGGCAAGCGGATTTCGATGATCATGCAGGACCCGAAGTATTCCCTCAATCCGGTGGTGTGCGTGGGGGATCAGATTGCTGAAGCCTGGCTGACCCATCACCCCGGGCGCAAGGCTGAAGCCAAAGCGAAGGTGCTGGAGATGCTCGACGTGGTGCGTATCCGCCAGCCGGAGCGGGTTTACCACCTCTATCCGCACGAGATTTCCGGCGGGCAGGGGCAGCGCATCATGATCGCCATGATGCTTATCACCGATCCGGAGCTGGTTATTGCCGACGAACCCACTTCGGCGCTGGACGTTTCGGTTCGCCTGCAGGTGCTGGGCCTGCTCGACGACCTGGTGCAGTCCCGCGGTCTGGGGCTGATCTTCATCAGCCACGACATCAACCTTGTGCGCAGCTTCTGCGACCGGGTGCTGGTGATGTACGCCGGACGGGTGGTGGAGTCGATTGCCGCGAAGGAGCTGCACAACGCGAAGCATCCCTATACTCAGGGCTTAATTAGCGCACTGCCGGAAATCAACCATCGCCGCCCGACGCTGCCGGTTTTGCAGCGTCAGGCCAGCTGGCTCACCGATTAAGGAGCAGAGATGATCGAGATAAAACACCTCAACCTGACGTTTGGCGAGGGCGAAAAGCGCAATCAGGTGCTGGATGATGTGAGTATTAGCGTTGCGGAAGGGGAGATTTACGGCCTGGTGGGCGAGTCCGGTTCGGGCAAAACTACCGTGCTGAAATGCCTTGCCGGGCTGTTTATCCACTGGGAGGGCGAACTGGCGATTGACGGCAGGCCGCTGGAAAAGCGCATCAGCCGTGAACGCTGTCGTCGGGTACAGATGGTGTTTCAGGATCCGTACGGCTCGCTGCATCCGCGCCACACCATCGGCGATATTCTGGAAGAGCCGCTGCACATTCACGGTATAAAAGACCGGGATCGGCGCGTTCACGCCCTGCTGGATAAAGTGGGGCTGAACCGCGCCTTTCGTGACCGCTATCCCCATCAGCTTTCAGGCGGACAGCGCCAGCGCGTGGCGATTGCCCGGGCGCTGATTCTGGAGCCGCAGGTGCTGCTGCTGGATGAACCGACTTCCGCGCTGGACGTTTCCGTGCAGGCGGAGATCCTTAACCTGCTGGCGGAGCTCCAGCGTGAGTCGAATCTGACCTACCTGATGGTGACGCACGATCTGGGCGTGATTGCCCATCTGTGTCGGAAGGTGGCGGTGATGCAGTACGGCAAAATTCTCGAAAGCCTGACGGTAGACGAGCTGGTCGCCGGGAAAGCGAAGACCGACTATACGAGGATGCTGGTCAATGCCAGCCAGCAGTACTCCCGCGAGATGGCGCGGGAGGTGGCGGTGTATTAGGTTTGTGCGATCCGTTGCCCTCACCCGCAGGGTTGAGGGGGGAAAGCGTAGGCCGCTACCCGGTAAAATATCAGCGCAACAGCTGACAGTCAGGCGGCAGCCGGCACTGCAGCGCTCCGGGCAAAACTTCGATGCGGAAGCGCTCTCCGCTCAGCGGCTCCCCGTCTAGGTTAAAGGTCATGCCGTGTGGGGCGATCACCTCAAACCACGCGGATTTCCCGTCGATAATATTTGGGCTCTCCTCCGGCTGCGTCAGCGTGGTGAACAGCGCTGGCAGCAGCCCGTCGCCGGTAAAAATACGCAGCTGTAATTGACCGTCGTTGATCAATGCTTCCGGGCAAAGCTGCTGACCGCCCCCCGCCTGCCGCCCGTTGCCGATACCAATCACCAGCGCGTCGCCCTGCCAGTGGAAGTTTTCACCTTGGATCTCACAGCTGTCGGGCCTGAGCGTATCCATGCGCATCAGGCCATGGATGAGATACGAAACGCCGCCCAGCGCGGCCTTAAGTTTTTCCGGCGTTTCGCTGGTAATGCGGGTGCCGAAACCGCCCGTCGCCATATTGATAAAGCAGGTTTTTTCATTAACCTGAGCAATATCGACGGCGGTAGCCTTACCAAGAATGGCCAGCTGTAGCGCTTTTCCCACATCCTCCGGAATACCGGCGCTGGTGGCAAAATCGTTGGCGGTACCGAGCGGTAAAATCCCCATCGCCGGGCGAGCTGCGGCGTTGAGGTCAATGAGCGCACCGGCGATCTCGTTGATGGTTCCGTCGCCGCCGCCGGAAATGATGGTCTGAACACCTAACCTGATGCCCTCGTCGATGTAGCGCGCCGCATCGCCTTTTTCAAACGTTACCCGCACGTGTATGCATGCTCCGTCTTCACGCAATTCGGTAATCGCCTGGCGCAGCAGATCGTTGCCTGCACTCTTGCCGTTAAGAATTAATAAACTGTCTGGATAGGTTGCCATCCGGGTTGCTCCCTTTTTTAGCTATAGAAAGAGTGTATCCCAGAGAGGGAAAAAGCGGGTAAGAACAGGATGAAAGGCAAAAAATAAGCCCGCGTAAGGGGCTTTGAAATCGACTAAAGAACCCCGTAGCGCTTACAGTGCATACTACTGCCGCTCAATTGACTATTGTGGTCCACGTTTGAGGTGTGACATTGGCCTTGCCTCGATTTTGAGCTGCTTACGCCAGACCCGATTATGTAGCGTTAGCGCAATGGAGCGGTAAAAAATCGATGAATTCATCCACATAATGTTCAGAAAGAAACATCCCAGCCCCAGCAAAGAGGTTATTTGCGGTGTGTAGTTCTCAACAGGGCCGAATAAAAGCGAAATCCCCGTCCAGATGAAATAAATGATGCTCATTATGCCTGTCAGCGTAATGACGAAAATATGCAGTTTATATCCAGGTAAAGAACCTCGTGTAGTCAGAAACATCGTGCTCATCACTACCAGGCAATACACAATCGCTGCAATGAATACTCCCATCATAACCTTAAATTCGGGTAAACCGAGCCAGCGAAACAGTAACAACCAGAGGGACACTTGCAGCATGGCGTAGCAAAAAATAGCCAGTAACGTGCTCACTGCCAAAGGAATTCCTGTCATATGGACGCCCACAGGAACGCCGAACCGATCTTTTAACTGTTCTTTTAATGTTTCAAGCTGGTTGAGATCATCGGTCGCCATTTTACTTTTAACCAAAGCACTTAATGCAAGGCTATCTTTAATGTATTTCATCATGGACGGGTCAAAAACTTCCTGTAAATGAAAAAGACTGAATTAAACCAAAAATGTATTTACCCGTTTGTGCAACATTCTGTGGATTTCTGATATTTCCTGAGATGGCACTTCCAACGAAGGCAGAAGAATTTGAAATGGTATTCAGCAACTCACGCTGTAAGAGCAACTGCAACGCTTCTGACGGATAACGTTTGGGATACACGCCTGCCTTCATTGCTGCTTTTACACCTGAATTCGAGATGCCGGGATTGCGGATACGAATAATCTCCTCTGTTAATCGCGTACGGTCGGCCCGGCTCATTTTTTGTAATAAGGAGAGCAAACTCTCAGACGATGAACGGTTAAGAAGGCGATATGTTAATGCAGCGCTTTTTAGACCCGCAGCAGCCCCGGCAAGAGAAATCGCATCCAGGGCTGTGTTGGTTGCTGTATACCACTCCTGGGAGTCCATCCACGCAACGTAGTCATCATGATTCATAGCAATCAACGATAGTCGGCCAAGCCCATTTGCACATTGAATTCCAGTTGCTACACCACCGGCTAAAATCACAGCGGCTATAGCACCGGAAGACCCTGCAGTGAGAGGTATAGCCATACCGGCCCCTGCCGCAAGTACAACAGTAAGAATTGCGGCTCCGCAGGAAATTGCCGTTGAACCAATTTCAGTCGCCAGGGAAGGGGACTGAATCGTAGCCGTTGTTGCATGAACGGGGTTAACTTGTGAGGCATTTACTTTGGTTATGACTACATGACTAACCGAGCTTTCGTTTGGTGTCGCAATCCTTCTTGATGGCCTTACTAGCCACTGACGTGTACCGTCTGAGTAGATAATCCCGGCCTGGCTAAAATTTCTGCTGCAGTCTAGTTGACCAGCAAGTGCTGTGAAATTTATATCGCCGCCAGAGGCAAGACCAAGACTGCGTGCGAGTTCGTAATCTGGAAGATCTTTTGAAAACTGTCCTGTGAATGTCACTTCATCTCTCCGTCCGTGTGAAACGTTGACTGTTATTAAATCAAGAGTAAAGGTCCTGTTAACACTTAAAATTAGGAATGTTCCGAATAGTGTTCATCCCTCTCAAATCCATTAAAAAATGTGATTAGCATCCTTTGTTCGTTCGATTTCCTTAGATGATACGCCTGATGCTGACACAAACCTTTCCCGGGTCAATGCAACGCCATATTTATCAGGGGGAAGAATTTCAGGAGTTAACAAAAAAATAAGCCCGCGTAAGGGAGATTACGCAGGCTAAGGAGGTGGTTCCTGGTACAGCTAGCATTTATGGGTTATGTTTTTCAGCGGGGGGGATAATACCCATATTGAACGAAGCGGTATGTGATCCGATTCTAAGAATTATCCCGGCGCGAAAAAATCCCGCTGATTGACTATTTGCCGTGCGGATTTCGGGTGTTTTCACCTTCAAAATTGCGCATCAACAGCGCAAACTCCAGCTCCACCTCTTCCGGTACCGGCAGCCACACGGTGTGTCCGTCACCCGGCGCAACCTCAATCGCTTCACCTTTACCGTTTTCCAGATGCTCCAGACGGAAGTTCATGTTGCCCTGCGGGGTCATCAGCTCCAGGCTGTCGCCTTTGGTGAATTTGTTTTTTACCGCCACGGCCGCCAGCGCGCCTTTGCGCTCGCCGGTGAAGTCGCCGACAAACTGCTGACGCTCGGAAACGGAGTAGCCGTGATCGTAGTTCTGGTAGTCGTCGTGCGTATGGCGACGCAGGAAGCCTTCGGTATAGCCGCGATGCGCCAGGCCTTCCAGCGTTTCCAGCAGGCTGGTGTCGAACGGTTTTCCGGCGGCGGCATCGTCAATGGCTTTACGGTACACCTGCGCGGTGCGGGCGCAGTAGTAGTAAGACTTGGTGCGGCCTTCAATTTTCAGAGAGTGCACGCCCATCTGGGTCAGGCGCTCAACGTGCGCAATGGCGCGCAGATCTTTCGAGTTCATGATGTAGGTGCCGTGCTCGTCCTCAAAGGCGGTCATGTACTCGCCCGGACGTTTGGCTTCTTCAATCATAAACACGCTGTCGGTTGGCGCGCCGATGCCAAGCGTAGGCTCAACGTTCGTAACCGGTATCGGCTCGTGTTTGTGCACGATATTGCCTATGTCATCCTCTTTGCCTTCCTGAACGTTGTACTCCCAGCGGCAGGCGTTGGTGCAGGTACCCTGGTTCGGATCGCGCTTGTTGATATAGCCGGAGAGCAGGCAGCGGCCGGAGTAGGCCATGCACAGCGCGCCGTGAACGAAGATTTCGATTTCCATATCCGGCACCTGGGTGCGGATCTCTTCGATCTCTTCAAGGGACAGTTCGCGAGACAGAATGACGCGGGTCAGCCCCATCTGTTTCCAGAATTTCACCGTTGCCCAGTTGACGGCGTTAGCCTGCACGGAGAGGTGAATATCCATCTCCGGGAAATTCTCCCGAACCAGCATGATTAAACCCGGGTCCGACATGATCAGCGCGTCCGGCCCCATGTCCACCACCGGCTTCAGGTCGCGAATGAACGTTTTCAGCTTGGCGTTGTGCGGCGCGATGTTGACCACCACGTAGAATTTTTTGCCCAGAGCATGCGCTTCGTTGATGCCGAGCTGCAGGTTCTCGTGGTTGAATTCGTTGTTGCGCACGCGCAGCGAGTAGCGCGGCTGGCCCGCGTAGACGGCGTCGGCACCGTAGGCGAAAGCGTAACGCATATTTTGCAGCGTTCCCGCCGGGGAAAGGAGTTCCGGTTTAAACATGTTTGTTCTCGTTCTGATGACAGGTCAGATCCGCATACACCTGGTGCAGCGGTAAGGGGAGATCCCCCACTTTAAGGGCGGGCATTGTAGCGCTGCGGGGCGGGGAGGTAAAGCCCGGACCCCTCACCCTAACCCTCTCCCCAGGGGGGAGAGGGGACTAAAACACCATCTTCCCCCTGGGGAGATGGCAGGGTGAGGGGAGAATGTTGTCAGGTAATCCGGCACGCGTCCGCTTCCCAGCGATACCCCACGCCGTACACCGCGCGAATAAACGACTGGTCGGCATCCAGCGCCTCCAGCTTGCGGCGCAGGTTTTTGATGTGGCTGTCGATGGTGCGGTCGGTTACCACGCGGTAGTCGTCATACAGGTGGTTGAGCAGCTGTTCGCGGGAAAACACTTTCCCCGGCTCGTGGGAGAGGGTTTTAAGCAGGCGGAACTCGGCGGGCGTCAGGTCCAGCATTTTGCTGCGCCAGCTCGCCTGGAAGCGGCTTTCGTCAACAATCAGCGGGCTTTGCGCATCCTGCACCTGGAGTTCGCGCTGCGGCTTGCAGCGGCGCAGAATGGTTTTCACGCGGGCAACCACCTCCCGCGGGCTGTATGGCTTGCAGATGTAATCGTCGGCGCCAATTTCCAGTCCCAGCAGGCGGTCGATCTCTTCTATTTTGGCCGTCACCATCACGATGGGAACGTCGGAGAAACGACGAATCTCGCGGCACAGGGTCAGGCCGTCGGTGCCCGGCAGCATCAGATCCAGCAGGATCAGATCCGGCGGCGTCTGGCGCACGTAGGGCAGTACCTGGTCGCCGTGGCTGATAAGCGACGGGGCGTAGCTTGCGGCGCGTAAATAGTCGATCAGTAACTGCCCAAGCTTAGGCTCGTCTTCCACGATCAAAATGCGGGGCGTGTTGTCGTCAATCGGTAATTCGGTCATGCTTCCCTCGATAAATCCCGTTCCAGAGGTAACTCTACTGTAATGCTAACCCCGCCAAAAGGCGAATGCGCGGCGCGAATGGTGCCGCCGTGCGCCTCCACGATGTTGACGCAAATCGCCAGCCCGAGACCGGAGCCGCCGCTGGCACGGTTGCGGGAACCTTCGGTGCGGTAAAAGCGCTCGAACAGTTTTTCCAGCTGCGCATCCTTTACGCCAGGGGCGGAGTCCGCGAAGGTCAGGGCAAAGCGTCCGTTCTCCTGCCTGCCGGAAATATGCAGCGCGCCGCCGCCGTCGGTATAGCGAAGGCTGTTTTCCAGCAGGTTATTGAACAGCTGCATCAGGCGATCTTTGTCGCCAAACACCACCGCGCTGTCCGGCAGCGAGAGGTTGATTTTCAGGTCACGGCTGGCGAAGCGTTCCCGGAACGCGCCGGTCGCGACTTCAAGAATATTGATCGCGTCGACTGGCGCCTTCTGGTAGGCCAGCGCGCCTTCGTCGGACATGGACAGCTGATGCAGATCGTTCACCAGCTTGGTCAGCGTACCCACCTCCGCCTGCAACGAGGCCACGGATTCGGGGGTGAACTGCCGCACGCCGTCCTGAATCGCCTCCAGCTCGCCTCGCAGCACCGCCAGCGGGGTGCGCAGCTCGTGCGAAATGTCAGCCATAAAGTCGCGGCGCATCTGCTGGTTTTTCTCCAGCGTGCTGGCGAGCTGGTTGAAGTCCTGCGCCAGCTTGCCCAGTTCATCCTGACTGCGGGTGTCCACGCGGGTAGAGAAATCGCCCGCCGCCAGCTTGTGCGTACCTTCAACCAGACGCTTAACCGGCGCCAGCAGGCCCCGCGCCAGCGGGAAGGTGGCGAGTGCCGCAAGCAGGGTGGAGAGGGCGACGATCAGCCAGCTGGTCTGACGCTGCTGGCGGTCAAAGTTGATGTCGGTGTTGCGCGTCAGCCGCTCGACCGGCGAGGCAATAACCCAGCCTACCGTGGCGCCGTTCGAGGTGATGGCGCGCTTTGTACCATCCGGCGGTACCGGCGAGCGCGGGCCGACGAGCACGCGCCTGTCCTGGTCTATCACCCAGAACTGGGTGCGCCAGCCGTGCGGCGGCATGCCCGGCCCCGGGCGGTCGTCGTCATTATCGTGCTCCAGCGAGCGAAGGATTTGAAACACAAAGCGGTCGTTGTTGCGCAGAAAACGCCAGTTACCGTGCAGGCCGTACTGCTCGCCCAGCGCGTCGCTTAAGCCCTGTAACCGCTGCTCGTTTCCGTGCTTGATGTAATCAATAAAGCCGCGCTCGAAGCTGACCCGCACCGCCCAGTGCATGGTGATCAGCAGAACAATACAGGTGGCGAAAATGGCTAAAAAAAGCTTGCCGGTGATCCCGGGACGCCAGAATTTCATGGTGCACTCCTTTTGCCGCGGCGGAGCACGACGTTTTTAGTCGCGTCATTCGGCACTCTGGCAAAGATAAAAGCGGGCAGGGCGATAATGACCGCCATGCTGATATAGGTAAAGAAAAAGACCTGATGCGCGACGGGGGTGTCGACGCTGAGATGCTGCTGGCCGTACATACCCAGCAGCATACCGGCCACCGTGACCCCCACGCTCATGGAAAGCTGCATGATCATCGACAGCAGGCTGTTGCCGCTGCTCGCCAGCTCGTCCGGCAGATCCTTAAGCGTCAGGGTGTTCATCGATGAAAAGCGCATGGCGTTGATTGTCCCCTGCAAAAACAGCACCAGCGGCAGGATGTAGTACCAGCCCAGCAGCGCCACGGCCATAAACAGCAGGCTGACCAGCGCCAGCCCGAGCGTTGACGCCACCAGCACGCGGCGATAGCCGAAGCGGTTTACCACCTGCACCACGATGCGCTTCATCCCCATGCTGCCGAGCACCATCGGGATCATCATCAATCCGGCATGGAACGGCGAAAAGCCCATGCCGATCTGCAAAAACACCGGCGTCATAAACGGCAGCATACCGCTGCCGATGCGCCCGGCGAAGCTGCCGAGCAGCCCCAGACGGTAGGTGGGGTTTTTAAACAGGTTCAGGCTGAACAGCGCCTTCTCGTTGCCTCTGGCATGCCACAGGTACCAGAGGATGGCGGTAATTCCCAGTCCTACCAGCGCGGCGAGCGAGAGGGCCGAAATGCCCAGCCCTTTTTGGCCGTCGAGCGCCAGGGTGAGCGTTGCCATCCCGGCAGCCAGCAGGATAAAGCCGAAGAAATCGAAGCGCCGGGTCTGCATTTTGTAGTTCGGCATCAGCATCAGGGTGGCAATCGCGCCGATGATGCCGACCGGAAGGTTAATCAGGAAAATCCAGTGCCAGGACGCGTACTCCACCAGCACCCCGCCCAGCGCCGGGCCGAGCAGCGGGCCAACCTGGCCGGGCAGGGTGACGAAGGTCATCGCCGCCATATACTGCTCGCGCGGAACAATTTTCATCACCGTTAAACGCCCGACGGGCACCATCATCGCGCCGCCGACGCCCTGCAGCACGCGCGCCATCACCAGCCGATCGAGGGTATTGGCCTGAGCGCACAGCAGCGAGCCGGCGGTAAACAGCACGATGGCGGTAAAGAAGATATTCCGCACGCCGACCTTATCCGCCAGCCAGCCGCTGGCGGGCAGCATCACGGCGACCGTCAGCACGTAGGCGACAATCACCATATGCATGTGCAGCGGGCTCTCTCCCAGGCTTTTGGCCATCGAGGGGAGGGCGGTGTTAACGATGGTCGTGTCCAGCGACTGCATAAAGAAGCCGAACGCGACTATCCACAACTGCCAGCGAACGTTACCGGGGAGTTCGGTCATTTACTCGGTCACCGTGATTCTCTTTTTACGCGAAAAACGCAGCCGCAGGCGATCGAAGAACAGATAGACCACCGGCGTGGTGTACAGGGTCAACAGCTGGCTCATCACCAGCCCGCCGACGATGGTGATCCCCAGCGGCTGGCGCAGCTCAGAGCCGTCACCGCCGGAAATAACCAGCGGCAGGGCACCGAACAGCGCCGCAAGCGTAGTCATCATGATCGGGCGAAAACGCAGCAGACAGGCCTGAAATATCGCCTCGTCCGGCGTGAGGTTGCCGTTGCGCTGGGCGTCCAGCGCGAAGTCGACCATCATAATCGCGTTTTTCTTCACAATACCTATTAATAGCATGATCCCGATAAGCGCGATGAGGCTGAAGGGCGCACCGAACAGCTCCAGGGCCAGCAGCGCTCCCACGCCCGCTGAAGGAAGCGTTGAGAGAATGGTTAACGGATGCACGTAGCTTTCATAAAGCACGCCCAGCACGATATAGACCGTCGCAATCGCCGCCAGAATCAAAATGACCTGCGAGTTCATGGTCTCCTGGAAGACCTGCGCCGTACCGGCAAAGCTGCCGCGCACGGAGGAGGGCACCCCGAGCTGGGTCATGGCGCGGTTGATGGCATCGCTGGCCTCAGAAAGCGACGAGCCGGTCGGCAGGTTAAACGACACGGTCGAGGCGGCAGAAAGCCCCTGATGGTTCACCGACAGCGGTGCGTTCGACGGCTGCCAGCTGGCGAAGTACGACAGCGGAATCGCCTTGCCGTCGCTGTTGATGACAAACATCTTGTCCAGCGCGCTGATGTCCTGGGTGTAGCGCGGATCCACCTCCATCACCACCTTATACTGGTTCATCGGCTGGTAGATGGTGGACACTTCGCGCTGGCCGAAGGCGTTGTTAAGCAGGCTGTTAGCCGCTTCGACGTTAATGCCCAGCCGCGCCATGGTTTCACGATCGTAGGTGAGCGCCATCTCCGCGCCGTTGTTCTGGCTGTCGGAGTTCACGTCCGCCAGCTGCGGCAGCGCGGCCAGCGCTTTACGTATTTTCGGCTCCCACTCGCGCAGGGCGGATAAATCGTCCGAGAGCAGGGTGTACTGGTAGCTGGCGTTAGCCTGACGACCGCCGACGCGGATATCCTGAACGGCCATCAGAAACAGGTTTGCCCCCGGCTCTTTGGCGAGCTTCACCCGCAGGCGGTCAATCACCTGCTGCGCGGTGTCGTTACGCTCGCCGCGCGGCTTAAGGGTAATAAACATCATCCCGCTGTTAACGCGCGAGCCGCCGGTAAAGCCGGTCACGTTGTCCACGGCCGGATCTTCCCGGATGATCTTCATAAAGTCCTGGAGCTTGCCGCGCATCGCCTGGAACGAAATGCTCTGGTCCGCCTGAATGCCCCCCATCAGCACCCCGGTATCCTGCTCCGGGAAGAAGGTTTTTGGGATGGTGATGTACATCCAGACGTTAAGGCCAATGGTGGCGATAAGCACCAGCCCGACCATCCGCGTGTGGTTCAGCACCCACTTCAGCGACCTGCCGTAGCCCTCCTGCATCGCCATCAGGAAACGGCCAAAGCCTTTGCGGCGCGGCTGGGAGTGCGGCCTGCTGCGCCTGAGCATCCAGCCGCACATCATTGGCGTGAGCGTCAGCGAGATAACCAGCGAAATGCCAATCGCCACCGAGAGGGTAACGGCAAATTCACGCAGCAGCCGTCCGGGGAGGCCGCCCATCAGCAGCAGCGGCAGGAATACCGCCACCAGCGACAGGCTCATGGACAGCACCGTGAAGCCCACCTCGCGCGTTCCCTGAAGCGCCGCCTGCAATGGCTTCATGCCTGCTTCCAGATGGCGCGAGATATTCTCCAGCACCACGATGGCGTCATCCACCACAAAGCCGGTGGCAATCGTCAGCGCCATCAGCGACAGGTTGTTGAGGCTAAAGCCGCACAGGTACATGGCGGCAAAGGTGCCTATCAGCGACACCGGCACCGCAACGGCGGGAATAAGCGTGGCGCGACCCGAGCGCAGGAACAGAAACACCACCAGGATCACCAGCGCCACGGAGATAATCAGCGTTTGCTCTACCTCTTCGAGCGAGGCGCGAATAGTGGGGGAGCGGTCCTGCGCAATCTGCAGATCGATTGCCGCCGGAATGGTTTCCTGCAGCTCCGGCAGGCGCGCGCGGATGCTGTTCACCGTCTGGATGATGTTGGCTTCCGGCAGCTTGCGGATCATCAGCAAAATTGCCGGTTTGGCGTTGGTCATCCCAGCGTTACGCACGTCCTGCACCGAGTCGGTAACGCTGGCGACGTCGCTTAAGCGCACCGCCGCGCCGTTGTTGTAGTGAATAATCAACGGCTGATACTCGGCGGCGGTTTTCAGCTCGTCGTTGGTCTGGATCTGCCAGCGGTGGCTGCCGTCCTCAATCGCCCCCTGGGGCTTGCGCACGTTGGCGCTACTGATGGCGGAACGCACATCGTCCAGCGACACGCCCTGATTAAACAGCGCCTGCGGATTCAGCCCCACGCGCACGGCGGGCAGGGAGCTGCCGCCGACGTCCACGTCGCCCACGCCGTCAATCTGGGCAATGGTCTGCGCCAGCTGCGTGGAGGCAAAATCGTACAGCTCGCCCTGAGAGTAGGTCTCCGAGGTGAGCGTCAGGATCATGATCGGCGCATCGGACGGGTTGGCTTTGCGGTAGGTTGGGCGGCTCGGCATGCCGCTCGGCAGCAGGCTTTGCGCGGCGTTGATCGCGGCCTGCACGTCACGCGCCGCGCCGTTGATGTCCCGGTCGAAGCTGAACTCCAGGATGATGCGCGTGCTGCCCAGCGAGCTGCTGGAGGTCATTTCGTTGACCCCGGCAATGCGCCCAAGCGACCGTTCAAGCGGTGTTGCAACGGACGAGGCCATGGTTTCAGGCGACGCGCCCGGCAGCGAGGCGCTGACCATGATCACCGGGAAATCCACCTGCGGCAGCGGCGCCACCGGCAGCAGCCGGAAGCCCAGCACGCCGCACAGCGTAATGGCGACGGAGAGCAATATGGTCGCCACCGGGCGGTAAATGAAGAGGGCGAAAAACTTCACTTACGCCTCCTCTTCACGTTTCGGGAAGCGGCTTTTCGTCCACAGCGCCAGACGGTCAAACAGCAGGTAAATGACCGGCGTGGTGAACAGCGTCAGCACCTGGCTCACCAGCAGGCCGCCGACCATGCCGATACCCAGCGGACGGCGCAATTCCGCCCCCACGCCGGTGCTCAGCATCAGCGGCAGCGCGCCCAGCAGGGCGGCGAGGGTAGTCATCAGGATCGGACGAAAGCGCAGCAGGCAGGCCTGGAAGATAGCCTCGCGCGGCGCCATGCCCTGCTCGCGCTCGGCGGCAAGGGCAAAGTCGATCATCATGATGGCGTTTTTCTTCACGATCCCGATAAGCAGGATGATGCCAATTATCGCGATCACGTCCAGCTCGCTGCCCGCCAGCATCAGCGCCAGCAGCGCCCCTACGCCCGCCGTCGGCAGGGTGGAGAGAATAGTGATCGGATGGATAAAGCTCTCATACAGCACCCCGAGCACGATATACATCGCCACCACAGCCGCGACAATCAGCCAGACGGTGCTGCCCAGCGCGGCCTGGAACGCCAATGTACTGCCCTGGAACTGGGTCTGAATGTCGGACGGGAAGCTGAGCGCTTTCTCTGCGCCCAGAATAGCCTCCACCGCCTCGCCCAGCGAATAACCGTCCGGCACGTTGAAGGAAATGGTGGTGGACGGGAACTGATCGAGATGGTTAATCGACAGCGGGGTATGACGCTCCTCCACCGTCGCGATGGCGCTTAGCGGCACAATGCCGCCGTCTTTGCTGGTCAGGCGTACCGAGTCCAGCGCGGCCAGCCCCGGCGTATTTTCCGTGTTGTGCTCCAGCACCACGCGGTACTGGTTCGCCTGGGTATAGATGGTGGAGATGAGGCGCTGGCCAAAGGCGTTATACAGCGCGTTATCCACGTCGGACATGGTAATGCCCAGGCGGCTGGCGGTGTCGCGGTTGACGTTGACGTAGGCCGCCAGCCCTTTGTCCTGCCAGTCGCTGCTGACGTCAGAAACCTGCGGCAGCGCCTTCAGCCTGTCGACCAGCTGCGGCACCCAGGTGCTCAGGGCCTCGAGCGAGGTGGCCTGGAGCGTGAACTGGTACTGCGTGCGGCTTACCTGGGTATCGATGGTTAAATCCTGAATCGGCTGCAGGTACAGCTCAATGCCCGGCACCCGTGCCACGGCGCTTTGCAGGCGCTCAATCACCGCGCTGATCCGGTCGTCGCGGTCATCGAGCGGTTTGAGGTTAATTTGCAGGCGCGCGCTGTTCAGCGCCGGGTTAGTGCCGTCCACGCCCACGTAGGCGGTCAGGCTTTCCACCGCCGGATCTTTCATGACGATCTCCGCCACCTGCTGCTGGCGCTGCGCCATGTTCGCGAAGGAGACCGACTGTGGCGCCTGAAGCGTGCCCTGAATAATGCCGTTATCCTGAATCGGGAAGAAGCCTTTCGGGATGAATACCCACAGCATCACGCTGAGCGCCAGCGTACCCAGCGCCACGCCGAGCGTTGCCCAGGGATGGTTCAGCACTTTCGCCAGCACGCGGCCGTAGGCGGCAATAACGCGCTCGAACATCCGCTCAGAGGCGCGGGAGAAGCGGTTTTGCCTGCGCAGGGACTCATGGCTCAGCATGCGGGCGCACATCATCGGCGTGAGCGTCAGCGACACCACGGCGGAGATGAGAATGGCGACCGCCAGCGTGACGGCAAACTCGCGGAACAGGCGGCCGACGATATCGCCCATAAACAGCAGCGGGATCAGCACCGCAATCAGCGAAAAGGTCAGCGAGATGATGGTAAAGCCAATTTCGCCGGCCCCTTTCAGCGCGGCGGCCAGCGGTTTTTCGCCCTTTTCGATATAGCGCGAGATGTTCTCGATAACCACGATGGCGTCATCCACCACGAACCCGGTGGCGATGGTCAGCGCCATCAGCGTCAGGTTGTTGATGGAGAAATCGAGGAACACCATCACCGCGAAGGTGCCGACCAGCGAGAGCGGCACCGCGACGGCAGGAATGATGGTGGCCGGGACGTTACGCAGGAACAGGTAGATGATCATCACCACCAGCGCAATCGCCAGCATTAGCTCAAACTGGGTGTCGGTGACCGAGGCGCGAATGTTGGTGGTGCGATCCGAAAGCACCTTCACGCTGACCGACTTCGGCAGGCTTTCCACCAGCTGCGGCAGCATGGTGCGAATGCTGTCGGCGGTATCAATAATGTTCGCGCCCGGCTGGCGCTGCACGTTCATGACGATTGCCTGCTGCCCGTTGGCCCACGCCCCGAGCCAGCTGTTTTCGGCCCCTTGCTCAACGGTAGCCACGTCGCCAAGGCGGATCGGCGCGCCGTTTTGATAGGCCACAATCAGCTGGCGGTACTCATCGGCGGACTGCATCTGGTCGTTGGCGGAGAGGGTGACCGCCCGGTCAGGGCCGTCCAGCGAGCCTTTCGCCGAGTTGACGTTAGCGCTGCTGATGGCGGTGCGAATGGTTTCGCTGGTCAACCCCAGCGCGGCGATGGCCTGGGCGTTGAGCTTAACGCGCACGGCGGGGCGTTGGCCGCCCGCGAGCGTTACCAGCCCCACGCCTGAGACCTGCGAAATCTTCTGCGCCACGCGGGTTTCGACCATGTCTTCCACCTGCGTCATCGGCATAGCGGACGACGTCACGGCAAGCGTCATGATCGGCGGATCCGCCGGGTTGACCTTGCTGTAGACCGGCGGGTTCGGCAGGTCAGACGGCAGCAGGTTGGTGGCGGCGTTAATGGCGGCCTGCACCTCCTGCTCGGCAACGTCCAGCGACAGCGTAAGCTGGAACTGAAGCGTCACCACCGACGCGCCGCCGGAACTCTGGGAGGACATCTGCTTCAGGCCAGACATCTGGCCAAACTGGCGCTCCAGCGGGGCGGTGATGGCGGACGTGACCACATCCGGGCTGGCGCCCGGATAGAGCGTGATAACCTGAATGGTCGGGTAGTCCACTTCCGGCAGCGCCGACACGGGCAGAAAACGGTAGCCAATTATCCCGGCCAGCAGGATCGCCACCATCAGCAGGGTCGTTGCGACCGGACGTAAAATAAACAGGCGTGAAGGCCCACCTGTGGAGCTCGGCGGCATTACCTGCATCAGGCTTTTGCTCCCGCGGTCCGGGCTTCCACCACCTCGACCTGCGCGCCTTCGGTCAGGCGGTCGATACCGTCGGTCACGACGCGGTCACCCGCAGAAAGTCCGGCGTCGATGACCACCGTCTGGCTGTCCTGGATGCCGGTTTTCACCAGATGCTTGCTAACCTTGTTTTCGCCGTTGAGCACCCAGACAAAGTTGCCTTCACTGCCCATTTGCAGGGCCGCCGTTGGGATCACTACCGCGTTTTCCTCGGTCGCAACCAGCATTCGCGCATTGACGAACTGGTTCGGGAACAATGCATCGTCCTGATTGTTAAAGCGTGCTTTTAGCTTGATGGTGCCGGTAGTGGTGTCGATCTGGTTATCCAGGCTCAGCAGCGTGCCTTCGCTCAGCTTCTTCTTGTTGGTGCGATCCCAGGCTTCCACCACCAGCGCTTTTCCGGCCTTCTGCGCCTGCACTACCGTGGCGATGTCGCTTTCCGGCAGGGTAAAGACCAGATCGACGGGATGCGTCTGGGTGATCACCACGATGCCCGTGGTGTCGCCGCTGGAAATTTGGTTGCCGATATCCACCTGCTTCAGGCCGACGCGCCCGTCAATCGGCGCGACGATCCGGCTCCAGTCGAGCTGCAGCTGGGCGCTGGCGACCGCGGCCTCGTCGGCCTTAATGGTCCCCTGAGACTCGCTGACCAGCGACTGCTGGGTATCCAGCTCCTGACGCGACACGAGGTTGGTTTTGACCAGCTGCTGATAGCGGGCTAAATCACGCCGGGCGTTGGCAAGGGTAGCTTTATCTTTCGCGAGCTGCCCCTGCGCCTGCGCGAGCGCCACCCTAAACTGGCTTGGATCGATTTCGGCCAGCAAATCCCCGGCTTTCACCTGCTGACCTTCCTGGAAGTGAATGGCCATCAGCTGGCCGTCCACGCGGCTGCGCACCGTGACGGTGTTGGCGGCGGTTACGGTTCCAAGCCCGGTGAGATAACGAGGTACCGCTTTATTCACCGCCGTTGCCGCCTGCACCGGCGCCAGCGCGCCGCCGCGCATACCCTGGCGACCCCCGCCCGCCGGGCGCTGAGACGGGCTGCTGGCGCCTGCGGGAGCCGTGGAGTTCGCGGACTGGCTGTGCCAGTACCAGGCGGCGGCAAGGACCACCACAAAAAGACCTGCGGCGATTGCCCAGCGGGATTTGTTACTGCCTTTCATCGTTATACGTTCTCATCCTGAAGCTCTTTCGGGGAATGATACTAGTTTAGTCAGGTAACACAGCGGAAAAATGGAGGAAATATGGAACACTGTCAGGAATGGTCTGAATGGAGGTAAACGCAAAACGGCAACATCCGTTGCCGTTTTTGGTGTTTGCACCCTCTCCCTGTGGGCTGAGGGATCCCCAGTAATTTTTTTACCGAAAGCGACGAATGTTGTTTCAGGAAAATAAATGAATTACAGCGACGCCCTGGTCCGGCTGTAAATCGCTGAGGCGTTTCCTGCAGGCCGGGGCGA